>CBIFVW010000066.1:0-15177 GCA_966186155.1 uncultured Sphingomonas sp.
GGTTCGAAGTGGTGGCGGGACGCATCTCGGCCGAGACGATCATGGCCGAGGAGCGGGTTCCGGACTGGCTGGGCTAGAGCCGCGACTTATTTAGCGCCAGAAGCCGGCGGTGGAGACGAGAGCGACGGCGACATCGCGCGGAGTCAGGATGACTGCGACCGACCTGCCGCAAGCTTAAGTCAGGGCGTGGATTTTGCTCGTCCGCCCGCCGCGTGAGCAGCGTGGCGCGCGGTCCGTTGTCAGGAAGAGCACCGC
The DNA here is from genome assembly GCA_966186155.1 of uncultured Sphingomonas sp. Taxonomy (GTDB): domain Bacteria; phylum Pseudomonadota; class Alphaproteobacteria; order Sphingomonadales; family Sphingomonadaceae; genus Sphingomonas. The sequence goes on from CBIFVW010000066.1 coordinate 256, forward strand.
GTCGGCGGCAGCGGACTCCAAGACATGCAGGATGCCTGAGATCCCGCGGCGATCATCCACTCGCCGCCGTCCTTCACTCGCGCGGCCATATCGAATCAGAACAGACACAGCACAATCTATTGATTGAGTTTCGCCCTTCGCCTCAGCCGCACGGATAGCGCTTGTCGAGCATCGCGAAGAGCGCCTCGCGGAACGGCATGGCGCGCCGCTCCGGCGGGATCGCGTCGAGCTCGGCGAGGATCTCCGCCGACGTCACCGTCGCCTTGGTTCCCTTGACCGGGCAGGCGCGCGGCGGCTTGCCGGCCTGCGCATCGGCGTCGATCTGGCTCTTATAGGCTTTGAGCCCGCCGCCGATCTCCTCGATGATCCGGCGCATCTCGGGAGAGACGCGGGCCATCTCCTTGAGCTTCGCGACTTCGTTCCAGCGCTCCATGAATTGCGCCACCGTGAGCGGCGGCGGCACCTCCTGCGCCGACAAGGGCGCGAGCGCCGCCGAAGCCAGTGCCGAAGCGACGATCCATGTCCGCATGCGAAAAGCCCCTCCCCGTTTGGCGGGGAAGGGCTGGACTTCGCGGCTTGAACCGGGGCTGAACTCAGGCGCCCTGCGGGCTCGGATTGCCGAACGGGCCCTTGGGGCGGCGGATCTTGGGGATCGACGTACCGCTCGCCGCCACCGGCGTGGGCGTCGCGCCCGGATCGTCGCGGCCGAGATCCTCGCCCGCGAGCAGGCGCTTGATCTCCTCGCCCGTGAGCGTCTCGTACTCGAGCAGCGCGTTGGCGAGATTGTGGAGCTGGTCGACATGGTCGGTCAGCACCTGGCGCGCCTTGTTGAGACCGCCCTCGACCAGCTTCTTGATCTCCTTGTCGATCAGCTCGGCGGTCTTGTTCGACATCGGTGCCGAACGCGCCATGCCGTAGCCGAGATAGCTCTGCTCGTCCTCGGCATATTCGAGCGGGCCGACCGCGTCGGACATGCCCCAGCGCGTCACCATCGAGCGCGCGAGCCGCGTCGCCATCTGGATGTCCGACGAGGCGCCCGACGAGACGCGGTCATAGCCGAAGATCAGCTCCTCGGCGACGCGGCCGCCCATCGCGATCGAGAGATGCGCGTACATCTGGTCGCGGTGCATCGAATTCTGGTCACGCTCGGGCAGGCGCATCACCATGCCCAGCGCGCGGCCGCGCGGGATGATAGTCGCCTTGTGGATCGGATCCGAAGCCGGCTCGTGCAGCGCGACGATCGCGTGACCGGCCTCGTGATAGGCGGTCATGCGCTTCTCGTCTTCGGTCATGAGCATCGACTTGCGCTCGGCGCCCATCATGACCTTGTCCTTGGCGTCCTCGAACTCGCTCATCGCGACGAGGCGCTTGCCGCGGCGCGCCGCGAGCAGAGCCGCCTCGTTGACGAGGTTGGCGAGGTCTGCGCCCGAGAAGCCCGGCGTGCCGCGCGCGATCACCCGCGGATCGACGTCGGGCGCCAGCGGCACCTTCTTCATATGGACCTGGAGGATCTTGACGCGGCCCTCGATGTCCGGGCGCGGCACGACGACCTGGCGATCGAAGCGGCCCGGGCGGAGCAGCGCCGGATCGAGCACGTCGGGACGGTTGGTCGCCGCGATGATGATGATGCCTTCGTTCGCCTCGAAGCCGTCCATCTCGACGAGCAGCTGGTTGAGCGTCTGCTCGCGCTCGTCATTCTGGTTGCCGAGGCCCGCGCCGCGCGAACGGCCGACCGCGTCGATCTCGTCGATGAAGACGATGCACGGCGCCGACTTCTTGGCCTGCTCGAACATGTCGCGGACGCGGCTCGCGCCGACGCCGACGAACATCTCGACGAAGTCCGAGCCCGAGATGGTGAAGAAGGGCACGCCCGCCTCGCCCGCGATCGCGCGGGCGAGCAGCGTCTTGCCGGTGCCGGGCGAGCCGACGAGCAGCGCGCCCTTGGGGATCTTGCCGCCGAGCCGCGCGAACTTGGTCGGGTCCTTGAGGAACTCGACGATCTCCTGCAGCTCCTCGCGCGCCTCGTCGATGCCGGCGACGTCGTCGAAGGTGACCTTGCCTTCCTTCTGCGTCAGCAGGCGCGCGCGCGACTTGCCGAAGCCCATCGCGCCCGAGCCCGAATTCTTCTGCATCTGGCGGAGCACGAAGAACGCGATGCCGAGGAACAGCAGGAAAGGCAGCGACTGGTAGAGCAGGTAGAACCAGATCGACGGCGTCTCCTCCGGACGCACGTTCACCAGCACGTTCTTCTCGCGCAGCGTCCGCATCATGTCCGGATCGTTGGTCGGCGCGTTGGTGCGGAACTTGCCGTCGTTCGACAGCACGCCGGTGACGAGCCCGGTCGAGTTGGCGATGTTGACCGACTTGACCTCGCCGTTCTGCACCTTGTCGAGGAACTGCGAATAGGGGATCGCGTCGCCGGTCGCCTGGGTGTTGCGGCTGTCGAACATGGTGACGAACAGCGCGAGCGCCGCGAGGATGCCCACCCAGATCAACAGGCTCTTCATCCAGGGATTGCCGCCGTTCTCCGGGCCGCCCTGCTGCTGCTTGTCGTTGTCGCTCATTCGGAATCGATACCTTTCGCCCCCAAGATAGGGGCACGCCGGTTAATGGCAATGGAACAGCGTCAATCAGTGTGATCGACGCGCCGGAGCCAATTCGAAGCGCCAGATACCCTTTTTCGACCGCGCGAGCACTTCCGCAATCGTCCCGGTATCCCCGGCGTCGAGCGCGGCGAGCAGGCCGTCGAGCCCGGCTTCGCGCCATTCCGCGCCCAGGCCGTGCGCCGCGCGGACCGTGGCGACGGCGCGCCCGGCGAGGCGGCGGCGCAGCTCGCGGGGCAGTCCGGCGGGGTCGAGCCGCACCGATTCGCCTTCGACCACCGCACGCGCCTGCCATTCCCGGGCCGCCGCCCAGGCGAGCGCGTCCTCGGCATCGCGCAGGTTGCGCGCGGCGAGCGCGAGGCGTTCGGGCGGGAGCTCCTCCGATCCGGCGAGCAGCGCGCGGATGCGGGCGCGATCGAAGCGCGGATCGGCGTTGGACGGATCGCGCACCGGCTCGATCCCCGCCGCCGCGACGATCGCCTCGAGCGCGGCGCGGCTCCAGCCGAGCAGCGGGCGGACCAGCACGACCGGCCCGAGCGGCCGCGCCGCCGCCATCGCCGCGAGCCCGCCGACGCCGGCGCCCCGCCGCGCGCGCATCAGGAAGGTCTCGGCGACATCGTCCTGCTGATGGCCGGTGGCGAGCCATGCGGCGCGGCCCCCGGCCCAGCCGGCGAGCAGCGCGTAGCGCAGCGCGCGCGCCTGCTCCTGGAGATTGCCTTCCGGCATCGCGCCCGCGAGGACGTCGTGCGGCACGCCGAGTTCGCCGCAGAGGCGATGGACGAACGCGGCCTCCTCCGCCGCCTCGGGGCGCAGGCCGTGATCGACGGTCGCCGCGATCACCGCGCCGGGAAAGGCGGCGTTCGCGAGCAGCAGCAGCGCGAGGCTGTCGGGGCCGCCCGAAACGGCGAGGGCGAGCCGGGATCCATGCAACTCCTCCCCCGGAGAGGGAGGGGGACCAGCGAGGCTGGTGGAGGGATATTCTCCACTTGCGGCGCCGCCCGCGGCCAATACCCCTCCACCACCAGCTGACGCTGGCGGTTCCCCTCCCCCTCCGGGGGAGGAATCGAGAAGATTCAGGACGTCGCGCCGGAAGCGCTCGATCGCCGCCGGATCGAGCGTCACTGCCTCACTTGCACTTCTGCGAGGCACGGCCCTCCGCGACGCCGGCCTTCATCTCGGCCGAGAGCCGCTCGCCATAGAGCTGGTCGAGCTCGGTATAGACCTTGCAGACCTCGGCCGCGGGCTTCTTCAGCTTGATGAGCGCCTGGGCCAGATAATAGAGGCTGTCGGGGGCGCGCTCGCCCTTCGGATTGTTCTTGTAATTCTGGTAGAAGGCGACCGCGGCGAGGCTCGGCGCGCCGGCATCGAGATAGGCACGGCCGAGCAGGTTCTGCGCATAGCTGGCGCGGCGATGCGTCGGATATTTGGTCGCCACCGCCTCGAGCTCGCGGCGCGCCTCGGGGTAGAGCTTCGCCGACCAGAGGCGGAAGCCGTAGAGATAGCCGTCCTCGGCCGGATCGCCCGAACTGGGCTTCTCGATCGCGGCGACCTGCTGCGCGCGGGTACCGGTCGGCTTGGCCGCGGGCTTCTCCGCCGCCGCCGGGGTCGTCGCGGGCTTGACCGTCACCGGCGGCTTGAGCGTCGCGCCGCGCGGCACCTCGGCGGTATCGACCGGCGCGGCCGCGACGTCGCCGCCGCCCTCGCGCGCGGCGACCGCCGAGGCATTGTCCTCGATCGCCTTGATGCGCGGATCGGTCGCGCGCTTATAGGCCGCGAAGGCGTCCTCGAGCTGGCGGATGCGATATTGGCCCTGCTCGACCTGGCCGGTGAGCGTGCGCAGCTGCTCCTCGATCGCAGTCACGCGCTGGGTGAGGTCGGCGAGCGGCGTGCCGACCGGCGTGCCGGGCACGGCGGTGTCGGTCTCGGGCGTGATCTGCGGCTCGACGATCTGGCCGGCGCCCCCCGGGAAGACCTTGCGCTGCACCGCGCGCATCTCGCGCTCGAGCCGGTCGACCCGGCCCTCGATCGCGGTCTGGGCGTTGGCGGCGCCGGTGCCGCCGATGATGGCGATCACGGCCGCGGCGACGAGGAACTTACGCATCGATCACACCCCCCGGTGGATTACTGACTGAGAAACCATGGCATATAGCGGAGAGCCGCGGGGGGCCGCCAGTCCTTACAGCCCGGTTGCGGCATTGCCCGTCGCAGCTTCGGCAGGCGCCGCCTCGGGCGTCGGCTGCACCGAGAGGCGCGCGGCCGCGCGATTCCCGCGCTGGGCGGGCATGGGCGCAGCCGCCGTGGCGGGGCTCGGCGCGACGCCGGGCTGACCGCGGGCGCGCAGCGCGTCGGCGCTCACCTCGACATCGACGGTCTGGCCGCCGGGGCCGAGCGGATCGACGTTCGAGCCGTTGATCGTCACCTGGATCTTCTCGGGCCCGCCGGTGCGGATGCGCGGATGATCGGCGTCGGCGGGCACGTCGTAGCGCTCGCCCGGCGCGAGCTCCTTCTCGAACAGTCGCTGGCCCTTGGCGTCGGTGATGCGGATCCAGACCGTGTCGAGCGCGACCAGCGAGACCTGGCCGCCCGCGGGCACGGGCGCGGCGGCGCTGTCGTTGCCCGGCGTGGTGTCGCCCGGCGCGCCGGCCGAGGTGCCGTCGGTCGCGGCGAGCGTCTCGGGAGGCGGCGCGCTGCCGCGGAAGAGATTGGTCCCGTACCAGAGCGTCGCCCCGACCAGCACGAGCACCGCGACGATCGCCCCGGCCCAGGCGAGGCCGCGCGGCGGCACGCGGGCGGGGTCGCTCATCTCATAGGAAGGGACCGGCGCGGCGCGCTCGGGATTGCGGTTGAGCTCGGCGCGCAGTTCGCGGGCGATCGCGACCTCGTCGGCATCGACCGCGCGGGCATAGGCCTTGGCGAAGCCGAGCGCATAGGTGATCGACGGCAGCCCGGCATAATTGCCCTTCTCGATCGCATCGAGATGGCGCTGCGGAATGCGGGTGCGCGCGGCGATCTCGGCGAGCTCGAGCCCCTGCGCCTCGCGCGCGGCGCGCAATTTCTCGCCCACGGTCGCGGGAAACAGCGTCGGGTCTTCGGCGGTCTCGCCTTCCATCTTGCTCTCCGGCGAAAGGGTTGCGCCCGTTGCTTCCGCCTATCGCCACGGGGTGTCGTTCACCACGGAGCGGCTGTCAACGCCGGGCCATGGGAATTTGCCCGGGGATCAGGCCAGTTCGACCGAATGTTCGGACGCCCAGGCAGCGAGCAGATCGCGCAGCGACTCGCGCGGATCGGCGAGCGCCCTGTCCATCGCCTCGACCAGCTTGGCGCGGTCGAGCGAGCGGACCATCGCCTTGATCGGCCCCACCGCGGCCGGCGTGATCGACAGGCGCTCGATGCCGAGGCCGATCAGCGCCATCGCCTCCAGGGGGCGCCCGCCCATCTCGCCGCACACCGCAACGGGCTTGCCCGCGGCATGCGCCTGGTCGCTCACCCGCTTCAGGAAGCGCAGGATCGAGGGACTGAGCCAGTCGTAGCGGAGCGCGAGCTTGGGGTGCGCGCGGTCGGCGGCGAAGAGGAATTGCGTCAAGTCGTTGGTGCCGATCGACAGGAAGTCGAGCCGCGGCAGCAGCAGGTCGAGCACTTCGGCGAGCGCGGGCACTTCGAGCATCGCGCCGTAGCGGATCTCGGCGGGCATCTTGCGCCCGCGCGCGGCGAGCCAGGTCCGCTGCGCCTCGAACAGTGCCTTGGCCTCGTCGAACTCCCAGGGTTCGGAGACCATCGGGAACATGACGTTGAGCGTGCGCCCCGCGCCCGCCTCGATCAGCGCGCGCGCCTGCGCCTTCATGAGGCCGTCGCGGTCGAGCGCGAGCCGCAGCGCCCGCCAGCCCATCGCGGGATTCTCCTCGTCGCCATCCTCGTCATGGTTGAGATAGGGCAGCGCCTTGTCGCCGCCGATGTCGACGGTGCGGAAGGTGACCGGCCGATCGCCCGCGGCGTCGAGCACGTCCTTGTAGAGCCGGCGCTGCCCCTCGCGCTGCGGCAGGGTCGCCGAGACCAGGAACTGGAACTCGGTGCGGAACAGGCCGATGCCGTCGGCGCCGGTCAGGTCGAGCGCGGCCATGTCGTCGCGCAGGCCCGCGTTGATCATCACCGCGATACGGTGCCCGTCCCTGGTGACCGGCGTCGCGCCGCGCAGCCGGGCGAAGGCGGCGCGGCGCTTCTGGCTCAATGCGAGCTTGGCCTCGAACGCCTGCTGCATCGCCTGGCTGGGGCGGACGAACAGGCTCTCCTCGGCAGTATCGAGCAGCAGCATGTCGCCCTCGGCGATCAGCTGGCGGACGTTGCGCACGCGGCCGAGCACCGGCACGCCCATCGCGCGCGCGACGATCGTGACGTGCGCGGTGAGCGAGCCTTCCTCGAGCACCACGCCCTTGAGGCGCCGCCGGTCATATTCGAGCAACTCGGCGGGACCCAGATTGCGCGCGATCAGGATCGAATCCTGCCTGAGGCCCATCTGCGCGGCAGTGCCGAGCTGGCCCGAGACGATGCGGAGCAGCCGGTTGGAGAGGTCCTCCAGGTCGTGCATGCGATCGCGGAGCAGCGGGTCGTCGATCTCGCGCATGCGCTGGCGGGTGCGCTGCTGGACGCGCTCGATCGCCGCCTCGGCGGTGAGGCCCGAATCGATCGCCTCGTTGATCCGGCGCGACCAGCCTTCGTCATAGGCGAACATCTTGTAGGTCGCGAGGACCTCGTCATGCTCGCCGCCCACGCCGAACTCGGCTTGGCTCGCCATGCGGTCGATCTGCTCGCGCATCTTGTCGAACGCGGCATAGACCCGGTGCCGCTCGGCCTCGATGTCCTCGGCGACGGTGTGCTCGATGACGATGCGCGGCTGGTGGAACACCGCGACACCCGCCGCCATGCCCTCGACCAGCTTGAAGCCCTGCGCGTGCGTCGCCGCGGTCGATTGCGGGCGCGCCGCGCCGCCGGCGCTCGCCGGATCGATCAGATCGGCATTGGCGATGAGCTCCGAGAGCACCATCGCCACGGTCTGCAGCGCCTCGATCTCCTCGCTGGCATAGCGGCGCGATTCGGCGTGCTGGACGGAGAGCACGCCCACCGCGCGCTCGCGCCGGATGATCGGCACGCCAGCGAAGCTGTGGAACGCCTCCTCGCGCGTCTCGGGACGATAGGCGAAGGCGGGGTGGAGCTCGGCCTCGTCGAGGTTCAGCGTCTCGACATTGGCGGCGATCGTGCCGACCAGGCCCTCGCCGAGCGCGAGCTTGGTGACGTGCACCGCGTCCTGCGCGAGGCCGCGCGTCGCGAACAGCTCGAGCACGCCTTCGCGCAGCAGATAGATCGAGCAGACCTCGCTGGTCAGCGCCTCGCCGATGATGTTGACCACGGAGTTGAGCTTCGACTGCGCGGGCAGCCGCTTCGCCATCACGTCGTGAAGGCGGGTCAGTATCTCGCGTGCGGACGCTGCGGCGGAGACGGGCATGGACGCGCGCTAACAGATTGCGCTCCGGCGCGCCATGCGCGCGTCGCCCCATGCGCGTGGCGTTCCGGTTCAGCGCGGGAGGTCGACCGCCGCCAGCCGGTCGCGCCATGCCAGGTCCGCGACGCGCCACGCCTCGTAGTCGCGGTAGAAATCGGTGAACGGCGCCTCCAGCCGCGGCAGCGCCTGCGCGGCGAACGCGGCGAAGCGCTCGGGCTCGACCATCACCGCCTCGGCCAGCGCGGCACGCGCCTCCTGGCAGAAGCCGGACTGGGCCGGCGGCTGGGCGAAGAAATTGTAGAGCCTGGTCATGTCGCGGTCATGCCGGGTCTCCCAGCTCGCGCCGTAGCGCTGGCGGTACTGCGCCTTCACGCCCGTGTCCGCCGCGGCGAGCACCACGCGGTGCCGCGCCAGCATCAGATTATAGGCTGCGACCGTCTCGCGCTCCGCCACGTCGCGGCAACCGAGCGCCGCGACGTTGAGCGCGGCGCGGACGTGCCAGCTCGTCTCGTCGCCGGTGAGGTCGAGATTGGGCGTCTGGTAGCGCCCATGAGCGTCGCGCGCCGGAATCGGCTGGTTCGCCGTCGCCCCCGCCGGCGGCTGCGGCCGCGCGTCGCGATAGTCCGCATATTGTGCATGGGCCGGCATCGCCCACGCGACTCCGGCGAGCGCCAAGGCGCCGATCGTTCCAAGCTTCATCGAAGCCCCCCAGTTATCCCCGCGCCGAAATTCCCCCTCGGGCGCTGAATCAACCCTCACCAACCAAGCTGAATCAATTGGTTATCGTGTTTGTACGGAGTGCGAACTCAAGCACTTGCACGGCCATATACTGTGTGTTATATAGTATATGTCATACACGATATGAGGCACGGTAATGCCGATCGAGGAGGACCTTTTCGAGAAGCTCAGGGTGGAGCTCCGGCGGGGATCGCTCGTGCTGGCGGTGCTCGGCGCGCTGCGCGAGGAACGCTACGGCTACACGCTCCGGACCAGCCTCGAGGGGGCCGGGCTGCCGATCGACGAAGGCGCGCTCTACCCGCTGCTGCGCCGGCTCGAGGCGCAGGGAATGCTCACCAGCGAATGGCGCGAGGAAGCCAAGCGGAACAAGCGCTTCTACCGGCTGACGCCCGAAGGCGAAGCGGTGCTCGGCCAGCTGCTCGCCGAATGGAACGCGATCTCCGAATCGATTCTCCGCCTGACGCAGGGAGGCAAGTGATGGACCTCTTGGAACGCTATCTCGCGGCGGTGCGCCGCAACCTGCCGGCCAAGGACGCCGCCGACATCGCCGCCGAACTCCGCGAAGCGCTGCTCGAACGCGCCGAGGCGCGCGAGGAGGCGCTCGGCCGGCCGCTCGGCAAGGAGGAGTGGGACGCGCTGCTCGTCGCGTTCGGCCACCCGCTCACCGTCGCCGCGCGTTACCGCAAGCAGCAATGGCTGATCGGACCCGAGCTCTATCCCTTCTATCTCCACTTCCTGAAGATGATCGGCGCGATCGTCGCGGTCGTCCTGGTGGTGACCGCCGCGATCGGCGGGATGACGCATGCCGGCCCGCCGGGACCATGGATCGCGGGGACGCTCGGATCGCTCTGGTGGTCGGCCGCCGGCACCGTGGGAACCGTGACGATCGTGTTCGTGGCGATCGAGCGCCATGGCGGCGTCGCGCGGCATTTCCGGCACTGGAGCACGGCCGAGCTGCCCGAACTGCCCGAACTCGCACGCAAGCAGCCGAGCGTCTGGGAATCGGTGTTCGAAGTGTCGCTCGGCATCGCCTTCATCCTCTGGTGGATCGGCGCGCTGCCGCTCCCCTGGTACACCGGCGGCAGCGAATTCCGACTCGAGCCCGCGCCGGTCTGGGCCGAGCTCTTCTGGCCGATCCTGGCTCTGGCGACGGCGCGGCTGGCGCACGACCTGGTCCATTGGCTGAGGCCGCGCTGGAAATGGCTGCGCGGGCTGCTCGGCATCGGCACCGCAGTGGGCGGGCTCGCGCTCGCGGCGATCGTCTACCAGGCCGGCCGGCTGCTGACGGTGGTGCCGCTCGCCATGGCGCCCGAGCAGGCCGCGAAGCTCCAGCAGAGCCTCGATCTCGCGCTCGGCATCGCCGTGCTCGCGGTCGGCGTGATCTGGACGCTCCAGTGCCTCGGCGAGCTGTGGCGCTTCGTGCAGGAGGGGCGGGGCGCCTAGGCCGCGCGCTTCTCCAGCGCGTGGGCGGCCTCGGCCATCAGCGTGGCGATGATGTCGGCGACCGGCTCTTCCTTCGTCACCATGCCGACCGATTGGCCGGCCATGACGCTGCCATGCTCGACATCGCCTTCGATCACCGCGCGGCGCAGCGCGCCGGCCCAATAATGCTCGATCTGGAGCTGCGCCTCGGCCATCTCGACCTTGCCCTCGTCGAGCAGCTGCGCGACTTCGCGCTGCTTGGCCGTGAACAGCTCCCCGCCGGCATTCTTGAGCGCGCGGACCGGGATCACCGGCAGCCGCGGATCGATCTGGACGCTGGCCACGGCGTCGCGCGCCGAGGCGCGGATGAACGCCTTCTTGAAGTTCGGATGCGCGATGCTCTCGGTCGCGCAGACGAAGCGCGTGCCGAGCTGGACCCCGGCGGCATTCATGTCGAGATAGCCGGCGATCGCCTCGCCGCGGCCGATGCCGCCCGCGACGAAGACCGGGACCTGGCTCGCCACTTCGGGCAGGATCTCCTGCGCGAGCACGCTGGTCGATACCGGGCCGATATGGCCGCCGGCCTCCATCCCCTCGACCACCAGCGCGTCGACGCCCGAGCGGATCAGCTTCTTGGCGAGACTGAGCGCGGGAGCGAAGCAGATCAGCTTGGCCCCGTTCGCCTTGATCGCGTCGAGCGAGCCCGCGGGCGGCAGGCCGCCGGCGAGCACGACATGGCCGACGCCGTGCTTCTTGCAGACGTCGATCAGCTCGAAGAGCTGAGGGTGCATCGTGATCAGGTTGACGCCGAACGGCCTGGACGTGAGCGCCTTGGTGCCGGCGATCTCCTTGTCGAGCAGCTCGGGAGTCATCGCGCCGCAGGCGATCACGCCGAACCCGCCCGCGTTGGAGATGGCGGCGACGAGGTTGCGCTCCGAGACCCAGGACATGGCGCCGCCCAGGATGGCGACCTCGGTCCCGAGGAATTCGCAGCCGCGCGCCATGCGGCGGGCCAGGCGCTGGGCGCCGACGGAGTTGGTGCTGGTCATGGCGCCCGGCCTAGCCGCGACGGCGGCGCGGGGGCAAGCCTCGGCTATTTCCGATCGCGCTCATAATCGATCCGGATCGCCACCCATTCGCCGACCAGATAGCGCCCGCCGACGCGCGGGGGCCGGACGCGGAACTGCCAGGCCGCCTGGCGCACCGAGCCCGCATAGCCCGATCCGCGCGGCGCTTCGCCGAGCTCTTGGCAATCCTCCACTCGATAGTTGGGAATGGTGCGGCACGCGATGAGACCCCAGCCCGAAGCGAAGGCCCGGTCCGAGACATAAGTGGCGAGCTGGGCGTGGGTGGGCCGGACATACCATTCGGCGACGTACAGCTTCTCGCCATGGAGCCCCTTCATCGGCGAGACCTCGCTGTCGCCGCGCGTCCCGACGCTGGCGCTGGCGCCCGCATCGGCTCCCGGCGAATCGTCCATCGGCCGTGACGTGATGCGGCTGACATCGGATGCCTGATAGTCGCTGCGCGAAAGCTCGAGGAAAGGCCGCGGTCCCACAGGTGGCTGCTCCGGGGCCGGCACCGGCGGCGGCGGGACTTCGGGCGGCGTTGCATCGGGCTCGCGCGGCCGCCGCTCGGCGTGCCGCGGTGCCTGCTTCGCTTCGGCACGCTCGGTCTGCTCGGCGTCGCCGCTCGAATCCTCGAGGCTGAAGACGGTCGTCTTCGGCGCGTCCTTCTTTCCCGGGAGCGCGGGCGCCAGGAACAGGAGCAGCAGCGCGACCAGCGCCTCGGCCGCAAGCGCCAACGCAAAGCCCGCGCCGCGCCGCCGGAACAGCTCCGAATCCCGGAAGAGGCAAAGGCGCCGGATCACGGGACCGCCCACACCACCCCGATGCGGCGGCAGCGCGACCGAAACATGTCAGGAAAGCAGTTGCCCGGGATTTCCGTCAGCCACCGGATCGTTCCCGCACTCGGGCGCCGCGCTCCACCGCGAAATTGTCGAACCAGGCATGGACGGTGGCATAGCCGCCGTCGGGCGTGCGCGGCGCCCAGTGCGGATCGCCGCCACCATGGAAGGTGCTGAACAGGAACTGGCTGACGAGCGCGCCCTTGCGATCGTTGCCGCGCAGCCGCAGCTGCTCGTGCGATTCGATCAGCGCGCCGTCGACATAGAGCCGCACCGCGCCGTCCGCCTTGGCGGGATCGTTGACCTTCACCTGGAGCGAGACTGCGTACCAGCGCCCGACCTCGAACTTCATCGCGCGCGCGACGACGCCATGGTCGCCGTACCGGCCCTTCTGGTCCTGGTGATAGGTGTAGAGCTCGGGCCGCCCCTCGGCGCGCCACATCACGCGCGCGCTCCAGCCGTCCGGCCGGATCGGATCGCCGCCCGCGACCGGGTAGCGGGGCCCCATTCCGTGCAGCTTGCCGCCGCCGACGAACTGGAAGTCGCGGTCGAACCGGACATCGTAGTGCAGCGTATATTCGGGACCTTCCTCGCCCAGTCGAACGAACCGCACCAGGCGCTCGCTTCCCATCGGCCCGCCGACATAGGCGGCGCGGAGCGCGGCCCCGCCTCCGACGCCCTCGCCCGGAACGATCGTCAGCGCCTTTTCGCGCAGCAGCACCCTGGCGACCGCGCCGCCGCCCTTCTCGAAATCCTCGAAGAGCACGCGCTTGCCGGGCGCGCCGCCGTCCTGGGCAAGCGCAGGGCCGCCGAGCAATCCCGCCGCGAGGATCGCTATGATCGTCCGGTACATGCCCCAGCCTCGCACGCGGCGCGGCGCCGGGCAACTAGGCAGCCTCGTCGCTCGCGTCGAGGCCGTAGGCGGTATGCAGCACGCGCACCGCGAGCTCGGTATAATCCTCCTCGATCAGCACCGAGACCTTGATCTCCGACGTGGTGATCGCCTGGATGTTGATGCCGCGCTCGCCGAGCGTCTTGAACATCGTCGCGGCGACGCCCGCATGGCTGCGCATGCCGACGCCGACGATCGAGATCTTGGCGACGCGCGTGTCGTGGACCAGCTTGGTGTAGCCGATCGCCTCCTGCCCCTTCTGCAGCACGTCGAGCGCGCGCGGCAGGTCCGCGATCGGCACGGTGAAGGTCACGTCGGTCGATCCCGTCGAATGCGCGATGTTCTGGACGATCATGTCGACGTTGATGCTGGCCTCGGCGAGCGGCGTGAAGATCGAGGCGACCGCGCCCGGCCGGTCGGGCACGTCGGCGAGCGTCACCTTGGCTTCGTTCTTGTCGTGCGCGATGCCCGTGATGAGCTGGCGTTCCATGTCGTCGATCTCCTCTTCGCCCACGATCAGCGTGCCCGGCTCGCTGGCGCCGTCGGCATCGACGAACGACGAGAGCACCTGGACGCGGACGCCTTCCTTCATCGCGAGCCCGACCGAGCGCGTCTGGAGCACCTTGGCCCCCACGCTCGCGAGCTCGAGCATTTCCTCATAAGTGACCCGCCTGAGCTTGCGCGCCCTCGGCACGATGCGCGGGTCGGTGGTGTAGACGCCGTCGACATCGGTGTAGATGTCGCAGCGATCGGCCTGCATCGCGGCGGCCATGGCGACGGCGCTGGTATCCGAGCCGCCGCGGCCGAGCGTGGTGACACGCTCGCCGGTCGCCAGCCCCTGGAAGCCGGGGATCACCGCGACCTCGCCGCCCGCCAGGCTGGCGTTGAGTGCCACGGTGTCGATGTCGGCGATCCGCGCCGAGCCATGGCCGTCCGACGTGCGGATCGGCAGCTGCCAGCCGAGCCAGGAGCGCGCCGGCACGCCGATCGCCTGGAGCGCGATCGCGAGCAGCCCCGAAGTGATCTGCTCGCCCGACGAGACCACCACGTCATATTCGCGCGGATCGTAGAGCGACGAAGCCTCGCGGCAGAAATTGACCAGCCGGTCGGTCTCGCCCGCCATCGCCGAGACGACGACGGCGACCTGGTTGCCCGCCTCCCATTCGCGTTTGACGCGCGCGGCGACGTTGCGGATGCGCTCGATCCCGGCCATCGAGGTGCCGCCGAACTTCATCACGATACGCGCCATGGGGAGAGCCTGTCTGCTTGCGGGCCTTGGGAATGATGGGGCGCCCTGATAGGAGCGGCGCATGGGAAGCGCAACCAAAGCAACTATTGACCCGCGTGAAGCTGAGCATTTCGGCAAGCTCGCCGCCGACTGGTGGAATCCCAAGGGATCGTCGGCGATGCTCCACCGCCTCAATCCCGCCCGGCTCGGCTATGTCCGCGCGGCGGTCGATGCGCATTGGAGCGCCGATCCGGCAGGCTTCGCGCCGCTCGCGGGCAGGACGGCGATCGACGTCGGCTGCGGCGCCGGGCTGCTCGCCGAGCCGCTCGCCCGGCTGGGTGCGAAGGTCACCGGCGTCGACGCGGCGCCCGAGAATATCGGCGCGGCACGGGCGCACGCCACCGCCTCCAGGCTCGAGATCGAGTACGTCGCCGGCGGGATCGAGGACCTGCCGGGCCGCAGCTTCGACCTGGTCGTGTCGATGGAAGTGATCGAGCACGTCGCCGATCCCGCCGCCTTCGTCGCGGCGCTCGCCGGCGCGCTCGCCGAGGGCGGGTTGATGATCCTCTCGACCCCCAACCGCACCCTGCTCTCGCACGTCGCGATGATCACGATCGGCGAGGGTAGCGGCGCGATCCC
>CBIFVW010000067.1:0-15164 GCA_966186155.1 uncultured Sphingomonas sp.
GGGGAACGGGGAAGGTGCCGACGGTTTTCGACGGTCTGTCGCAAATGGCGGGGTTGCCCGACGCGCCCATGCCCTTCGTCGGCGCGTCCGCGCCCTTCGTGGGCGCGGCGGGACCCTTCGCGGGCGCGGGCGGCCCCGGGCTGCGCGGCGCCGCTCCGGTTCGTCCCATCGAGACGCTCGGCGGGATCGCGATCGAGGCCGGCCGCTATTTCCGCCTCGTCACGATCGACGTGCGCCACGGCTTCTATCCGGGCCCGGGCGCGCCCTGCCCCGACATCGAGATCGCCGCCACGCCCGAGACCGATCGCCGGCTCCGCATGTTCGGCCTGATCCCGCGCACGCGTCCCGGCGGGCTCGACCTGCTCTGGGATGCGCGGGTCTTCGGCCAGGCGGAGTCGATCTGCCGTGCGCTCCACGACCATTTCGCGCCCGAGGGGCCCGCCGCGATCGCCGCCGCGTTCGAGAACATCCGCGAAACCTATTTCTTCCTTCCGCTGCTGTTCACCGTCCGCGTCTCCAACCCGCTTTTCCCCAATTTCACCAAGGGAATGCCGACCAGCTTCCCGATCGGCGATCCGCCGCTGTCGCTCACCACGCTCGGCCTCGCGCTCGGCGAGGGACGCGAGGCCGAGATCGCGCTCGACTGGGACAATGTGATCCAGCGGCCGCCCGACCGCCCGATCCAGGCGCTCAGGCCGGTTCCCCGGCCCGGCACCGAGGCGGCGGCCGCCGCGGCGAGCGAAGCCGAGGCGGACGCGGTGGAGGAGATCACCGCCGATTTCCCCAAGGCCGGCGACGGCCCCGCCGTGGCCGAGCGGATGCACCTGCTGCGCCGCTCCCGCGATTTCGCGCTGCTCGATCTCCATCTCGCGCGCCCGCCCGGCGTCGCGGCGCCCGCGGACGGTGGCTGGGACGGCCTGCCGATCGATCTCGACGCCAGGGGCGGCTTCGCCGACGACGAGCCCGTCTATTTCCGCCCCTGCGCCTACACGCTGTCGTTCGAAGCGCGCGAGACGCGCTGGCGCTATGTCGTCGCGCCGCGCGGCATCGCGGTCGACGATCAGAGCCTCGAGGTCGTGGACGAGGACGGCGCTCCCGCCGGCTTCGCGTTCGAGGGGCGGCGCACGCTGCCCAACGGGCTCGATGCCGTCTGCCTGGCCCGTGCCGAGGCGCTCGGCCTCCGGGCGATCCAGGACAAGCCCTTCGCGCTGACCGGCGTCCTCTCCGGCGGGCGCGCGCAGCGCCGCACGCTGGTCGAGCGGCTGCCGCCCGCGGGCATCGACAGCATCACGCCCGAGCCCGCCGCGACCGCCGGCTCGCCGCCCGCCGGCCAGCCGCCGCCGGCCTGGTCCGACATCTACGTGTTCCTCTGATCCCAGGGATTTTCGCGCTCCAACGGAGAAATCGCAATGGCAACCCAATACAAGACACCCGGCGTCTACATTCAGGAGCCCAACAGCTTCCCGCCGTCGATCGTCGGCGTCGAGACCGCCGTGCCGTGCTTCATCGGCTATACCGAGAAGGCGGTCGACATCGACAATCGCGACCTCAAGCTCACGCCGCGGCGCATCGAATCCATGGCCGAGTTCGTGCGCATCTTCGGCGGCGCCTATACCGAGAAATATTATCTCGTCGCGGGCGACAATGCCCGCACCTATGACGCCAGCGGCGCGCCGCAGGTGGTGGCCAACATCCCCGTCACCGATCAGATCTGGGGCACCGTCCGGCTCGACGGCAAGACGCCGTTCACGCTGGTCGAGGTCGGGACCATGACCTTCAACCTCTACAACAGCATGCGGCTGTTCTACGCGAACGGCGGGGGCGCCTGCTACATCGTCTCGCTCGGCGCCTACAAGACGCCGGCCAAGGCGGATTTCCTCGCCGGCATCGCGGCCTGTGGCGCGATCATTGGGCCGACCATGGTCCTGGCGCCGGACGCGATCGAGCTCGGGCATGACGATGCCAAGGACGTCAACGTCCAGATGCTCAAGATGTGCGAGGGCACCGGCGACCGGATGGCGATCCTCGACGTCTGGGGCGCGGACACGGCGCCCGCGGCCGACTGGACCAGCGTGATCACCAACTTCCGCACGGATATGGTCGGGGCGGGTCCCGAGGCGATGAAGTACGGCGCCGCCTATTTCCCGCCCTTGGTGACTTCGGTGGTCTCGGCCGACGAGGTCGACATCAGCAACTTCGTCACCGACGACACCACCAAGCTCAACGCCCTGAAGCAGGCCCTCGGCACTGCGCTGGCGGCGAGCTACCCGCCGGATCCCACCCCCGCCGGAGGGGGCGGCGCCGATGCGGCGAACGGCGACGCGGCCGGCAGCGGGGCTCCCAAGCTCAATGCCAAGGGCACCACGATCTACAACACCTATGTCGCCGTGATCGCGGCGCCCGGCGCGGCCGCGACGACGACCACCACCACCGCCAGAGGAAACGCGAACGCGAACGCGGCGCCGGCCGCGCCCGCGCTCACCACCGCCCAGCTCACCCAGGCGCTCGTCGCGACGGTGCCGAGCTTCCAGCAGCTGCTCGTAGCGATCGCCAAGACGCAGAGCGTGCTGCCGGCCAGCGGCGCGATGGCGGGGCTGTGGACCACCAACGACAATGTCCGCGGCGTGTGGAACGCGCCGGCCAATACCGGCATCGCGATGCTCGTCCAGCCCAAGCTGCCGATCACGGGCCACCAGCAGGACGATCTCAACGTCCCGGTCCAGGGCCTCGCGGTCAACGCGATCCGCACCTTCCAGGGGCGCGGCACTCTGGTGTGGGGGGCGCGCACGCTCGACAGCAACTCGAACGACTGGCGCTACATCCAGGTCCGCCGGACGATGATCTATGTCGAGCAGTCGGTGAAGCAGGCGCTCGAGGCGATGGTGTTCCGCCCGAACACCGCCCAGACCTGGGTGACAGTGACGTCGATGATCGAGAGCTTCCTCCACGGGCTCTGGGCGGCGGGCGGCCTGATGGGCGCGAGCCCCGCCGAGGCGTTCAAGGTGCAGGCCGGCCTCGGCAGCACGATGACGCCCGACGACGTGCTCAACGGCATCATGCGGGTGCAGATCACGCTGCAGATGGTCCACCCGGCCGAGTTCATCGAGCTCACCTTCAAGCAGCAGATGCTGGGCGGTTCCTGATCCTCGGTTTCGGCCTTTTCCGATCCATTCCTTCATTCTGACAGGAGAACATCATGGCAGACGATGGCAGCGCACAAGGCGCCGTATGGCCGTTGCCCAAATTCTACTTCAACATCGACCTGGGCGACGGGAAGACGCAGGGTTTTTCGGAGATCAGCGGGCTCGACAGCGAGGTCAAGGCGATCGAGTATCGCCATGGCGACAGCTCGGTCTTCTCGCCGATCAAGATGCCCGGCCTCCGGAGCGTGAGCAACGTCACCTGCAAGAAGGGCGTGTTCACCAAGGACTCGATCTTCTGGGATTGGTTCAACGAGGCGCAGCTCAACATCACCAAGCGCCGCACCGTCATCATCAACCTTCTCAACGAGAAGGCCGCGCCGATGATGACCTGGACGCTCACCAACGCCTTCCCGGTCAAGATGCAGGCGACCGATCTCAAGTCGGATGCGAGCGAGGTCGCGATCGAGAGCCTCGAGATCGCCTATGAGACGCTGGCGGTGAAGGCGGCCTGATGCAGCTGCGGTCGGACAATGTCTATGTCCCGCCGCCGGTATTCTCCTTCCGCGTCGAGATCGAAGGCGCGGAAGGGGATACCAGCTTCCAGGAGGTGTCGGGTCTCGAGGTCAAGATCGAGACCGACGACATCGAGGAAGGCGGGCAGAACCGGTACAAGCACAAGCTGCCGCTGCGCACGACCTATTCGAACCTGGTGCTCAAGCGGGGGGTGGTGACGGGCAAGTCGGCGTTCGGCCAGTGGCTGCACCAGGCGATGTCGCGCGGGCTGGTGCGCACCGGCGGCGCGAAGACGATCGTCGTCAAGCTGCTCAACGAGAAACGCCAGCCGCAGCTCACCTGGAAGGTGTTCGGCGCCTATCCGCTGCGCTGGGAGCATTCGGCGCTCAACGCGATGGGCAACGAAGTGCTGACCGAGACGATCGAGCTCAGCTACCAGTTCTTTCAGCGGCAATGAGGAGGGGACGCCGATGCCGCTAGAGGTGCGCCAGATCGGGATCCGCATGGAAGTGGCGGGCGGCGAGGAGGATTGCTGCGAAGAGGGCGAGGGCAAGAAGAAGTCCTCCGCGCTCGCGCTGCTCGACGGGCATGACGGCGACGACGAGAACGACCGGCTGCTGCTGATCGAGCAGTGCGTCAACGCCGTGCTCGCCGAGCTCGAGCGGCGGGCGGAGCGTTGAGATGCCGCAGAAGGGCTCGCTCCAGAAGCTGAAGATCACCGGCTATGCCGATCCGGGCTTCAACAAGCTCGCCTCGACCTCGCCGAACCCGATCAGCGTGATGATCAACCCCAGCCGCTACTCGCAGGCGATGGGGGTCTGCTACACGTCCGAGCAAGGGGCGGGCGGCACCGGCAAGGCAGTCGCGTTCAACCGCGAGCAGGGCGAGGCGTTCGAGCTCGAGCTGATCCTCGACGGCACTGGGACCGTGCCCGATGCGCCGACCAAGTCGGTCGACGCGCAGTTCGCGGACATCCGGCGGCTGATCTACCAGATCAATGGCGAGATCCACTCGCCCAACTACGTCAAGCTCGCCTGGGGCACCTTGCTCTTCAAGGGACGGCTCAAGACGCTGAGCATCGACCGCACCTTGTTCGCGCCGGACGGCACGCCGCTTCGCGCGACGGTCAAGGCGGGCTTCCTAGGCTTCCACGAGAATACCGACGGGCGCAGCGAGCAGCAGCTGAGCTCGCCCGACCTCACCCATGCGGTGCGCGTCGGCGCCGGCGACACGCTGCCCTTGCTCTGCCACCGCATCTATGGGGACAGCCGCTACTATCTCGCGGTCGCGGCGCATAACGGGCTCGACGACTTCCGCGGCCTGGCGCCGGGCATGACGCTGATGTTCCCCCCGCTCGCCGGAGCCGCGCCGTGAACGCGATGGCGCCCGCCCGCAAGACCGGGCTCACCGTCAACCTGGCGCTCACCGCCAACGGCAAGCCCATCGATTCCGACCGGATCGTGTCGGTCGAGACCTGGTGGGAGGCGAACCGCATCCCGCGCGCGCGGATCACGCTCTACGACGGCGAGCCCGACACCGGCACCTTTCCGTTCAGCGACGGCGACAGCTTCGTGCCGGGTGCGCAGATCGGCGTGGCGGTCGGCTATGGTTCGGAATCGGAGGCGATCCATGCTGGGGTGGTCGTGCGCCATTCGCTGCGCATCGCGCCCGGGACCGGGGCGCAGCTCGTGGTCGAGACCGCCGATCCGCTGCTCAAGATGACGCGCGCGCGCCACAGCGGCGTCACGCAGAAGGCGACCGATTCGGCGCTCATCGCCGCGCTGGTATCGGCCAATGGCGGCAAGATGGGCACCAATTCCGCGAGCACCGATCAGGTCGAGGCGGTGGTCCAGGCGCACGCGTCCGACTGGGACCTGATGCTGCTCCGCGCCGAGGCCAAGGGCTGCGTCGTCGTGGTCGAGGATTCGAAGGTCGACGTGATCTCGCCCGCCGACGCCACCGAAGCGGCGCTGACGCTCGAATATGGCGATTCGATCATCGCCTTCGACGCCGAGATCGACGCGGTGGCGCAGCTTTCCGACGACGCGGTGACCAGCAAGGCGTGGAGCTATGCCGACCAGGCGCTGACCGAGGCGTCGCCATCCGGCGCCGCGGTCACCGTGCCCGGCAACCTCACTTCGTCGAAGCTCGCCGAGGTGCTGTCGGTCGGCTCCTATCCGCAGCGCACCGGCGCCGCGCAGCCCGAGACGGTCCTGACCGACTGGTCGAACGCCGCGCTGCTGCGCGCCAAGCTCTCGCAGCTCGTCGGCACGCTCAAGTTTCAGGGCAGCGCCAAGGCCAGGCCCGGCAAGCTCGTCACGCTCGCCAAGATGGGCGACCGCTTCAACGGCGACGCGTTCGTGAGCGGCGTGCGGCACGTGGTGCGCGGCGGCAACTGGCACACGATGATCGACCTCGGCATGCCCGCGTCGCGCTTCGCCAGCCGCGACCCCGCGATCGCCGACGCCGCCGCGGCCGGCCTGTTCCCGCCGCTCAAGGGCCTCCAGACCGGCCAGGTGCAGCAAGTCGACCAGGACCCGAACGGCGACTTCCGCGTCCTCGTCACCCTGCCGCTGTTCGACGGCGAGAACGGCATCTGGGCCCGTCTCGCCCAGCCCTATGCCTCGAAGGGCTTCGGCTGGTCCTTCTTCCCCGAGCCCGGCGACGAGGTCGTGCTCGGCTTCATGAACGAGGACCCGGCGAGCGCGGTGGTGATCGCCAGCGTCTATTCGAACCAGCGCAACCCCACCCACACCCCCAACAAGGAGAACGACGTCAAGGCGCTGGTCACCCGGTCGAAGATGGAGGTGAACTTCAACGACAAGGACGTGATCCTCAAGATCAGCACCCCCGGCGGCCGCTTCGTCGAGCTCAACGACAAGGACGGCACCATCACCGTCGAGGACCCGGACAAGAACAGGCTGGTGATGTCGAAGGACAAGGTCGACCTGATCAGCACCGCCAGGCTCAACCTCAAGTCGACCGGCGACATGACCATCGACTGCGGCGGCAAGCTCACCGTCACCGCCACCACCAAGTGCGACGTGTCGGCCCCCGAGATCGCCGCCACCGCCAAGACCAGCCTCAAGCTCGAATCCCAGGCCATGGCGGCGCTCAAGGCCGCCGCGGTGCTCGAGGTGAAGGGCGCGCTGGTGAAGATCAACTGATGCCGCCCGCCGCCCGCCAGACCGACATGCACGTCTGCCCGATGGTGACGCCGGGGCCGGTGCCGATCCCGCATGTCGGCGGACCGGTCGTCTCGCCCTGTGCGCCCACCGTGCTGATCGGCGGGCTGCCCGCGGCCAAGGTCGGCGACATGGCGGTGTGCGTCGGACCGCCGGACTCGATCGTGAAGGGATCCGCGACGGTGATGGTCATGGGCGCCCCGGCCGCGCGTATCGGCGACACCTGCGCGCATGGCGGGGCGATCGCGGCGGGCCTGCCGACCGTGCTGATAGGAGGATGACCATGAGCGAGCTGGTGCACATCCCGTTCCTCGGCCGCGGCTGGAGCTTTCCGCCGCGCTTCTCGGCGGCGACGCAGGACATCGAGATGGTCGCGGGCGAGAAGGACATCCACGAGAGCCTCACCGTCCTGCTCTCGACCAACCAGGGCGAGCGGGTGATGGTGCCCACCTATGGCTGCGACCTCCATCGCTTCGTCTTCGCCGAGCTCACCACCGGGCTGCTCACCGAGATCGCGGACACGGTGCAGACCGCGATCCTGCGCTGGGAGCCGCGGATCGACCTGCTCGACGTCGAGGCCGTGGCCGACGCGGACGATCCGGGGCTGATCCGCATCCAGGTCGAGTATCGCGTGCGCCGCACCAATGTGCGCAGCAACCTGGTCTTCCCCTTCTACCTCACCGAAGCGACGCTCTCGGCGGGCCCCTGAATGCGCGCCGCCCCGCCACGTCTGATCACGCGCTGGGCGAGCCAGGCGGGCCGCGAGCCCGCCGCGCTCGCGCCGGGCAATGCGCGGCTGGACACGCGCGGCTTCGCCGAGCTGCTCGCCGAGATGGCCCATCTCGCCGGCCTGGTCGGCTTCCAGGAGACCGAGGCGGTGGTGCGCGGCGACTGGCGGCGCGTGCTCGCGGCCGATCCCGCGATGGTGCTCGCCCTGCTCGCGACGGTCGACGTCGAGCGCCGGTCGCAGGGCCTGCAGGCGCTGATCGCGCGCACCCGCGCCAGCACCAGCCCGCGCGAGGCCGAGGCATTGCTCCGCCGCCTGCTCGACGGGCTGCTCCGCCTCGCGCTCGAGCTCGACGAGTGGCTGGCGCCGGTCGAGCAGGGGGCGGGGCTCGAGGCGCAGGGCACGCACCGGCTGATCGCCGCGGCGATCGAGCGCGAGCTCGCGCCGCAATTGCGCGGCCTCCTCGCCGAGGTCCTCGCCGCCGAGCAGGCCGGCGCGCTCAGCGACATGTTCCGCGACGACCGGCGCGATCGGCTGCGGCGCCATTGGGGCCTCGCGCTGATCGAGGCGGAGGCGCGGGCGCTGCGCCGGGCGATCGAGCATGAATGGATCGACCGGCTGCTCGATCAGGTCGCCGAGGTCGCCGAGAGCTTCGTGCGCGAGATCCGCGAGATCAGCGTGCGTGCCGGCGCCGCGCTCGAGCCCAGCCTGGGCAGCGGCACGCATCCGCCGCACGTCGCGCTGGTCATGGCCTTCGCGCGGGTATTCGCGCATGCCCAGGACCGGCTCAACGCAGTGCCGCAGCGCATCGCCGCCTTCTATCAGGAACAGGTGCTGCGCGACGCGCCGCGCGGCGCCGCGCCCGACCAGGTGCTGCTCGCGGTCGTGCCCCGGCGCGGGGCGCGGCCGCAGATCGCGCAGGGCATGCTGATCCCCGCGGGCAAGGACGCGCACGGCGCGCCGATCGGCTTCGCCGTCGACAGCGTGCTCGAGGTCACCGGCGCGACGCTCGAGACCGTGCGGCTCTGGACGCCCGTTCCCGCCACCGGCGCGCTGCCCGCGCATGTCGAGGCGCGCGTGTTCGCCGCCGGCCCCGACGGGGCGGTGGGCGATCCCGCCGGCGGGATCGCGGCGCCCGCGCCCGCGGTCCGCCTGACTCGCGCCGCGCTGATCGCCAGCCCTGCGCTCGCCCTGGCGGGCGGCACCCGCCGGATCATGCTCAGGCTCGCCTGCGACCCACTGGACCCACAGGTCACCCCCGGGCTGCTCGCGGCGAGCGTCGCGGTGTCGGTCTCCACCGCTGCAGGCTGGCTCGCATTGCCGCCGCACTGGCAGGTCGCGGACGGCGCGATCACCTTCGCCGCGCTGCTCGCGCCCGACGCGCCCGCGCTCGCGCCTTGCGCCGAGGACGGGCCGGCGCTTCCCGCGCTCCGCCTCACGCTCGCCGAGGACGCGGCGGGCCTCGCCCTGCTCGGGGGCCTCGCGCTCCGCGACGCGGTGCTGGAGGTCGCGGTCAAGGACCTGCCCGGCCTCACCGTCCATGTCGGCGGCCAGCCGGCGAGCGCCGAGCTGGTCTCGCCCTTCACCTTGTCGCCGCTGCTGCGGATCGCGCATCCCGCGCTCGCCGCGCGTCCGCTCGATCGGCTGGTCGTCCATTTCGACTGGAGCGCGGTGCCGCCGGGGGACGAGGGGTTCGGCGGCTATTATCGCGGCTATGTCGTCGATCGCGACGGGCGCCTGGTCGATCGCTCGCCGTTCGACAACGCCGCGTTCCAGGTAACGCTCGACGCGCCCGTGCCGGGCTCGGATCCGGCGCGGCGGCTCCCGCTGTTCGCGGCGACGATGGGCGAGGAGGCGCCGCCGCCCGCGCCCGACATCTTCGCGCCCGGGCCCAGCTTCGGCGAGCCGGCACCGGTGCCGCCGCCCTTCGGGCGCGTCGCCGCCCATTCCTGGCTCGCCGCCGCCCGGCACGGCGGCGCTGCGGAGCCCTTGCCCGACGAGATCGCCGTCACGCTCGTCGCGCCCGAGGACGGCTTCGGCGAGCAGCTCTATGCGATCAACAGCGAATATGCCGCCCGGCGCGAGCTGGCGCCGCCGCCGGCCAAGCCGAGCCTGTTCGAGCGCATCCTGAACGCGCTCGCGGCCCTCCGGGCGAAGCTGCGCGCGATGCTCGGCGTCGCCGCGGTGGGTGAGGGCGACGCGCCGGAGGAAACGGTTCCTGCGCCGGTGAACCCCTTCTTCGTCCCGATGGCGACCATCCGGGTCGACTATGCCGCGCGCATCGCCGCGCCCGAGCTGAGCCTCTTCCAGGCGCTGCCCTTCGAAGGGCTGGTCGGCGTCGGCGTGCCGGCCGGCGGCGCGCGCCTCTTCGCGCCGCTTCCCGATCGGCTCACCATCGACGTCGCGCTGGCCGGCGCGCGCGCGGGCGATACGCAGTCGCTCCTCGTCCGGCTGGGTCCGGCCCGCGACGACGGCGTCGCGGTTCCGGCGCCCATATGGCGCTATCACGGTCCTTCGGGATGGCAGCCGCTTCCGGCGCGCGCGCTGTTGTCGGACACGAGCGCGGGGCTTTCGGCGACCGGCATCGTCCGCATCGCCTTGCCCGCCGACGCGGTGCCGGTGCCGGGGGGCGAGGCGCTGTCGCTTCGCGCCGAATTCGCATCGGGCACGCCCCCGCCTATCGTCGCGATCACCCCCGATGCGCTTTCGGCGACTCGCGTGCTCCACCATGACGCTGCGGGCTTCGCGCCGCTCGCCGCGGGCACCATCGCCAAGCTGCCCGGCCTTCCCGGCGTGGCGCGCCTCGTCCAGCCGGTCCCCTCGGCGGGCGGGCGTCCTCCCGAGGACGAGTCGATGCTGCGCCGCCGCCTCGCCGAGCGCGTGCGCCACCGCGCGCGCGGCACGATGGGCTGGGACCTGGAGCGGCTCGTGCTCTCCGAATTCCCGGGCATCGCCAAGGTGCGCGCTCTGTCCGCCGCGGATCCCGCGCTGGCATCGCCCGCCGGCGGCGTCACTCTGGTCGTGGTGCCGGCGCCGGGCGGCGCCGATCCGCCCGATCCCGATCGCCCGCGCGCGCTGCCCCGGCTGCGCTCGGCGATCCAGGCGCGCCTCGCCGCGGTCTCGAGCCCCTTCGCCGGGATCGTGGTGGCCGATCCGGTCTATGTCGCCGTGGATATCGACGCGCAGCTCAACGTCCGCGGTGACGGCGTGGACGATATCGGCGCGGCGCTCGCGGCATTGCTCTCCCCCTGGGCCGAGCCGGGCCTCGACCTCGACGACGATGCCGGGATCGACGCGGTGCGCGCGGCGATCGCGGGCTTCCTGCTCGCACGGCCCGAAGTGGTGTCGATCGACCGGCTCGCCGTGACGCTGCGCGAGCCGCAGCCGCCCGCGCCGTGGCGGGTGCCGGTCGCGGGCGACATCGAAGTGCGCGGCATCGCAGCGGACCGCGGAGTGCTCGCATGGTGAAGCGCTTGCCGGCCCCAGCTGCGGCGACGATCCCGCGCGGAGCGTCCGAGCACCCTGCGCTGGACTTCGCCACGCTCAAGGCCGAGGCGATCGATTGCGTCCAGCGCTGCGCGGCGGAGGGCTGGACCGACTATAACGCGCACGATCCCGGCGTCACGATCCTCGAGCAGCTCTGCTACGCGCTGACCGATCTCGGCTATCGCGCGGGCTTCCCGATCGAGGACCTGCTCGCCGCGCCCGATGGCGCCCCGGTCCAGGGCCGTTTCGGTCCGCACCCGCCCTGGCGCGCGCTCCCCGCGCCGCCGGTGACGGTCGCGGACTTCCGGCGGCTGCTGCTCGACCGGGTCTCGGGGCTGGGCAATGTCTGGCTCGTGCCGCGTCCGGCCGACGGCGTCGCCGACGGGCTCTACGACATCCGCATCCAGCCCGCGCTGCCGCTCCCCGGGGTCCATCCCGAGGGGCGTCCGCGCTATCGCCGCCTGCGCGAGCGGACGCGCCGCGTCTTCGTCGATCACCGCGCGCTGTGCGAGGATATCGGCACGATCCGCGTGCTCCGCCCGCTGCGCACGGTGGTGCGCGCGACGCTGCACCTCGATCGCGACGCGGTGCCCGAGGCAGTGATGGCCGAGGCGATCTATCGCCTCGCGCTCGAGATGGCGCCCGAGCCGCGGCGCGCCGATCTCGCCCAGGTCGCGCCTGGGACCACGCCCGCGGAGCTGTTCGACGGGCCGCTGCCGCTCCACGGCTTCCTCGCGCCGTCGGAGCTGGCCGCCAAGCCCGCCAGCATCGCGCTCGACACGCTCGCCGAACGGATGGCGGACATTCCCGGCGTCACCGGCGTACGCGATGCCGCCTTGTGGGTAGAGGGCAGCGGCGTCCGTACGGACGGCCGCTATGCGATCGGCGGCGACGAATATTGCAGCCTCGACGCGGGGATCGAGGGCGGCACGCTGCCGCTCGCGCTCAGCATGGGCGGGCGGCCTTGCGAAGTCGATCGCGGCGACGTGCTGCGGCGCCTGCTCCGATTGTGGGGCCGCCACCGCGAGACCTTCCCGCTCAAGGCCGGCTATCGCCAGGCCTTTCCCATGCCCGCCGGCCGCCCGCGCGACCTGGCGCGCTTCGAGCCGATCGCCGCGCATTTCCCTGCGGTCTATGGCCTCGAAGGCGGCAAGGCGCGCCCCGCGACGCCCGAAGCCGCGCAGCTCGCCGGCTTCCTCGCGATCTTCGAGATGCTGATGGTCGATTATTGCGATCGGCTGGGCGACGTGCAGGCGCTGATCGCGGGCAAGCCGTTCGGCGTGTCGACCATGGGATCGGAGGCGTTCCGCGCGCGCATCCCGGCGCTCGCCTGGCTTTCGGCGCCCGAGGTCCCCGAGGACGACGAGATCTTCGCGCGGCTGCGCATGCCGCCCGAGCAGCACGAGCGGCTGCTCGATTTCCTCCTCGCGCTCTATGGCGAAGATGCCGGCGACGTGCCCGTGCCGCCCCCGCTGCGTCCGGGCAGCGACGCCGCGGCGCGCTTCCGGATCGACGTGAAGCACGCGCTGCTCACGCGCTTCGTCGCGCTCGCCAGGCGGCGCGGGCGCGGTTTCGACTATCGCTCGGCGCCGTCCACGCGCCGGCTCGCGGGCGTCGAGCTGCGCACGCGGATCCTGCTCGGCGACCATGACCTTGCCAATCCACGCGGGCGCCACCGCATCGCCTTTGTCGAACACATGATGCTGCGGCCGCGCACCGAGGAGCGGCTGCAGCGCGAAGCCGGCGCCTATCGCTACGGCATGGCGCTGAGCGCGGTCCTCCATTTGCCCCATGAGGCGGCCGGCAATCTCGATTATCGCGCCGAGGTCGCCGCGGCGATCCGCGATGCGGTGCCGGCGCATATCGGCCTCCACGTCCATTTCGTCGACCGCGAGCGCTGGCGGCGCTTCCACCGGCTGTTCCGCCTGTGGCGCACCGCGCTCCAGGTCGACGAGCGCCCGGCGATCGACTGGGCCTCGGCAGGGCTGCGCGACCTGCTCGATCGCTGGTCGGAGGAAGAAGGGGAGGGCGGGGCGTGACCGCAGCCACCAATGGCGGCGTGATCGAGGCCGAGCTCGACTGGTTCGGCCAGGTCCTCGCGATGCGGTTCGACGTGCACGCGCGCGAGGGGAGGGAGGACGTGCTCGCCGCGCTCCCGCCGCCGCCGCTGCCCGATGCGGCCCTGCCCTATGCCGAGGGGGTGCGCGACGCCGGGCTGTCGCCGCCCGAGCGGCTGATCCTGATCCTCGCGATCCTGCCGCACCTGCGGCCCCAGGCGCTCGACTCGCTGCTCATCCGCAACCATGTCGCCGAGCGGCGCTTCACCGAGTTCGGCGGGGTTCCGAGCGGGGCGCACAGCGGCTTCCGGCCGACGCGCGAGACCGCCCTGTTCCTGCTCGCGGGGGAGTCGATGGACCAGCGCCTCGCTGCGCTCCGCCATTTCGGGCCCGACAAGCCGCTCCAGTCGCGCCGTATCCTCGAGGCGCCCGACGAGCCCGGCGAGGCGGGGCCGTGGCAGCCGCTGGTGGTGAGCGAGCGCTGGATCGGGCGGCTCGTCACCGGCGAGGCGGCGGCGCCGCGCTTCGGCCCGGCCTTTCCGGCGCAGCGGATCGTCACGGCCTATGGCCTCGACGACCTGGTCCTGGGCGCGACGGTGCGCGACGAGATCGCGGGGATCGTCACCTGGGTGCGGAACGAGGAGCGGCTGATGGAGGACTGGGGGCTCGCGCGCCATGTCCGGCCGGGCTATCGCGCGCTGTTCCACGGGCCGCCGGGCACCGGCAAGACGATGACCGCGGCGGTGCTCGGCAACGCGCTCGACCTGCCCGTCTTCCGCGTCGATCTGTCGCGGGTGGTCAGCAAGTGGATCGGCGAGACCGAGAAGAATCTGGGGGCGCTGTTCGATCAGGCGGCGGAGGGCGACATGCTGCTCTTCTTCGACGAGGCGGACGCGCTGTTCGGCAAGCGCGGCGAGACGCGCAGCGCGAACGACCGGCACGCCAACCAGCAGATCGGCTATCTCCTCCAGCGGATCGAGGAATGTCCGGGGGTGGTGATCCTGGCGAGCAACCTGCGCGACAATATCGACCAGGCCTTTGCCCGCCGGTTCCAGGCGATGGTCTATTTCGCGATGCCGGGCGCGGCGGAGCGGCGGCTTTTGTGGGAAAGCGCCTTTTCGGGCCTCCCGGACGATCGCGCGCCGCGCATCGACTTCGCCCGCCTCGCCCGCGATCACGAGCTGGCCGGGGGCACCATCATCAACGCCACCCGCCACGCCTGCCTCCGCGCCGCCACCCGCAATAGCCGCGTCGAGGAAGACGACATCCGCGCCAGCATCACGCGCGAGCTCGAGAAAGAAGGCCGTTACGCCTGAACGGGCGCGAGCGCTGCGCCGAGTTCCGCCGCCTCGGCGTTGTCGGGGTCGTGCCGCAGCACCTCGTCGAGCAGCGACGCCGCCTCCCAGTCCGCGCCGAGGAGCATGTAGCAGCACGCCATGTTGTAGAGCGTGCCCGTGTCGGCACCGTACAAGTCGATCGAGCGAGAGAAGAACGCGAGGGCGCCGCCCGGATCGTCGATCGCATAGAGCAGCCGCGCGATTCCGTTCGCGAGGTCGAACGGCTCGCCGATCGGGAAATAGCGCTGCCAGGCGGTGGCGGCGATGGCGCGGATCTCGTCGCGTTGTGCCGTGGCGAGGTCGGGGGCTAGCTCCGTCAGACGCGCAAGGCACCGCCCGAACTGCACGGGATCGCAATGCATCAGCCGGGTGTACCCGAGCAGCTCGTCGGCCTGCATCTCGGTGAAGCGGCGCCGCGCTTGTTGCGTGGCCGCGTGGAAGTCGTCGGGACCGAAATCGTCGACGCATCGCCGCCAGGCGAGCCGAGTCTCCACATGGGCCGCGGCGTCATCCGCCATCAACAAGCCGATCGTCTCGAAGTGATGCCCTCGCCTGGCTGGAAGCAGCGTGACGCCGCCCTGATGCTCGCACCAGTGCGCGAGCGCGTGGAAATTGACGGGCATCGAGACGCTTCCGTGCCACACCAGCGGCGGCTCCGCACGGCGGTCGAGCGCGGCGAGCGTGCAGTCGCCCTTGTCCACCGCCATTCCGAAAAG
>CBIFVW010000068.1:0-15120 GCA_966186155.1 uncultured Sphingomonas sp.
TCACCGGCAATCCGGCGAGCCTGATCGGCGCCAAGGCGTTCGCCGACCAGGTCTACGACCTCGCGATGCTGCGCGCACTGGTGAGCGTGGGGCGCGAGCTGGTCGACAATGCGCTCGACACCAGCCAGGATATCAATCCCTCGAAGCAGATCGAGCAGGCCGAGCTCAAGCTCTACGAAGTCGCCGAGAAGGGCGGCGAGGACAGCGGCGCGCGGAGCTTCGCTCGCGCCGCGACGATCGCGGTGCGCCATACCGAGCGCGCGATGAACTCGGGCGGCAGCGTCTCAGGCGTCACGTCGGGCCTCACCGACTTCAATGCGATGACCGGCGGCCTCAACCGATCGGACCTGCTGATCCTCGCCGGGCGCCCGGGCATGGGCAAGACCTCGCTCGCGACCAACATGGCCTTCAACGCCGCCAAGCGCTGGATGGACGACATGGAGGCGGGCATTCCCGAGGACAAGACGATCGGCGCGCCGGTCGCCTTCTTCAGCCTCGAAATGTCGGCCGACCAGCTCGCGCTGCGCATCCTCTCCGAACAGTCCGAGGTCTCGTCGGAGAAGCTGCGCACCGGCAACATCTCGGGCTCCGAGTTCATGAAGTTCGCGCGGGCGGCGGGGGATCTCGAGCGGCTGCCGCTCTATATCGACGACACGCCCGGCCTCACCATCGCGGCGCTGCGCACCCGCGCGCGGCGGCTGAAGCGCCAGCACAAGATCGGCATGGTGGTGGTCGACTATCTCCAGCTGCTCCAGGGCACGAGCCGCAGCCAGGGCGACGGGCGCGTGCAGGAAATCTCGGAGATCAGCCGCGGCCTCAAGACACTCGCCAAGGAGCTCAACGTGCCGGTGCTGGCGCTGTCGCAGCTCAGCCGCGCGGTGGAGAGCCGCGAGGACAAGCGGCCGCAGCTGTCGGACCTGCGCGAGTCGGGCTCGATCGAGCAGGACGCCGACATCGTGCTCTTCGTCTATCGCGACGAATATTATCACGACTTCAAGGCGCCCAAGGCGATCGACGGCAATTCCTCGGCGGAGGAAATCGCCAAATACCAGGCCTGGCAGGACCATCAGCTCCAGGTGGCGAACAAGGCGAGCGTGATCATCGCCAAGCAGCGCCACGGCGCGACCGGCACGGTCGAGCTGCGCTTCGACCGCCAGTTCACCAAGTTCAGCGACCTGGCGCCGGGGGGGTATTGAGCCTTCAGAAGACCGGCAGATTGGGGTCGTTGTCGTCCACGGGCGTGTGGATGCCGCACTCGGTCTTCTCCCAGCCGCGCCAGCGGCCGGCGCGCGGGTCCTCGCCGGGCTTGACCACGCTGGTGCACGGCGCGCAGCCGATCGAGAGATAACCCTGCGCCTCGAGCGGATGGCGGGGCAGGTCGTGCGCCTCGAACCAGGCGTCGATGTCCGCCCGCGTCCAGTTGGCGAGCGGGTTGAACTTCAACCGGTCGCCTTCGAGCTCGAAGCGGGGGAGGGCGTTGCGGGTCGAGGCCTGGAACGCCTTGCGGCCGGTGATGCTGGCGTCGAACGGCGCCAGCGCCTTTTCCAGCGGGATCACCTTGCGGATCTCGCAGCAGCCGTCGGGGTCGTAGGACCAGCGAAGGCCCGTGGCGTCGCGCTTCTCCAGCGTTTCCGGATCGGGGGAGACGATCCGGACATCGGTGAGGCCGAGCCGTTCGACGAGCGCGTCGCGATAGGCGATCGTCTCGGGGAAATGCTTGCCGGTGTCGAGGAAGATCACCGGGATGCCCGGATCGACTCGGGCGACGAGGTGGAGCAGCACCGCGGACTCGGCGCCGAAGGACGAGACCAGCGCGACCTCGCCGAGCATGTGGCCGCCGAGCACCTCCCGAAGCATCTCCTCGGTACCGGTGCCGCGGAACAGGTTGTTGAGCCGGATCGCGTCGGCGACCGTCCAACGCGGCGCGACGTCGATCCGGTCGATTTCCCGATCGGCCTTGCGCGCGGCCTCAGCCATGGCGGAGCTTCCACACGGGCACCGCATCGTCGGCGGCATGCTGGTAGACATAGTCGAAGCGATTGAGCGCGTCGTCGAGCACTTCGGGATCGATCGGCGCGTCGGGCGCGAAGCTGTCGAAGCCGCAGCGGCGCATGAACAGCATCTGATCGACCAGCACGTCGCCCGAGGCGCGGATCTCGCCCTTGTAGCCCGCCTCGCGCAGGATGCGGGCCGAGCTGTAGCCGCGCCCGTCGCGGAAGCGCGGGAAATCGATCTCGACCAGGGCGAGCCGGTCGAGGTGCGGGATCAGCAGCCGCGCATCCTCGCCGGCCTCGATCCGGACGGCGGTGGCGTTGGACTGGCCGAGGAACGCGTCGATCGAGACCGCCGGTTCCTCGTGCGGCTCGTCGTCACGGAAGCGGAGCCCGTCGGCGTATGCCGACAAATCCTTGGACTCCTCAACCATAAATCGCCTCCTTGAAGGGCTCCATGCCGATACGGCGATAGGTGTCGAGGAAGCGCTCGCCCTCGGCGCGTTCGCGCAGGTAGACGGCGGTGGCCTTCTCGACGGCGTCGACGACGCCGTCCTCGTCGAAGCCCGGGCCGGTGATCTTGGCCTGGGTCGTGTCCTCCGCGCCCGATCCGCCGAGCAGCAGCTGGTAGTTCTCGGTGCCCTTACGGTCGACGCCAAGGATGCCGATATGGCCGGCATGGTGGTGGCCGCAGGCATTGATGCAGCCGCTGATCTTGATCTTGAGCTCGCCCAGCTCGCGCTGGCGGTCCATGTCGGCGAAGCGCTGCGCGATCTTCTGCGCCACCGGGATGGAGCGGGCATTGGCGAGGCTGCAATAGTCGAGCCCCGGGCAGGCGATGAGGTCGGTCACCAGGTCGAGATTGACCGATGCCAGCCCCGCCGCGTCGAGCGCCTGCCACACCGCGTGGAGGTCCGCCTTGCGGACGTGCGGCAGGACGAGGTTCTGCGCATGCGTCGCGCGCAGCTCGTCGAAGCTGTAGCGTTCGGCAAGATCGGCGACGACTTCCATCTGCTCGGCCGAGATGTCGCCGGGGATGCCGCCGATCGGCTTAAGGCTGATGTTGACGATGGCATAGCCGGGGGCCTTGTGCGCCACGGTCTGGCGATCGGCCCAGAGCGCGAATTCGGGATCGGAACGGTCGATTTCGTCGGAAAGGGCCGTGTCGAACGGCGGCGGCGCGAAATAGGCGGCGATCCGGTCATATTCGGCCTGGGGGAAATCGGTGGCGAGCGTCAGGAAATGCGCGAACTCGGCCTCGACCTGGCGGCGGAACTCCTCCTCGCCGAGCTCGTGGACGAGGATCTTCATCCGCTGCTTGTGGATGTTGTCGCGCCGCGCATGGAGGTTCCAGACGCGCAGCACGGCCTGGAGATAGGAGAAGATCTGGCGCGTCGGCAGGAACTCGCGGATCCGGTAGGCGATGATCGGGGTGCGGCCCATGCCGCCGCCCGCGAACACCTCGAAACCCTGCTCGCCGGCCTCGTTCTCGACGATGCGAAGCGCGAAATCGTGCCAGCGCAGCGCCGCGCGATCCTCTTCGGCGGCGATCACGGCGATCTTGAACTTGCGCGGCAGGTAGCTGAATTCCGGGTGGAAGGTGCTCGCCTGGCGGAGCAGCTCGGCCCAGGGACGCGGATCGCAGATCTCGTCGGCGGCGGCGCCGGCATATTGGTCGGCCGAGATGTTGCGGATGCTCTCGCCCGAGGTCTGGATCGCATGCATCTCGACCGTGGCGAGCTCGGCGAGGATGTCGGGCGCCTCCTCCAGCTTGATCCAGTTGTACTGGATGTTCTGGCGCGTGGTGAAATGGCCGTAGCCGCGATCGTAGCGCCGCGCGATGTGCGCGAGCTTGCGCATCTGCCGGCTGTCGAGCGTGCCATAGGGGATGGCGACGCGCAGCATATACGCGTGGAGCTGGAGATAGAGGCCGTTCTTGAGCCGGAGCGGCTTGAACTGATCGTCGTTCATCGCCCCTGCGATGCGGCGCGCGACCTGGTCGCGGAACTCCTCGACACGCGCGTCGACGATCGCCTGGTCATATTGGTCGTAGCGGTACATGGTCAGATCACCCAGCTGCCGGCGTTCGGGTCGGCGGGTTTGAGCGTGAGGTCGGGGCGCACGGTGGGGCCCAGCGCGCGGATGCGGTCCTTGATGTGCGCGGGGCGGGGACCTTCGGGCGTCATCGTGCCGTCGATGACCACGCCGCCGTTGACGCGGCGCGCGCCGGTCTCTTCGGTCAGGATCGCCTCGCCCTGGTCGCCGACGTCGACGGCGTCCTCGACATGGAGCGACCAACCCTGGCCGGTCCACCAGATCACCGCGCCGGTGCGCAGGTCGTTGCCGGTCAGGATCTTCATGCCCCAAGTCCCTCCATCCTCTCCGCGGCTTTCGCCCATGCCGCGAGCTTGTCCTCGGCGTCGGAGAGCTGCACCACTTCGCCGACCACGATGATCGCCGGGCTCTGCACCTTCTCGCGCTCGACCAGCGGACCGAGATCGGCGAGCAGGGTGCGCATCGCGCGATGGCCCTCGAGCGTGGCGC
Organism: uncultured Sphingomonas sp.; assembly: GCA_966186155.1. Classification (GTDB taxonomy): domain Bacteria; phylum Pseudomonadota; class Alphaproteobacteria; order Sphingomonadales; family Sphingomonadaceae; genus Sphingomonas. The sequence continues at coordinate 4,536 of CBIFVW010000068.1, forward strand.
GCTCGAGCACCGCGACCGGCATGTCCGGCGCGACGCCGTCGGCCATCAGCTTGTCGGCGATGTCCGGGCAGGTGGCGACGCCCATGTAGATGACGAGCGTGCGGCCCTTGCCGGCGAGGCCGGACCAGTCCTGGTCCTTGAGCCCCTTGCACTGGCCCGCGACGAAGCTGACCGCGCTCGACCAGTCGCGATGGGTGAGGGGGAGCATCGATTCGGCCGCGGCGCCGAGCGCGGCGCTGACCCCCGGGATCACTTCGACGGGCAGCCCGGCCGCGCGCACCGCCTCGACCTCCTCGCCGCCCCGGCCGAAGATGAAGGGGTCCCCGCCCTTCAGCCGGACGACGATCGCGCCGGTCTTCACATGCGCGACGATCAGCGCGTTGATCGCGTCCTGGGGCAGCGTGTGGCGATCGCGGCTCTTGGCGACGGAGATGCGGTGCGCGTTCGGCGCGAGATCGAGCACGCGCGGATCGACCAGCCCGTCATGGACGAGCACGTCCGCCTGCCGCAGCGCCTCGACGGCGCGCACGGTGAGCAGGCCCGGATCGCCCGGGCCGGCGCCGACGAGGATCACGCGCCCGCGCGCGGTGGGGTCGAGAAGCGTTGCCATGCGGGGCAAATGCGCCCGGCGGCGCGGCGGTTCAATCGACGCTTGCTTGGCCAGGGCCTAGCGAAACTATCCTGCGGCGAGCGCCTTGGCATGCGCGGCGATCACCGCACGGGTGCTCGCGTCGCTGTCGAACACGCCGTACCAGCCCTGCGGCTCGTGCGGCGGGTCGCCGAGCCAGGCGGTGTCGCCCGGGCGGAAGCGATGGTCGCCATGAACGGCGCGGCCTTCCCCGTTCCAGGCCCAGAAGTTCGAGCCGGCGATCGGGCCGCCGCCCTTGGCGCTGGCTTCGACCGCGTCGTAGATCAGCTTGTAATAGAGATCCTTGAACGACGTGGCTGATTCGGGATCGTAACCGCCGCCGTCGCGCGGATAGCCGAATTCCTCGATCACCAGCGGCTTGCCGATCTCCCTGGCCAGCGCCTCGTGCCGGGCGATATATTCGCGCACCTTGGCGAAGCTCGCTTCGTTGGTGCCGGCGATGTTCCTGGCATCGACCCAGCCCCAGTTGAGCGGCCAGATATGCGCGGTCAGATAGTCGATCTCGGGAAAGGCGTGCGCCGCCTTGTAGACCTCCGCCCGCTCGATCGAGCCCTTCAGGCCTTCGCTGCCCGTCGAGACGAGGTGATCGGGATCGATCGACTTGATCAGCTTCGCGGTGCCCCGGATCCAGGCGCTATAGGCCGGAAGGAGGGGCTCCGCCGCCTTGTCGCCACCGCCCGGGCGCGGCTCGTTGGCGAGCTGCCAGGCCATGATCGTGGGATCGCCGGCATGGCGCTTCACGATCGCGCGGACATAGTCGTGATAGAGCGCGACCGCATCGGCGCTAGCATAGAATTGCGCGGCCATGTCGGCGAAGGCGGGCCAGGGGTGGGCGGGGTCGTTGGCGTTGATGTAGATGCCCCCGTTGACCCAGCTCAGATAGGTCATCATCCCGCCCGACCATTCCCAGAAATTGGTGAGGTAGAGCACTGCCTTCATGCCGCGCGCGGCCATTTCGGCGAGGCAGAAGGCGAGGCCGTCGAGCAGCGCCGGGTTCCAGGCGTCGCCGCGGGTGCGGAAGGCGGGCTTGACCGAGTTCCTGAGCGGCGAATCCTCGGCCGAGGCGGCGAGGCGGAGATTGGTCACGCCCATGGCGGCGAGCGCGTCGAGCTCGCGGCGGAGGCGGTCGCGATTCCCCCAGGCCGCGTCGGCGCCGAGCCAGGCGCCGTACCAGAGGTTCGCGCCCGCGAAGCGATAGGGCTTGCCGCCGAGGAAGAGCCCGGTGCCCTTGCGGGTGACGAAGGGGGCGGGCGCGGCGAAGGCGGGCGCCGCGGCGAGCGCGGCGCCGCCTGCGAGAAACGACCTGCGGGTGACCATGTGCCCTCTCCCCCTTTGTTAGCGGTCACATTCTTAGCCGCTCAGGGGCATTTGGAAAGATTGCACTGGTGGAGAGGCCGCCCTCATCCCCCCATTAGTCGAACAGCTCCTCGAGGAACGACTTGCGGCGCTTGTGGGGATAATGGCCGCCGCCATGATGGTGGTGGCGGTCGTCATAATGCGGCCGCTGCTCGCGATAGGGGGCGGGCTGCGGCGCCGCCGCCACCGGCGCGGCGCTGCGCTCGATGATCTTGTCGAGCTCGCCGCGGTCGAGCCAGACGCCGCGGCAGCTCGGGCAATGATCGATCTCGATCCCCTGGCGCTCGATCGGCACCAGGGTGGTGCCGTCGACGGGGCAGACGAAACTGGCCATGGCTTATTCCTCCCGCTGGCCCATCAGCCCCAGCAGCAGCTGGAACATGTTGATGAGGTTGAGATAGAGCGACAGCGCGCCCATGATCGCGAGCTTGTCGGCCGCCTCGCTGCGCCCGTACCAGGCATATTCGCTCTTGAGCCGCTGCGTGTCCCAGGCGGTGAGGCCCGCGAAGACGACCACGCCGATCGCCGAGAGCGCCATCTGCAGCAGGCCCGAGCCGAGGAACAGGTTGACGATGCTCGCCACGATCACGGCGATCAGGCCGACGAGCAGGAAGCTGCCGAGGCCGGTCAGGTCGCGATTGGTGGTGTAGCCCCAGAGGCTGAGGCCGAGGAACATCGCGGCGGCGGCGAAGAAGGCCATGGCGATGCTGGGGCCGGTATAGACGAGGAAGATGCTCGCCATCGACACGCCCATCACTGCGGCGAAGGCGTAGAAGGCGGTGCGCGCGCCGGCAGTGGTCATCCGCTCGATGCGGAAGCTCATGAACAGGACGAAGGCGAGCGGCGCCAGCATCGCCACCCAGCGCAGCGGCGTGCCGAAGATGAGCGCGACGAGCGCCGGCGTGCTCGCGACGAGGAGCGCGACCAGGCCGGTGACGGCGAGGCCGATCCCCATGTTGCGATAGATGCCGAGCATGTGCCGGCGCAGGCCCTCGTCGTAGCGCGCCGCGGCGGCGCCCGTGCGGGGGATCTGGGAGACTGGGTTCACGTTCCACTCCATATCGAAGCCGATTGCATTCGATCGAGCGGCCCGGTGGAGCTTCGGTGGGGGAAGGGGGACTGGCCGTCCGAACCTGCACCGAGCGCGCTCGATGCGGTCCGACATCACGAGGGCTTGTCAAAGCCCTCGCCAGAGGGGCCCGGTCCGCGAGGGGGATTTAGGGGAGCGAGCGGCGGAGTTCAAGGGGTGATGATCCTCCCCCAGCTTGTCTGGGGGAGGAATTGACGATCAGGCGTCCCTGAGTCCCAGGCCGATCGCGGCGCGGGCCGAATCGGATTCGGACGACACCACCGGATAGGCGCAATAGTCCGCGGCATAATAGGCGCTCGGGCGGTGGTTGCCCGACCAGCCGACGCCGCCGAACGGCGCCGCGGAGGAGGCGCCGTTGGTCGGGCGGTTCCAGTTGACGATGCCGGCGCGGATGTTCGCCCAGAACTGGTCGTAGAGCTTGGGATCCTGCGAGACGAGGCTGGCCGAGAGGCCGTAGCGCGTGTCGTTCGCCTCGGCGATCGCCTCCTCGAAGCTGGCGACGCGGAACACCTGGAGGATCGGTCCGAACAGCTCGACGTCCACCTTCTCGGTGGCGTTGGTCATGTCGATCAGGCCGGGCGTGAGGAAGGGGCGGCCCTCGATCGGGCGCTCCATGTGGCGGAGCGGCCGCCCGCCCAGGGTGAGCAGCGCGACGACGCTCTCGGTGAGCATGTCGGCGGCGTCGTTGTCGATCACCGGCCCCATGAAGGGGGCGGGATCGGCGTGCGGCTCGCCGATGATAAGGCGGCCGATCAACTGGTTGATCTCGGCCGTCAGCGGCTCGAACAATTTCTCGTCGACGATCAGGCGGCGCGCGGCGGTGCAGCGCTGGCCGGCGGTGGTGAAGGCCGATTGCACCGCGAGCACCGCGGCCGAATAGAGATCGGGCGTGTCCCACACCACGATCGGGTTGTTGCCGCCCATCTCGAGCGCGAGGATCTTCTCGGGCCGCGTGGCGAACTGGCGGTTGAGCGCGATGCCCGTATTGGCCGATCCGGTGAAGAGCAGCCCGTCGATGTCGGGATGGCCGGCGAGCGCCTTGCCCTGGTCCGGACCGCCGATCAGCAGGCGGATGCAGCCCTCGGGAATGCCGGCGGCGTGGAAGCAATCGACCAGCATCGCGCCCGAGGCGGGCGTCTTCTCCGACGGCTTGAACACCACCGCGTTGCCGGCGAGCAGCGCCGGGACGATGTGGCCGTTGGGCAGGTGGATCGGGAAGTTGTAGGGCCCGAGCACCGCGAGCACGCCGTGCGGCTTGTGCCGGAGCGCGAGGCGGGTGTTCATCGGCGCGTCGATGCGGCGCTGGCCGGTGCGCTCCGAAAAGGCAGTGATCGAGATGTCGACCTTGGCGATCACCGTCTCGACTTCGGTGCGCGCTTCCCAGAGCGGCTTGCCGGTCTCGCGCGCGAGCAGATCGGTGAAGGCATCGGCCTTTTGCCGGACGACATTGGCGAAGCGGCGCAGCGCCTCGATGCGATAGGCGAGCGGGCGGGCGGCCCATTCGGCCCAGCTCGCGCGCGCGCGGGCGACTTCGGTGTCGGCGTCCCCGACCTGCTGGCGCCAAAGGACGGCGCCGGTCGCCGGTTCGGTGGAGATGATTTCCTGTCCGGGCATTCGCTCTGGTTTTCTGGCGTTCTGATTTTCTGGACGTGCTTTCGCGGAAAAGATGCGTGCTCTTGCACCAAATTGGAAGGCTAGGCCAGTGCCTCGCCCATTCGGCGGATCGCCGCGACCTTGGCCTCGAGCGCCGACCAATCGTCCGATCCGGCGATCGGCGCCCAGATCGCCTCGACCTCGTCGATCAGCATCGAGCAGGGCTCGGCATCGGACCAATAAGGATGGTCGCGCGGCTTGCGGGGGCGATATTCGGCGAGGAGCGCGCGGAGACCCGCGAAGGGCTCGCCGTAACGCTCGGGCAGGCGTCCGCCGAACGCGTCGAAGAAGAAGCGGTCGATCGGCACCTGGGTCTCGGCCAGCGCGGTCTCGAGCGCGGCGACCAGCGCGCGGTCCGGCTCGGGACCGCGCGGGACCACGCCGAGGCGCCAGAGCAGCGCCTGGGCGACCTCCTCCTGGTAGCGCTCCGGGAACAGCTCCAGCGCGGCGATCAGCGGCTCCTCCTCGGCGATCCGGCGGAGCGAGATGGCGAGCTGCATCGCGTCCCAGTAGATCGCCTCGGGCTGGCGGCCGAAGGCGTAGAGCCCGGCATGGTCGAAATAGGCGGCGGTGAAGCCCGGCTCCCAGAAGGGCGTGAAGCGCCATGGACCATAGTCGAAGCTCTCGCCGGTCAGGTTGATGTTGTCGCTGTTGAGCACGCCATGGACGAAGCCCGCGGCCATATATTGCCCCGCCAGCCGCGCGGTGCGCGCCGCGACATGGGCGAGCAGGCGCGCGGGGCCGTCATTGCCCGGCTCCTCGCCGTAATAATGGCGCAGGACATAGGCGACGAGACGCTCCATCGCCTCGCTATCCTGGTGGAAGGCGAGACGCTGGAAGGTGCCGATGCGGAGATGGCCATGGCTCAGCCGGACGAGCACCGAGGCGCGGGTGGGCGAGGGCTCGTCGCCGCGGTGGAGTTCCTCGCCGGTCTCGATCAGCGAGAAGCTGCGCGAGGTCTCGACGCCCAGCGCCTCGAGCATCTCGGTCGCGAGGATCTCGCGCACGCCGCCCTTCAAGGTGAGCCGGCCGTCGCCGAAGCGGCTGTAGGGGGTCTGGCCGGATCCCTTGGTGCCGAGGTCCATCAGCCGCCCGCGCGCATCGGTCATCTGCGCGAACAGGAAGCCGCGGCCGTCGCCGATCTCGGGATTGTACACGCGGAACTGGTGGCCGTGGTAGCGCAGCGCCAGCGGCGTATCGAGGCTGCCGGGCAGCGGCTCGAAGCGGCCGAAATGCGCGATCCACTCGGCATCGGAGAGGCCGTCGAGCCCCAATTGCGCCGCCGCCCGGTCGTTGCGGAAGCGCAGGACGGTCTCAGGGAAACGCGCCGGGGTCACCGGATCGTAGAAGGCGGGCCCGAGTTCGAGGATCGCCTGTTGCGGAGTGAAGGCCATGCGGCGATATGGGGAGCAATGGGCGAGCGGCGCAACTATCAGGACGGCTATTGGTGGTCGCGGGACGGACTCCGGCTCCATTACCGCGACTATCCGGGCCCGGCCGAGCGGCCGCCGGTGATCTGCTTCCCGGGGCTCACCCGCAACGCGCGCGACTATGAGGCGCTCGCCGAGCGGCTGGCGGGCGAGTGGCGCGTGCTCTGCGTCGAGTTCCGCGGGCGCGGCGAGAGCGGCTACGCCAAGGATCCGATGACCTATGTGCCGCTCACCTATTTCCAGGACGTCGAGGCGCTGCTCGCCGAGCTGAAGATCGAGAAGTTCGTCGCGGTGGGGACTTCGCTGGGCGGGATCGTGACGATGCTGCTCGCCGCCGCTGAGCGCGACAAGCTGGCCGGGGTGGTGCTCAACGATGTCGGGCCCGAGCTCAATCCGACGGGGCTGGCGCGCATCCGCACCTATGTCGGCAAGGCGGTCTGGTACCCGACCTGGATGCACGCCGCCCGAGCGGTCGCCGAGGGCAATGCCGACGTCTATCCGAACTACGCGATCGAGGACTGGCTGCGCATGGCGAAGCGGCTCTACCGGGTGAACAGCTCGGGGCGCATCGTGCTCGACTATGACATGAAGATCGCCGAGCCGTTCCGCGTGCCGGGCAACGAGACCGGGCCCGACATGTGGCCGACGATCGACGCGATGGCCGGCCGGCCGCTGCTGATCGTGCGGGGCGAGCATTCGGACATATTGAGCGAGGCCATCGCGGCGAAGATGGTCAAGCGCGTGAAGGGCGCCGAATTGGTGACGATCCCGGGCGTGGGACACGCGCCGACGCTCGACGAGCCCGAGGCGGTGGCGGGGATCGACCGGCTGCTGGCCAGGATCCCGGGCTAATTCCCCTCCCGCTTGCGGGAGGGGCTAGGGGAGGGCATGTAGCCCCCGAACGTCACAGACCCTCCCCCGACCCCTCCCGCAAGCGGGAGGGGAGATTTAGGCACCAATGCCCGTCCACATCCTCCACCTCCATTCGACCTTCAACCTCGGCGGCAAGGAAGCGCGCGCGGTGCGGCTGATGAACGCCTTTGGCGACAAGGCGCGGCACACCATCGTCTCGGCGATGCCCGACCAGCTCGCGGCGCGCGACATGATCGCCAAGGGGATCAAGTACGAGATCGCGCAGGACCCGCCGCCGCTCTCCGGCCGGCCGTCGGTCAAGCGCTACGAGGACATCGCGCGCTACATGCGGCGCTTCGACCTGGTGCTGACCTATAATTGGGGCGCGATCGACGGCGTGATGGCCGCCCGGGTGTTCGGCAAGGGACTGCCGCCGGTCGTCCATCACGAGGACGGGTTCAACGCCGACGAGGCCGAACGGCTCAATCCGGTGCGCAACATGTACCGCCGCATCGCGCTGCCCGCCGCCAACGCGCTGGTCGTCCCCTCGCAGCTGCTCGAGAAGATCGCGCTCAAGCAATGGCGCCAGCCCCGCGAGCGCCTGTTCCGCATCGCCAACGGCATCCCGACCGCGCTCTATGCCGGCAAGCCCGATCCCAGGCTGATCCCCGAGCTCCAGAAGCTGAAGCCCGGAACGCTCGTCATCGGCTGTGTCGCGGGGTTGCGGCCGGTGAAGGACATCCCGCTGCTGGTCCGCGCGGTGGCGGGCCTCGCGCGCTTCAAGCTGGTGATCGTGGGCGAGGGGCCCGAGCGCCAGAACATCCTCGACACGGCCGAGGCGATGGCGATCGAGGACGACGTGATCCTCACCGGCTTCCTGCCCGATCCGCACCGCTATATGGGGCTGTTCGACGTGTTCGCGCTCGCTTCCAAGAGCGAGCAGGCGCCGATCTCGGTGATCGAGGCGATGGCCGCGGGCCTGCCGGTGATCGCGCCCAAGGTAGGGGATATCCCCGAGATGGTGGGCAGCCGCAATCTCTATTATCTTCCGCCCGAGCGCACCGAAGTGCTGCTGCGCGACCGGATCGACATGTTCGCGAAGCATCCCGAGGAGCGCGATTATGTCGGAAGCGAGAACCGGGAGCGCGCCCGCGCGTTGTTCGACGAAGCCGAAATGATCGCCGCCTATGCGCGGCTCTACGGCGAGGCGATGGGACGGTCCGACGCGCTGCGGTGACGATTGTCGCTCGCTTGTCGCGGTCAATGCCGCTAGCGTCGCGCGAATTTTAGTCTGGAGGTTACGTGTTCAAGGGTCTGACCCCGATCAACTACAACGGGCGCGAGGTCTGGCCGCTGGTCGAAGGGGGCAAGGGCGTCGCCGCCACCAACCACGCCAGCGCGGGCGCCTGGGCCGCCGCGGGCGGCATCGGCACGGTCTCGGCGGTCAATGCCGACAGCTATGACGCCGAAGGCAAGATCATCCCGCAGATCTATCGCGCGCTCACCCGCCGCGAGCGTCACGAGGAGCTGATCCAATACGCGATCGAAGGCGCCGTCCAGCAGGTCAAGCGCGCTTTCGAGATCGCCGGAGGCAAGGGCGCGATCAACATCAACGTGCTGTGGGAGATGGGCGGCGCGCAGCGGGTGCTGCACGGCGTGCTCGAGCGGACCCGCGGCATGGTGGCGGGCGTCACCTGCGGCGCGGGCATGCCCTACAAGCTGAGCGAGATCGCGGCGTCGTACAACGTCAACTACCTGCCGATCGTGAGCTCGGGCCGCGCGTTCCGCGCGCTGTGGAAGCGCGCCTATTCCAAGGCGTCGGAATGGCTGGCGGCGGTGGTGTACGAGGACCCGTGGCTGGCGGGCGGCCATAACGGCCTCTCGAACGCCGAGGACCCGCTGCAGCCGCAGGATCCCTATCCGCGCGTCAGGGAGCTGCGCGCGGTGATGCGCGAGGGCGGCATTTCGGACGAGGTGCCGATCGTGATGGCCGGCGGCGTCTGGTACCTCAGGGACTGGAACGACTGGATCGACAATCCCGAGCTCGGCGCGATCGCCTTCCAGTTCGGCACGCGGCCGCTGCTCACCAAGGAGAGCCCGATCCCCGAGGCGTGGAAGGCCAAGCTGACCCAGATCGAGGAAGGCGAGGTGCTGCTGCACCGCTTCTCGCCGACCGGCTTCTACTCGTCGGCGGTGCGCAATCCGTTCCTCCGGAACCTCGAGGCGCGTTCGGAGCGGCAGATCGCCTATTCGACCGAGCATGCCGGCGACCATGTCTTCCAGCTCGACGTCGGGGTGAAGGGCAAGAATTTCTGGGTGACGCGGGGCGACCTGCTGCGCGCCCGCGAATGGCACGGCCTCGGCTTCACCGCCGCGCTGAAGACGCCCGACAACACGCTCGTCTTCGTGACGCCCGAGGAGCAGGCGACGATCCGCAAGGACCAGGCCGACTGCATGGGCTGCCTCAGCCAGTGCCAGTTCTCGAGCTGGGCGGACAGCGAGACCAACTCGACCGGGCGCCTCGCCGATCCGCGCAGCTTCTGCATCCAGAAGACGCTGCAGGAGATCGCGCATGGCGGCGATGTCGAGCAGAACCTGATGTTCGCGGGGCACGGCGCCTACAACTTCAAGCGCGATCCCTTCTATTCGAACGGCTTCGTGCCGACGGTGAAGCAGCTGGTCGACCGGATCCTGACGGGGGATTGAACCCCCTCAGGCCGCGTCCTCCCTGCCGCCGCCGACCACCGGGTCCGACCCGTGCGCGTGCGGCTTGGCGTGGCCGTGGTGGCGCAGATAGCGCTCGTCGAGCTCGTCGATGATCTCCTGGCCGCGGTCGACGCCCGCCTGGAGGCGCAGCAGCGCATCGATCTTCGCCTCGGTGCGGTCGTCATTCTCCTTGGACGCCGGCGAGCCGATATAGAGGAAATAGGCGAGGCCGACGACCTGCCAGAGCAATTGCAGGAACTCGGACTGCCAGTTCTCGAACGTGTCGCGCAGCATCTCGGCGACATAGGCGCCCGTCTCCGGCGTCTGGCCGTGCTGACGCGCCTCGTCGACGAAGGCGCTCCAGCCGAAGAGCCAGTGAAGCCCTAGAGAAACCAGGAAAAAACTGAGCGTAAGCCACGCATAGCCATAGCGTTTCATTGGGCATCTCCTCGATGCCGAAACCTTGCTGGACGGGCGTGGTTCCGCCTAGGGCCTGTACCCATAAGCCGCATGGGTCGAGATCGCCTTGGGAGGTTCGCTGGCTAGGAGGGCGGCGCAGGCCGGGCTGGTATGCCCGGCCAAGCCGTCCGACGCAGTCCAGCGGGCCTCCCAAGGCGACCCCTTCGGGGCGGGCGGCTTTTGGCGCATGGCGGGCGTCGCTCGTCGGTCACGATGCAAAGGCATCGCTCCCTCCTCGCTCCTACCCATGCGCCAAAATCCGCTCCGTCGCGACCCATGCGGCTTATGGGTACAGGCCCTAGATCCAGCCGTCGAGCACCTGGTCCGGCGGGCGGTGGCCGTCGACCCAGGCGCGGATGTTGGCGATCACCTTGATCCCCATCGCCTCGC
>CBIFVW010000069.1:0-15103 GCA_966186155.1 uncultured Sphingomonas sp.
TCGAAGTTCTTCTTGGCCTCGGGCCTGAGCTCGATCTCGACGATCCGCTCGACGCCGTCCTTGCCGATGACGATCGGCACGCCGACGTACAGGTCGTCGACGCCGTACTGGCCGGTCAGGTGCGCGGCGCAGGGGAGCAGGCGCTTCTTGTCCTTGAGGTAGCTCTCGGCCATCGCGATCGCCGAGGTGGCGGGCGCATAGAAGGCCGAGCCGGTCTTCAGCAGCCCGACGATCTCGCCGCCGCCCGAGCGCGTGCGCTGGACGATCGCGTCGATCCGCTCCTGGGTCGACCAGCCCATCTTGATGAGGTCGGGGATCGGGATGCCCGCGACGGTGGAATATTCGACCACCGGCACCATCGTGTCGCCATGGCCGCCGAGCACGAAGGCAGTAACGTCCTCGACCGAGACCTGGAACTCCTCGGCGAGGAAGTGGCGGAAGCGCGCCGAATCGAGCACGCCGGCCATGCCGACCACCTTCTGGTGCGGCAGGCCCGAGAATTCGCGCAGCGCCCAGACCATCGCGTCGAGCGGGTTGGTGATGCAGATCACGAAGGCGTCCGGCGCGTGCGCGGCGATGCCCTCGCCGACCGCCTTCATCACCTTCAGGTTGATGCCGAGCAGGTCGTCGCGGCTCATGCCGGGCTTGCGCGGCACGCCGGCGGTGACGATCACCACGTCGGCGCCGGCGATGTCGGCATAGTCGTTGGTGCCCTTGAGGCTCGCGTCGAAGCCCTCGACCGGACCCGACTGGGCGATGTCGAGCGCCTTGCCCTGCGGGATGCCCTCGGCAATGTCGAACAGGACGATGTCGCCCAGCTCCTTCATCGCGGCGAGGTGCGCGAGCGTGCCGCCGATCATGCCGGAGCCGATCAGCGCGATCTTCTTGCGGGCCATGGAAACTCCCTATGGGTCTGGTTCAACCGGACACGGGCGCGCGAATAGCTGCACGCCGATGAAAGCGAGCGCGGCTTAGGCCCATAATAGGAGTATCGCAACCCGGGAAAAGCGTTGCGCCCGGATTATCTTTGCAACTAATTCGCAAGAGCAATAGAGCGATGCTCAGTGCGTCGGCGCCTGCGCGAGATCCTGGTAGAACATCAGCGCATTGCCGTCCGGATCGAAGAAGGTGAGCAGCCGCACCATGCCCGGGATGGTCTGGATCGGCCCGTCCTGCCGGACCCCCGCCGCGTCGAGCGCGGCCTTCGCGGCCTCGATGTCGGTCACGCCGAAGGTCGGCGTCGCGCCGCCGCCCTGCGGCACCTGCTCGGCCTCGCCCAGCCCGACATTGACGCGCGCCACACCGGTCGAGAGCTCGCACCAGGCGATGTCGTCGATCCGGTAGAGCAGGGTCATGCCGAGCACGTCCCGATACCAGGGGATGGCGCGGTCGAGGCTCGTCACGCGAATCGAGCAGGTGAGGCCGCCGTCATAATCGATCGCGGCGGCGCGGGCTTCGGCGGTCTGGGCTTCGACATCCTGGGCTTCGACACTTGTCATCGCGGGTCTCCGACTCTATGGTTCCGTTTGTATAGTCGATATCATTTCGGGAACGATGTCAACGCCGCCGATCGCTCCGCTCGAAGTGCTGCGCAGCCTCGCCGCCAATCGCTGGGCGGTGCCGGTGATGGCGCTGCTGAGCCGCGAAGAGGGCGCGCGCTTCGCGGTGATCGCGCGGCGCTTCGGGCTGTCGCACCACAGCCTGACGCGCTGCCTCGCCCATCTGCGCGCGATGGGCTGGGTGATCCCGAACCCGGGGCACGGCCACCCGCTCCGCCCCGAATATCTGCTGAGCGAGGCCGGCCGCCCGGTCGGCGCGCTCGCCGAGCGGCTGGCGAGCGAGCGCGAGCGGCTGGCGCTGGGCGCGGCGGACCTGCCGCGCTGGTCGCTGCCGGTGGTGGCGGGGCTCGCGCCCGACTGGTCGCGCTTCGGCGAGCTGCAGGCGCGGCTGAGCCCGGTCACGCCCCGCGCGCTGTCGCAGACGCTGCAGGCGATGATCGGCCGCGACCTGGTCGACCGCCGGCTCGAGGACCGATACCCGCCCGTCGCGCTCTACGGCCTCACCGGCCGCGGCCGCGACCTCGCCGCGGCGATCGCGCCCTAGCGCGCCTCGGCCTCCCGCCGCGCATATTCCTCGGCCAGCACGGCGAAGGCCGCCTTGCGCTGGCCGGTCTCGGAGATCAGCCCCTTGCGGTTCCAGCCCTGCTGATAGACCGGATGCTGGCGCCGCGGCGAGCGGAAGTCCTTGAGGATCCACGGCGCCATGCCGCGCAGCGACGGCACCTTGCGCGCCATCTCGAGCGTGCGGCGATAATATTCGGCCTGGAACTCCTCGGAGAATTTGTGCGGCGCCGCCGCCGCGTCGTGATAGCCCGCCATCGCGTCGGCGCCGAATTCGGAGAAGACCAGCGGCTTGGCCGCCGACACGCGCCATTCGATGTTGGGGACGTCCGCCAGCCGGTCGGGCGTGTACCAGCCGTTATAGGTGTTGACCGCCATCACATCGAGGTCGCCGACCAGCGGATCGTCGATCGTCTGGACATTGCCCTTGCGGCCGCTGAGCAGCGCCGCGGTGAGCAGCCGGCTGTCGTCGAGCGCGCGGGCATCGGCGAGCAGCGTGCGCAGGAAGGCGTTGCGCGCGTCGTTGACCGGAGTCTCGTTGGCGACGCTCCACAGGATGATCGAGGCGCGGTTGCGATCGCGCAGGATGTTCTCGCGCAGCATCGTCCGCGCGGTGGCGAGCGTCGCGGGATCGGCCCAGGCGACGCGCCAATAGACCGGGATCTCGCTCCACACGAGCAGGCCGAGCTCGTCGGCCATGCGCGTCATGACCTCGCTGTGCGGATAATGGGCGAGGCGGACGAAATTGGCGTGCAGGCCCTGCTTGGCCTCGATCAGCAGCGCGCGCGCCGCCGCCGGCGTGATCGCGCGGACCGGATCGGCGCCGAGCTCCTCCTCGTGAAGGCAGATGCCGCGCAGGAACAGCGGCTTGCCGTTGAGCAATATCTCCGCACCGCGCACTTCGATCGTGCGGAAGCCGACCCGGTCGGTCAGGCTGTCGGCGCCCGCCTCGAAGCGCACCTCGTAGAGCGCCGGATTGCCAGGCGACCAGCGCTCGAGGCCGCGCGGCGCCGCGGCGCTGCCGGTCCAGACTCCGCTCGCGTCGGTGCGCCCACCGAGGGTCAGGCCGAGCGCGGGGATGCGGAGGCGCACCGGCGCGTTGGCGGCCGCCGGCACGTCGAGCCGGTCCGTCGCCGCGATCCGCCCCTCGCGGCCGAGCCGTACCCAGGCATCGTCGATGTAGGTCTCGGGCTCGACGATCAGCGTCACCGATCGCGTGATCCCGCCATAATTCTCCCAGTCGGTGACCGGCGGCGGCACGTCGGCGACGGTGCGCTCCGAATCGACGCCCACCGTGATCTGGTTGCTGCCCGCGCGGAGCAGGTTGGTGACTTCGAACGCGAAGGGCGTGAAGCCGCCGACATGGCTGCCCGCGGGCTTGCCGTTGACATGGACGTCGGCGGCATAGTCGACCGCGCCGAAGCGCAGGAAGGCGCGCTTGCCGGGCCCGGGCGGCGCCGCGTCGAAATTGCGCTGGTACCAGACCAGGCCGTTGTAATAGCGCATCTCCGGCGCATGGCCGATCCAGGCGCCGGGCAGATGCGCGATCGGCGAGCGCTGCATGTCGAACTCGAACAGCGCGGTCGGCTCGCGCGCGGCGACGTCGGCCTGGACCATGTCCGCCCAGCGGTTGCTGCTCGATCCCGGGCCGCCGCCATGGAAGCCGGCCTTGCCGTCGCGATAGGGATCGACCGACCAGTGCCAGGCGCCGTCGAGGCTCTGGCCGGGGCGCATGTCCGCCGCGGCGAGCACGGGCGCCTGCTGCGCCGGGGCGTGCCCCGGCAAGGCCGCGGCCAGCACCGCCATGATCCAGCCGAGCAACCGTCGCCGCATAGCCCCTCCTCGTCCAATGCCCAGAATGGGTCGACGACTTGAACCATTTTCTCCCTTCCGTCACCCCGGCCTTGTGCCGGGGTCCACCGAGAGGCGAGTCATGGACAAGAGGCTCGAGGGCATCCCATGCGGCACCGTGGACCCCAGCACAAGGCCGGGGTGACGGTGGTGGGAATTGGCGGCCGCTGGCGTCTCGTGAGGCGAAAACCCGGTCTATGCCCGCTCGGCGAGAGGCGGGATGCCGAGGCGCGGGATCTCGATCGCCGGGCAGCGGTCCATCACCACCTGGAGCCCCGCCGCCTCGGCGCGCGCGGCGGCTTCGGCGTTGATCACGCCGAGCTGGAGCCACACCGCCCCGGCGCCCGCGGCGATCGCCTCGTCGACCGCCTCGCCCGCCGCGATCGGGCGGCGGAAGATGTCGACCATGTCGATGGGCTCGCCGATCTGCGAAAGCTCGCGGAAGACGAACTCGCCGTGGAGATGCTCGCCGGTGATCTGCGGATTGACCGGGATCACGCGATATCCGTGCCGCTGGAGGAAGGCCATGACGCGATAGCTCGGCCGGTCGGGCCGGTCCGACGCGCCGACCAGCGCGATCGTGCGCACGCCTTCGAGCAGCGCCCTGATATCCTCGTCACGCGTCAGCGGCATGGTTCACCTCCTCAGCCATTCGTCCACCTGTGCGGCCAGTTCCCCGAACACCGCCGCGCCCGGCCCGTTCCCCGCCGCCGGCGGCTCGCCGGCGTCCGAGGCCCGGCGGATCGCCAGCTCGAGCGGCACGCGGCCGAGGAACGGGATGCCGAGCCTCGCCGCCGCCGCCTCGGCGCCGCCCGCGCCGAACGGGTCCGAGACCTCGCCGCAATGCGGGCATTGATAGCCCGACATGTTCTCGACCAGGCCGATCACCGGCACGCCCGCCTTGGCGAACAGGTCGATCGCGCGCGTCGCGTCGATCAGCGCGAGGTCCTGGGGCGTCGAGACGATCACCGCGCCCGCGGGCTTGTGCTTCTGGATCATGGTGAGCTGCACGTCGCCGGTGCCCGGCGGCAGGTCGAGCAGGAGCAGCTCGGCCTCGCCCCAATCGGCGTCGACGAGCTGGCCCAGCGCGCCGCCCGCCATCGGCCCGCGCCAGGCGATCGCCTGGCCTTCGGCGACGAGGCCGCCCATCGACAGCATCGGCACGCCGAACCGCGTCTCGACCGGCAGCAGCACCTTGTCGCGCGCCTGGGGCCGCACCCCTTCGACGCCGAGCAGCCGCGGCTGGGAGGGGCCGTAGATGTCGGCATCGACCAGCCCGACCTTGCGTCCGCGCGCCGCCAGCGCGATCGCGAGGTTCGCCGCGATGGTCGACTTGCCCACGCCGCCCTTGCCGCTCGCCACTGCGATCAGCCGGCGGGTGCGGCGTTCGCTGGTCATCAGCACGCGCACCTCGTCGACGCCGGGGAGCGCCCCGGCGGCGCGGCGGACGTCGGCCTCCAGCTCGGCGCGCGCGCCTTCGCCGAGCCCGGTCACGTCGAGCACGACGCTGGCGCGGCCGGCTTCGAGCCGCGCGGTCGCGCGGCCGGCGGCGATGGGGTCGAGGGCGGTCTGGAGGCTCCGGGCGTCGGTCATCGCTCGCCAGATAGGGACACAATCGCCGCGTGCCACTGTAAATCCGCGCACGCGCCCCTATAAAGGCGCAATGGCGAACCTGATCGGCTGGCTCAACAGGGCCGGCATCTTCAAGAACGAGGCTCCGAAGAGCCCGTGGGGCTCGGGGTCCGGAAGCGGCTCGGGCAATGGCAAGGGCGGCTCCGGCGGCAGCGGCGGCCAGGGCAGCGGCGGCGGCGGTCCGCGCAATCCCTGGTCCTTCCCGCCCGAGGGACGGCGGCCCCGCTCCGGCGGGGGCGGCGGCGGCGGTCCGTTCGACGAATTCTTCCAGCGCGCCCGCCGCGGCGGCTTTCCCGGCGCGCCGAGCGGCGGCCGGCTCTGGCTGATGATCATCGGCGGCCTGCTCCTGATCTGGGTGCTCTACACCTCGATCCATCCCATCGGCCCGCGCGAGCGCGGCGTGGTGACCACGCTCGGCCGCTATTCGGGCACGCTCGATTCGGGCCTGCAGCTGACCTTCCCGGCGCCCTTCCAGCTCGTCGACGTGGTCGATGTCGGCAGCGTCAGGACCGAGAAGTTCCCCGAGAACGGGGCCAACCTCATGCTCACCGGCGACCAGAACATCGTCGACCTCGCTTATTCGGTGAACTGGTACATCGGCGACGCCGCCGACTATGCCTTCCAGATCCGCCGGCCCGAGGACACGGTGAAGGACACCGCCGAGAGCGCGATGCGCGCGGTGATCGCCACCACCACGCTCAACGAGGCGATCGGCGAGGGCCAGGCGCGCATCGCCGCGCAGGTCCAGGTGGCGATGCAGCAGATCCTAGACGAGTATCATTCCGGCATCCGCATCCAGAGCGTCGCGCTCACCAAGGCGGTCGCGCCCGAGCAGGTCGACGACGCGTTCAAGGCGGTCTCCGCCGCGCAGCAGGCCGCGCAGTCGGCGCGCAACAACGCCAATGCCTATGCGCAGCAAGTGCTCGCGGTCGCGCAGGGCGAGGCGGCCGAGTTCGACAAGATCTACGAACAGTACAAGCTGGCCCCCGAGGTCACGCGCCGCCGCCTCTATTACGAGACGATGGAGCGCGTGCTGGCCCGCACCGACAAGACGATCGTCGAGGCGCCGGGCGTGACCTCCTATCTGCCGCTGCCCGCGCTGAGGCAGGGCGGCGACGCCAAGCCGCAGGAAGCACAGAAATGACCCAGTGGCTCCGCAGCCCCATCGGGATCGCCGTCGCGCTGATCCTCGCGCTCGTCGTCGTGATGAGCACCATCGCGATCGTGCCCGAGACCAAGCAGGCGGTGGTCCTGCGCCTCGAACGGCCCTATCGCACCGTCAACGCCTATCGCCAGGGCGAGGTGTTCGGCCGCACCCAGGCGGGCCCGATCTTCCGCCTGCCCTTCATCGACCGCATCGTCTGGGTCGACAAGCGCGTGCTCTCGGTCGACCTGCCCAACGAGCCGGTGCTCTCGACCGACCAGCTGCGCCTGCAGATCGACGCCTATGCCCGCTTCCGCGTCACCGATCCGCTCAAGATGGTGGTCACGATCGGCACCGAGGACCGCGCCCGCGAGCAACTCCAGCCGCTGTTCCGCTCGGCGCTGCGCAACGAGCTCGGCAAGCGGCCCTCGGCGGTGCTGCTCAGCCCCGAGCGCGGGCAGGTGATGGACAATGTCCAGGCCTCGCTCCAGCAGCTCGCCGGCCAATATGGCGTGTCGATCGTCGACGTCCGGATCAAGCAGACCGAGCTCCCCACCGGCTCGCCGCTCGACAGCGCGCTCGAGCGGATGCGCACCGCCCGGCTCCAGGAGGCGCGGACGATCGAGGCCCAGGGCAGCAAGGACGCGCAGATCATCCGCGCCAACGCCAACGCCCAGGCCGCGCAGATCTATGCCCAGGCGTTCAACAAGGACCCGCAATTCTATGATTTCTGGCGCGCGATGCAGTCCTACGACCGGACCTTCGCGCAGGACACCAAGGGCCAGACCTCGGTCATCCTCTCCCCGCAGAACTCCTATCTCAAGGAATTCATGGGGCAACGATGACCCTGTCGGTTCGTTCATATTCAATCGCCGTTCAGCAATTGGGCGCAAGAATCGCCGCTGAACGCTTTTCCTTCGTCTGAGAGGACCACTTCACGTGCGTTACGCTTACGCTCTCACCACCGCTTTGCTGCTCAGCGGCGCCGCCGCGACGATGACTCTCAACCAGCCCGCCGGCGCGCAGACCGCGCAGAACGAGCCCGGCGCGATCCAGGCGACCGCGCCCAGGGCCGGCGCGCCGATGAGCTTCGCCGACATGGTCGCCAAGCTGCAGCCCGCGGTCGTCAACATCTCGACCACGCAGCGCGTGACCATGAACGCCAATCCGTTCGCCGGCACCCCGCTCGAGATGTTCGGCGGCGGCAGCCAGCCGGTCACCCGCCAGGCCGAGTCGCTCGGCTCGGGCTTCATCATCTCGCCCGACGGCTATGTCGTCACCAACAACCACGTCATCTCGGCCGGCCAGCGCGGCGCGGTGGTCGAATCGATCACCGTCACCCTGCCCGACCGGCGCGAGTTCAAGGCCAAGCTGATCGGCAACGACGCCCAGTCGGACCTCGCCGTGCTCAAGATCGAGGGGCAGAACCTGCCCTATGTGAAGTTCGGCGATTCGGCCGGCACGCGCGTCGGCGACTGGGTGGTCGCGATCGGCAATCCGTTCGGCCTCGGCGGATCGGTGACCGCCGGCATCGTCTCGGCGGTGCACCGCGTCACTGGCCAGGGCGGCGCCTATGACCGCTTCATCCAGACCGACGCCTCGATCAACCGCGGCAATTCGGGCGGGCCGATGTTCGACCTCAATGGCAACGTCATCGGCATCAACTCGCAGATCCTGTCGCCGACCGGCGGCAATGTCGGCATCGGCTTCGCGATCCCCGCCGAGGAGGCCAAGCCCGTCATCGACACGCTGATGAAGGGCGGCAAGCTCGCGCGCGGCTATCTCGGCGTCGGCCCGCAGCCGATCACCGACGACATCGCCGACGCGCTGGGCGTGCCCAAGGACCGCGGCGAGCTGATCCGCAGCGTCGAGCCCAATCAGCCCGCCGCCAAGGCCGGGATCAAGACGGGCGACGTGATCGTCGCGCTCGACGGCAAGGAAGTGACGCCCGACCAGACCCTCTCCTATCTCGCCGCCAACGCCAAGCCCGGCAGCCGCGTGTCCGTCGAGCTGATCCGCGACGGCAAGCGCATGACCCTGCCCGTCGTCCTCGGCACCCGTCCGCCCGAGGAGCAGCTCGCCCAGTTCGATCCGAACGACGAGGATTCGGGCCCCGGCGGCGCCGACAGCGAGACGATGGCGGCCGCCGCGCTCGGCATCCAGGTGACGCCGCTCACCCCGCAGATCGCGCGGAGCATCGGCGTGGACGCGAACGCGACCGGCGTCGTCGTGCTCCAGGTGAGCCCGTCCAGCGACGCGGCCGGCAAGGGCGTGCAGCGCGGCGACCTGATCACTTCGGTCAACCGCCAGCCGGTGGCGAGCGCGGCGGACATCGCCAAGCTCGTCACGGCATCGAAGAGCGCCGGCCGCAAGACGGTGCTGCTCTACGTCCAGCGCCGCAACATCGGCCAGTTCGTGCCGGTGCAGATCGCCAACTGATCTCAGTCCCCATCGGGCTGACGGATGCCCGTTTCTCCTCTATTCCCGGCTTCTCTGTAAGGGAGCTCGGGAATGGCTGGAGAGACGGGCATCTTCATCGGCGCCGGCGCGGGCGGCGCCAAGCCGCAATCGCTGGTGCTCCGGCGCGCCAATCGCCACGGGCTGATCGCGGGCGCGACCGGCACCGGCAAGACGGTCACTGTCCAGGGGATCATCGAGGGGCTGTCCGCCGCCGGCGTCCCCTGCTTCGTCGCCGATGTGAAGGGCGACCTGTCCGGCCTCGCCATGGCGGGCTCCCCCACGGGCAAGACGCACGCGGTCTTCGCCGCCCGCGCCGCCGAGATCGGCCTCGCCGGCTGGGCCTATGCCGACAATCCGGTGCAGTTCTGGGACCTGTACGGCGAGCAGGGCCATCCGATCCGCACCACCGTCAGCGAGATGGGTCCGCTGCTCCTCTCGCGCCTCATGGACCTCAATGAAGTCCAGGAAGGCGTGCTCACCATCGCCTTCACCGTCGCCGACAAGGACGGGCTGCTCCTCCTCGACCTCGACGACCTCCAGTCGATGCTCGCCCATTGCGCCGAGCGCGCCGACGAGCTCACCGCCACCTATGGCAATGTCTCGAAACAGTCGGTCGGCGCGATCCAGCGCGGGCTGCTCCAGCTCCGCTCCCAGGGCGGCGACCATTTCTTCGGCGAGCCCGCGCTGGCGATCCAGGACTTCCTCGGCACCGACGACAAGGGCCGCGGCCTGGTCAACATCCTCGCCGCCGA
This sequence comes from uncultured Sphingomonas sp., assembly GCA_966186155.1. Taxonomy (GTDB): domain Bacteria; phylum Pseudomonadota; class Alphaproteobacteria; order Sphingomonadales; family Sphingomonadaceae; genus Sphingomonas. The sequence goes on from CBIFVW010000069.1 coordinate 9,960, forward strand.
CAAGCTCATGGCGAGCCCCAAGCTCTACGCCACCTTCCTGCTCTGGCTCTTGTCGGCGCTGTTCGAATCGCTCCCCGAGGTCGGCGATCCCGACAAGCCGGTGCTCGCCTTCTTCTTCGACGAGGCGCACCTGCTCTTCGACGACGCGCCCAAGGCGCTGCTCGACAAGATCGAGCAGGTCGTCCGGCTGATCCGCTCCAAGGGCGTCGGCGTCTATTTCATCACCCAGAACCCGATCGACGTGCCCGACACGATCGCCGGGCAGCTCGGCAACCGCGTCCAGCACGCGCTCCGCGCCTTCACGCCGCGCGACCAGGCGGCGGTCAAGGCGGCGGCGACCACCTTCCGCGCCAATCCCGGCATCGACGTCACCACCGCGATCACCGAGTTGAAGGTCGGCGAGGCTTTGGTCTCGCTGCTCCAGGACGACGGCGCGCCGAGCCCGGTCGAGCGCACGCTGATCAAGCCGCCCGCCTCGCGCGTCGGCCCGGTGACGCCCGTCGAGCGCGGCGTGCTCGTCCAGACCGACGCGATCGGCGCCAAGTACGACGATCTGGTCGATCGCGAATCGGCCGAGGAGCTGCTCGCCGCCAAGGGCGCCGAGGCCGCGGCGGCCGCCGCCGAGGCCCAGGCGCAGGACGAGGCCGAGAAGGCCGCCGCCGCCCAGGCCAAGGAGGAGGCGCGCCTCGCCAAGGAAGCCGAGCGCCAGCGACTCGCCCAGCAGCGCGAGGCCGACCGCCAGGCGCGGCTCGAGGCCCAGGCCCGGCGCCAGGCCGAGCGCGAGGCGGCGAACAACCCCTGGAACCGCGCGATCACCTCGGCGACGCGTTCCGCCTCCTCGGCGGCGGGCCGCGCGGTGGCGAGCGAAGTCTCCAAGGCGATCTTCGGCAAGAAGAGCGGCGCCGGCGCGAGCATCATCGGCGGGCTGGTGCGCGGGGTGCTCGGCGGCCTGTTCAAGGGGCGCTGAGGGCCGGGCAAGCCGCTGCAGCCCGGCCCTCGGCGCCTAGGACGTATCTAGTTAGGAAGTAGCACTTCCAATCCTCCCCCGGAGGGGGAGGGGGACCAGCCGCAGGCTGGTGGAGGGGTATTCTCCACTTGCGATGCCGCCTGCTGAAACTACCCCTCCACCACCGAGCTCCCGCTCGGCGGTCCCCCTCCCCCTCCGGGGGAGGATCAAGTTGAATGCGGACCCTATTCCGCGTCGAGGAAGGGAATAACGGCCTCGGCGAGCGCGGGGGAAGCGAAGAGCTCATAATGCGTCTGGTTGGGCAGCACCGCGAAGCGGTTCCGGTTCACGCCCGAACGATCCCAGTTCGCGTCCTGCTTCCCGCCGCCGAGCAGCTGGAAGAACGCCGCGGCATGGGCGATGCGGACCGAGTCCCAGTCGCCGACCACGATCAGCGTCGGGGACCGGATCTTCGATATCTCGGCCGACCAGTCGTAATCCGCCCCGAGCAGGCGGCCCATCTGGTCGTGCAGCCGCGGCCAGTTGCGCTCGGGATCGCGCGCCACCGCGGCATAGGCCTGGTAATAGGGCGTCTGCTTCATCGGCTCCGCAGTGGTCGCGGCGCTGATCGCCTTCATCCCCTGCTGGTTGAAGTCGTGCCATCCGGAAAAGGCATAGGGCGCCGAAACCACCACCAGCCTGTCGACCAGCGCGGGATGCTCGATGGCGAGCCGGATCGCAGTCGAGCCGCCCAGCGAATAGCCCATCACATCGGCCTTCTCGAGGCCCAGATGCCGGATCAGCCCCGCGACGTCGGCGGCGAGGTCGGAGAAGGTCATCTGCTTCTCGGGAAGCGGCGTGCGGCCATGCCCGCGAAGATCGACCGCGATCACTTGCCGGCCGGCGGCGAGCGCGGCGATGTTCGGGCCGAACATCTCGATCTGGCCGAAGCCGCCGTGCAGCAGGACGAGCGGGTCGCCTTTGCCATAAAGGGAATAGTGGATGTCGACGCCGTTGACGGTGGCGTGGCCGGACTTGCCGGGGGCGGGCATGGCTTTCTCCGTGGCTTGATGGACGGGCTGGGCGGAAGCAGGCGCCGCCAGGAGCAGCGCGGCAATGGCGAAAGCGGCACGGAACATCGGTCTTCTCCTCGGTTCGGGTGCCTCGCGCACCTCGATCCCATGACGAGCGGCGGCGCGGCGATTCGACAGGCCCAGTCAAATAATCTGCGCGCGCGGCGCCTGGACGCGCTCGAAGCGGAGGAAGACCGCCAGCCCGAACAGCGCCAGCAAGGCCGCGCCGGAGACGAACGCCGCGCCATAGCCGGCCGCCGCCGCGAGCGCTCCGAACCCGATTCCGCCGACGCCGAGCCCGGCGTCATAGGCGGCGTTCCACAAGGCGCTCGCGCCGTCGGCCTGCTCCGGGCGCACCCGCTGCAGCAACTGGGCGAGGCTGGCGCTCTGCAGCACGCCGAACGCCGCGCCGCTGAGCGTCATGCCGATCAGTATCGCGGCGTCGCCCTCCACGGCGAGACAGGGCATCGCCGCGACCGCGAGGGCCGCGCCGGCGATCATCGCGCCTTGCGGCCCGTGGCGGTCGACCGGCCGGCCCGCCGCCCAGCGCGCCGCCGCGGCGGCCAGCCCCTGGAGCAGCAAAGCGAGCATGATCGTCCCCGTCGCCGCCTCGCGATGCGCCAGCGGCAGGAAGGTGATCGACGCGCCGACGACGATCGCGCCGATCGCGAGCCCGGCGGCGGGCCAGGCCCCGGTCCGCATCGCCGGCAGGCCATGCGAAGCTGCCTCGTCGCCGGCCGGCGCGACGCGGCCGGGAACGATCGCAAGGCCGGCGAGCCCCGCCAGGCCCAGCAGCGCCGCCGCCATCGCGGTCGGCAGCGGGCCGAGCTCGGCCAGCGCCCAGGGCCCGAGCGGCACGCCCAGGATCGCCGGGATCGCCGAGGCGACGCCATAGACCCCCATCGCTTCCGCCCGGCGCGACGGCGGCGCCAGCGTCGCGGCGAGCCCGCACGCCGCGACGAGCAGCAGGCCGAGTCCGAAGCCGCGCGCGGCGCAGCTCGCCAGCACCACCGCCAGGTCGGTCGAGAAGGTGGCGAGGCAGGGAAGCGCCAGCACCAGCAGCGCGGCCGCCATCGCCGCGCGGCGGCCGAGCCGTGCGATCAGCTGCGGCGCGGCGAGCTCGCCGGCGATCGTCGTCGCCATCAGCAGGCCGGTCGAGAGCCCCGCGGCGAAATCGCCGCCGAGCGCCGCGGCATGCGCCGGCACGGCGGAGAGCAGCAGATAGAAGCTGCCCATCGCCGTCACCATCGTGCCCGAAAGGGCCAGCATGGACCGAGTGAAGATCGGTTGCCCGGCGACGCCGGATGCCGGCGTCTCGATTGCGATCATGGCCATCGCCTGTTCCTCCAACATTGCTGTCGCGGATCGGCTTAGCGTGCTACTGGATCAGCAAACATGACCAGTTGATGGGTAATATCATTGACCAGTTTGCCGCCCGACCTACCGGTCGTCCTCGATCGTGGCGCGCGCGAGAGCCTGGGGTCGCAGCTCCGCCGTCGCCTGCTCGAGGCGATCCGGTCGGGTGCGCTGCGCGCCGGCGTCCGGCTCCCCTCGACGCGGGCGCTCGCCGCGCAGCTCGGCGTCTCGCGCCCGCTCGTGGTCGATGCCTATGCCCAGCTCGCGGCCGAGGGATATCTCGCGCTGCGCCCAGGCGCGCGGCCGGTCGTCGCTGCGGTCGGCGGCGGCCCGGCGCCCGAATCGGCCGCGCCGCCGTCCGCCGATCCGATCCGCTTCGATCTCCGGCCGGCGATGCCCGATGTCGGCATGTTTCCCCGCAAGGCCTGGGCACGCGCGATCCGGACCGTGCTCGCCGATCTCCCGGCGAGCGAGCTCGGCTATGGCGACCTGCGCGGCAGCCTCACGCTGCGCCGGGTCGTCGCCGATTATGTCGGGCGGGTGCGCGGCGTGATCGCCGATCCTGGCTGCATCTACATCACCAGCGGCTTCTCCGAGGGGCGCGCGCTGGCCTGCGCGGCGTTCCATGCGAGGGGAATCCGGACCCTCGCCGTCGAGGATCCGAGCTACAGCGACTGGGTTGCGGTCGACAAGGCGGGTCTCGCCCGATTGCCGATCCCCGTCGATGCGCTGGGGCTCGACGTCGACCGGCTCGTTGCGTCCCCTGCCGAGGCCGTCTTCGTGACTCCGGCGCACCAGTTCCCGATCGGCGGCGTGCTCGGCGCGGAGCGGCGCCAGCGGCTGGTGCGCTGGCTGCGCGAACGCGACGCCTATGCGCTCGAGGACGATTACGACGCCGAATTCCGCTACGATCAGGCCCCGCTCGGCGCGCTGCAGGGGCTCGCGCCCGACCGCATCCTCTATGCCGGCACCGTGAGCAAGACGCTCGCCCCCGCGCTGCGGCTGGCCTGGCTGGTCGTCCCCCCGGCGCTGGTCGAGACCATGGACGGCGAGCTGCGGCGCTGGAGCGAAGGGCCGCCGCGGATCGACCAGGAGGCGCTCGCCGACCTCATCCGGTCCGGCGCCTATGACCGGCATCTGCGGCGCATGCGGCGGCTCTATCGCGAGCGCCGCGATCTTCTCGTCGCCTGCCTCGCCGGCGCCTTGCCCGGGCTCGAGATCGAAGGCGTCGCCGCGGGCCTCCACGTGACGCTGCGCCTGCCTGAAGGCGCGGACGCGAGCGGCATCGTCGCGGCCTTGCGCAGGCGCGGCGTCGCGACCGAGGGGCTCGGCCGCTATTCCGGCACCGCGGCCGGGCCGCGCCGCCTGTTCCTCGGCTATGGGCGGATCGCCGAAAGCGCGATCGAACCGGCGGTACGGGTCCTTGCCCAGGCGATCGGGGCATCTTCGCAGGCTCTTCCAAAGTAGGAAATGCTCTGCCACTCTGGCCGGATGCCGGACATCCTCACCGCGACCGCCACCCGCCCGAACTTCACGGTCGAAGCGCCTTTTCCCACAAGCGGGAAATTGGTGATTTTCGGGTATCTCGATACCCGTTCCGCCAACACCGGAGCGCGCATCTGATGGCCACCGCATCCGCCACCCCGGCCGCGTGCCGCCAGCGCACATCGAAGGCAACCCGGTCGGCTGCCTCCCGATCCGACAGTCCCCTCCAGCCGTTGCAGCACCATCACCACGGCCAGGATCGAGGGCGGCACCGACCGTCGGTC
>CBIFVW010000070.1:0-15097 GCA_966186155.1 uncultured Sphingomonas sp.
GCCCATCACTCCCCCCTCCCCGCGAAGACGCCGAACAGCGAGCCGACGAACCCGCCCGCGATCTTGGTGGTGAGCCCGTCGGTCTCGACGCTGCCCAGCTCCTTCCAGGCCGGGTCGGGCGCCGGCTCGGCATAGCTGAAGCGATAGCGCCGCCCCTCGACCGCGATGCGCAGCAGGATCGGGCCCCGCCCCACCTTCTCGCGCACGAAGAGCGTCGTGCCGAGCCTCGGCTCCTTCGCGCCCTCGCGCCGGTCGACGACGAGACGGGTCCTGCCGCCCTCGCGCCTCAGGCCGAGGAAGAGCCAATGATCGTCGTTCTGCAGCGCGACGATGCCCGCGCGGTCGCCATCGGCCTCGGGCGCGAAGTCGAGCTGGGTCGAGACGGCGGCGTTCATGTGCTGCTGGCGGCGCGCGAGGAAGGAAGGGTTGGCATTGTCGCCGAGGCCGACAGCGCGCGCGGTGAGGACCAGGTCGCCGCGATCGAACGCGTACCAGCGCTCGCGCGGGTTGCGCAGCATCATCCAATAGGGCGGCAGCGCCGGGCCGTCGAACGCTTCGTGCACCGCGAAGGCGCCGCTGACGGGTACCGGCGGCGCCTTCTGCGCGGGCAGCGCGGGGCGGGCATGGGCATAGGGGATCGGCTTGCCGGGCTCGAGGATCACCGGCCAGCCGCCGCGCCATTCGACCGGAAGCAGGAAGGTCTCGCGGCCGGTGGAATAGAAATCGCCCGCATAGGGGCGGACCGCGAGGAAGGTCGCCCACCATTGGCCGCCGGGCGTGGTGACGAACTGGGCATGGCCGGCCGAAGTGACCGGCAGCGGCCGGTCCGCCGGCAAGTCGCGCTGGGTGAGGATCGGGTTGCGCGGGCCGGGTTCATAGGGACCGGTGACGCTGCGCGAGCGGAAGATCACCTGGCTATGGCCTTCGCCGGTGCCGCCCTCGGCGCAGCTCAGATAATACCAGCCGTCCTTGCGGAAGATGTGCGGCCCCTCGATCCAGATCGGCTTGCTGGCGATGTCGACTCCGCCGTTCACGATCAGCTTGCGCGGGCCGAAGGTCTTCAGCGCCTTCGTGTCGAACTCCTGCACCCAGATCGCGCGATGGCCCTCGTAGAGCGGCTTGCCCTCGGGCGGGCCGTTGTTGACCACCCAGGAACGACCGTCTTCGTCGAAGAAGAGCGACGGATCGATCCCGCCCTCGAGATCGGGCAGCCAGACCGGATCGGACCAGGGGCCCGCCGGGTCCTTCGCGGTGATCACGAAATTGCCGCCGCAATCGACGCAGGTGTTGAGGATGTAGAAGACGCCGTGCTTCGCCTGGATCGTCGGCGCGAACACCCCGCGCGACAGGCCGAGCCGCTTGAAGTCGAGCATGCCGGGCCGGTCGATCGCGTTGCCGATCTGGGTCCAGCTGACGAGATCGCGGCTGCGGAAGACCGGGATGCCCGGGAACCAGCCGAAGGTGGAGGTGACGAGGTAGAAATCGTCGCCGACGCGCGTGACGCTCGGATCGGGATGGAAGCCCTTGAGGATCGGGTTGCGATAGTCTCCGGGACGTGCGGGAACGGCGTCGGAGGCGTCGCGGCCGCCATAGTCGAACCAGGCGAAGCGGGCGGCGGGCTGGGCCGAAGCGGGGGCGGCCAACAGCGCCATCATGCCCGCCATCAGGATCGGAAAGTCACAAAAGTCTCGACATAGCGCACGTGCGCGCGCGCCCATGCGCGAGAGCGCACGCACGGGCCGGAGCATGAAAGCGGGAAGGATCGGAACGGCCATGGCAGGGATATAACCCATATGGTTCACTTTTTCAAGGTGAATATCACCAATCAGGCTGCACAATGCTCCTGGATGAAGTCGAAATGGCGCGGCATCCAGTCGACCGAGTTGCGCACGACGCGGCGAATCGCGCCCATCCGGTCGCGGAACATCGCGTCGGGCATCTCGTCGACGACCGGATCGTAGCGGCCGGGGACGAGCCCCTGCCCCATCATCACCGCGAACCAGCTGGTGTCGTTGAACAGCTCGTCATGCTCGCGGAAGACGCGGCCGGTGGAGCGGAAGATCGCCATCTTCTCCGCGAGATAGTCGGAGACCTTCATCTCGCGCAGGTAACGCCAATAGTCGGTGTCGTCGCGCTCGTTGGCGTGGAAATGAAGCACGAGGAAATCGCGGATCTTCTCATATTCGAAGGTCATCCAGCGATTGTAGAGGTCGATCTCGGGCTGCCCCATGTCGCGGGTCGGCAGCAGCGTCATCAGCCGCGAGATGCCGACCTGGATCAAGTGGATGCTCTGCGATTCGAGCGGCTCCATGAAGCCGGCCGACAGGCCGATCGCGATGACGTTCTTGTCCCAGCTCCTGCGCCGCCGCCCCGCCTTGAAGCGCAGCTGCAGCGGATCGGCGAGCGGCTCGCCGTCGAGATTGGCCAGCAGGATCGCCGCCGCCTCGTCGTCGCTCATGTGCGCGGAGGAATAGGCGTGGCCGTTGCCGAGGCGATGCTGCAGCGGGATGCGCCACTGCCAGCCAGCCGGACGCGCGGTGGCGCGGGTGACCGCGTTCAGCTCGCCGCCCAGCGCGCAGGGAACCGCGATCGCGCTGTCGTTGAGCAGCCAGTGCGACCAGTCCTCATAGCCGGCGTGCAGCGTCTGCTCGATCAGCAGCCCGCGGAACCCAGAGCAATCGACGAAGAAATCGCCGTCGATCGTCTCGCCGCTGTCGAGCGTCAGCGTCTCGACGAAGCCGGTCTCGCCATTCTGCGCGACATGCGTGATGCGCCCCTCGCGCCGGACGACGCCCCGCGCCTCGGCATAGTCGCGCAGGTAGCGGGCATAGAGCCCGGCATCGAACTGGAAAGCATAGGCGATGTCGGCGAGCGGCGAGTTGCCCGCTCCCTCGACCGGCCGGCTGAACTTCGCCTCCTCGCGCCGCGCGGCGAGCGCCTGGAGCGAATATTCGTCGAGATGCCCGGCATGCCCCTCGGCCAGCGCGCGGAGATAATAGGCGTGGAACGAGACGCCGCCCATGTCGACGCCATAGGGGCCGAACGGATGGTAGTAGCGCTCGCCGATCCGCCGCCAGTCGACGAACTCGATCGCGAGCTTGAAGGTCGCCTTGGTCTTGCGGACGAAATCGTCCTCGTCGAGCTCGAGCAGGCGGTTGAAGATGCGGATCTGCGGGATGGTCGATTCGCCCACCCCCACCGTGCCGATCGCCTCGGATTCGATCACGGTCACCTTGGTGAAGCCGTCGACCAGGAAGCGCGCCAGCGCCGCGGCGGTCATCCAGCCCGCGGTGCCGCCCCCGACGACGACGATGTGGCGCAGGCGGTTGTCGGTCATGCGTGCCTTCTCTTCGACATCTCGCCGAGATCCTCGCGCGCGGGGCAATTGGCGGCGAGCCAGTCCTCGTGGCGGGTCATGGCATGGGCCGCGCGCGCGAATATCTCTCGGATCCGGTCGAGCTTGTGGCGGATCTCGTCGGGAGAGACGGCGTCGACGAGCGGATCATAGCCGGCGGGGACGATGCCCTGCCCCAGCAGCACCGCGATCCAGCTCGATTCGGCGAACAGCTCGTCCTCGTAGCGAAACCAGCGGCCCCGGCCGCGGAACAGGTCGATCTTGCGCTGCAGGCTGTCGGGCAGCTCCATCTCGCGCACGCGCCGCCAGAGGTCGCCGGTCTCGCGCCGGTTGGCGTGATAATGGAGGATGATGAAGTCGCGCGTCTGCTCGAGCTGCATCACGGTCAGCCGGTTGTACTCGTCGCGCTCGACCGGCGAGAAGCCCTGGTCGGGGAACAAGGCGAGCAGCTTGGTGATGCCGGCCTGGATGAAGTGGATGCTGGTCGATTCGAGCGGCTCGAGGAAACCCGAGGCGAGGCCGAGCGACACGCAGTTGCGGTTCCAGATCAGCTTGCGCCGCCCCGATTCGAAGCGGAGATGGAAGGGCGCGCGCACCTGGGCACCGTCGGTGTTGGCGAGCAGGGTCTCGGTCGCCTCGTCCTCGCTGATGTCGTCGCTGTTGTAGACATAGCCGGTGCCGATCCGGTGCTGGAGCGGGATGCGCCATTGCCAGCCGGCCTTGTGCGCCGTGGCGCGGGTGAAGGGCGTGATCGCGCCGCCGGGCGCGCTCTCGGTGGTCATCGCCACGGCGCGATCGCATTGGAGCCAGTGCTTCCACGAGACGAAGCCGGTCTCGAGCGCGCCTTCGATCAGCAGCCCGCGAAAGCCCGTGCAGTCGAGGAACAGCTCGCCTTCGATCCGCCGGTCGCCGTCGAGCACCACCGCTTCGATGAACCCGTCCTCGCCGCGCAAGGGCACCCCGACGACCTTGCCCTCCACCCGCGCCACGCCGCGAGCCTCGGCATAGGCGCGCAGGTAGCGGGCATAGAGGAAGGCGTCGAAATGATAGGCGTAGCTGAGTCGTGACAGCGCGTTGTTGGGGTCCGGCACCGGCGGCATGAACCGGCCGAGCTTCAGCGCGGCGGCGCAGAGATTGTAGTCCTCGATCCAGCTCGCCTCGCCCCGTTCCCAGAGCTTGCGCCAGAACTGGTGGAACTTCACGCCCTCGATGTCGAAGCCGAACTCGCCGAAGGGATGGACGTAGCGATGCTCGTCGCGGGTCCAGTTGACGAACTCGATGCCGAGCTTGATCGCGCCGTTGACGTTGGCGAGGAAGTCGTTCTCGTCGATGCCGAGCATCGCGTTGAAGGTGCGGATCGGCGGGATCGTGGCCTCGCCGACGCCGACCGTGGCGATCTGGTCCGATTCGACCAGCGTGACCGAGACGCCGGCGCGCACCATGCGCGAGAGCGCCGCGGCCGCCATCCAGCCCGCCGTGCCGCCGCCGACGACCACGATGCGGCGGATCGGAGCGGGAGCGGTCATGGCATCAATCCTTCGGCGCGGAGCGTGGCGCCGTGGTGCGGCATCGACCGCACGGCGTCCAGGACCAGCTCGCGTACGCGCGCGGCGTGCTGGAGCAGCTGCGGCTCCGGCAGCGTGTCGGCGAGCGCGTCCCAGCGGCGCGGGCGGACGCCCTGCCCGTCGAGCACCGCGATCCAGTCGGCACGGTCGAACGGCTCGTCGTCGTACATCGGCACGCGGCCGCGGCTGGCATAGAGGTCGAGCTTGTACTGGAGCGGCTCGGGAACCGGCATGGCGCGCGCCGCGTCCCAGAGCGGGTCGCCGGTGCGGCCGTTGGTCTTCCAATGGAGGATCGCGAAGTCGCGGGCCCGGTCGCCTTCGCTCGCGGCGAGGCGGTTGTACTCGGCGGGCTCGGGACCGTCGGGCGTCGCCGGGAACAGCGCGACCAGCCGCTCGAGCGCGTTGCGGGCGAGCGCGAGGGTGTGGCCGTGGAGCGGCTCGAGCAGCAGCGCGGCGGCGCCGATCGCGACGCAATTGCGCGTCCAGGGCGCGGCGCGGCGGCCCTGCGCGATCGGCACGGCGCCGCTCGGCACCTCCCCGAAGCGCGAGGCGTGGAGCGAAGCCGCGCCCTGCCCGCCGACCAGCGGCACGATGCGCTGCCAGCCGCCCGCATGCGCGCCGGCATGGGCGAAGGGCGGTGGGACGCCCTCCGCCGGAATCGCGGCTTCGGCGACATGATCGCAGGGGAGCCATTCGGCCCAGCTCTCCCACCCCGCGTCGAGCGCGCCGATCAGCAGCGCGCGCGGGCCGGAACAATCGAGGTAGAGATCGCCGGTCACTCGGCGGCCGTCCTCGAGCTCGACCGCGGCGACGGCGCCCTCCGCGACGACCGCGCGGCGGAAGGGCGCGCCGTGCCGCACGGTCCGCGTGGCGGCGCGGCGCAGCAGCTCGGCGCAGCCGGCACGCTCGAAATGCAGGCCGTAGCCATAGCTCGACAGCACCGAGCGGCGATCCTCCGAGGGGCGCGCGAAGCGGCCCGCGGCGGCGGCGAGCGCGGCGAGCGAGAAGTCGGCGAGGCGCAGCGCCTTGCCTTCCGCGCGCAGCCGCGCCGCGAGATGGTGGAAGGCCACCGCGCCGATCGGCACGCCGATGTCGCCGAAGGGCAGGAACCAGTCGGCATCGGGCGCGGCCCAGCCCGAAAAGGCGGCGCCCAGCGAGAAGCAGCCCCGCGCGGCGCGGAGCAGCGCCTCCTCGGCGATGCCATGGGGCGCGAGGAAGGTGTCGAAGCCGGGCAAGGCCGTCTCGGCCGGGCCGAAGGGGCCGAGGCTCCAGTCGGGCCCGCCGATCTCGACCAGCTCGATCGCGACACCGGGGAGCCCATGGCCGAGCGCGAGCGCGCTCATCCAGCCGGCGACGCCGCCCCCGACGATGACGATGCGGCGGACGGGGCCCATCACGCCGCGGCGGCCAGGCCGGCGAGCAGGTCCTCGTGCGCGGGCATCGCCTCGGCCTCCTGGGCGTAGCGCTCGCGCATCGCCGCCATCCGGCGCAGCACCGCCTCCCCGCCTTCCGCGCGCGGATCGGGCCGGGCGGGGAGGACGCGCTGGCCGAGATAGACGGCGAGCCAGCTCGGCTCGAGGAACATGCCGTCTCGATAGTTCACGACCACCCCGCGCTCGCGGAACAGCGCGAGCTTGTGCTCGAGCGAGTCCGGCAGCCGCATCGTGCGGCAATGGTTCCAGAAATCGGAATCGGTGCGCTCGGTGGCGTGATAGTGGAGGATCAGGAAATCGCGGACGCGCTCATATTCGAGCGCCATCAGCCGATTGAATTCGCGCGCGTCGAGCGGATCCCAGTCGTGCGTCGGGAACAAGTCGAGCAGCCGCCCGATCGCGAGCTGGATCAAGTGGATGCTGGTCGATTCGAGCGGCTCGAGAAAGCCCGAGGAAAGGCCGATCGCGACGACGTTGCCCACCCATTGCCGCTTGCGCTTGCCGGTGACGAAGCGGAGCTTGTTGGGATCGGCGAGCGGCGGCGCGGCGAGCTGGCCGAGCAGCGTCTCCAGCGCTTCGTCGTCGGAGACGAAGCCGCTCGCATAGACATGGCCGTTGCCCGCGCGGTGCTGGAGCGGGATGCGCCAGATCCAGCCGGACTTCTGGGCGGTCGAGCGGGTGAGCGGCGGGATCGGGCCGACATTGGGACAGGGAATCGCGATCGCCCGGTCGCAGGGCAGCCAGTGCGTCCACTCCTCGTACCCGGTGTGGAGCGCCTGCTCGATCAGCAGCCCGCGAAAGCCCGAGCAATCGACGAAGAGGTCCGCCTCGAGCACCGCGCCGCCCTCGAGCGTGACCGAGCGGACCCGGCCGCTCTCGCCGTCGAGCGCGACGTCGACCACCTTGCCCTCGCGCCGCGTGACGCCGCGCGCCTCGGCATAGTCGCGCAGATAGCGGGCATAGAGGCCGGCATCGAACTGATAGGCGTAGTTGAAGCTGCCCAGCAGCGAGGCGGGATCGGCACTCGGGTGCTGGAAGCGCCCGCGCCGCGCCGCCTGGATCGGCAGCGAATAGTCCTCGAAGGCGCCCGCCGCACCATCCGTGCGCAGCCATTGATGGTGGAAGGGCACGCCGTCGATCTCGGCGCCGAACGCGCCGAAGGGGTGGATGTAGCTGTCGCCCGTCCGGCCCCAGTCGACGAACTCGATGCCGAGCTTGAAGGTGCCCTTGGTCCGCGCGAGGAAATCGGCCTCGTCGAGCCCGAGCGTCGCGTTGTAGTGGCGGATGTGCGGCACGGTCGCCTCGCCGACGCCGACGGTGCCGATCTCGGCCGATTCGACCAAGTCGATCGCGATGGGCGTGCCCGCGAACTTGTGCGCGAGCGCCGCGGCGGTCATCCAACCCGCAGTGCCCCCGCCGACGACGAGTACGCGCTTCACCAGCATTCTTGCGATGCCCCTCTCCTGGCGCAAATGTTAGCGCTCCCGTCGCCGGAGCGTCAATCATGGCCGGCGATGAGTCGAGCGGCGATTTCTTGCTGCAATGCCGAAGCGCTATAGTGCGCTGCAGCGAAACCGTTGCAAAATCGCCACAAATTCCAATTCTTATCGTTACTGTAACGAGACGGCTTGATCTTGCGACGAATCGTCCGTTACGTTGGCTGAAACAAAAACGAAAAAAATGCGCCATCGGGTGATAGCGCTAACATGGAGGGGAGACATGATGCGCAAGCGCGACATGATTCACGTCATCGACAGTTCCGGCAGGTTCCGCACCGGCATGCTCCGCGCGGGCGTGTCCGCGGCGGCGCTCGCCTGCCTTTCGATGGCAGCGCCTGCCTGGGCGCAGGACAGCGGGGCCGCGGGGGGCGCGGACCAGGCAGTCCAGGACGACGACGCGATCGTCGTCACCGGCTATCGCCAGTCGCTGCAGAGCGCGCAGTCGATCAAGAAGAATTCGGACGTGATCGTCGATTCGGTCACCGCCGAGGACATCGGCGCCCTGCCCGACCGCTCGGTGACCGAGACGCTGCAGCGCATCCCGGGCGTGTCGATCAACCGCTTCGCCGCGGGCGTGGATCCCGATCACTTCTCGGTCGAGGGTTCGGGCGTCGTGGTGCGCGGCCTCACCTATGTCCGCTCCGAGTTCAACGGCCGCGAGGCGTTCAGCGCGAACAACGGGCGCTCGCTGAGCTTCGCCGACGTGCCGTCGGAGATGCTGGGCGGAGTCGACGTGTTCAAGTCGCCTTCGGCGGACCGCATCGAGGGCGGCATCGCCGGCGTGGTCAATCTGCGCACGCGCAAGCCCTTCGATTCGAAGGGGCTGACCGTCGCGGGCTCGCTCGAGGCCAATTACGGCGATTTCATCGAGAAATGGGCGCCGACCGGCTCGCTCCTGATCAGCAATCGCTGGGAGACCGGCATCGGCGAGATCGGCCTGCTCGCCAACGTCTCCTATTCGCAGCTCAAGACGCGCTCGGACCGTTTCCAGGTGTCGAGCTTCCGCATCCGCAACCTCTATTCGGACGGCGACGTCGTCGACAATGGCGGCACGACCATCTCGCGCCAGGTGTATTTCCCGCGCGGCGCGGTGATCGGGCGGCAGGAGTTCGACCGCAAGCGCTACGGCTATGCCGCCGCCGCCCAGTGGCGGAGCAACGACGGGTCGATGGAGGCGGTGGCGCAGTTCCTGCGCTCCGACGCGCGCCAGGCCTGGACCGAGCGGACGATGGAGATCGCGACCGACAACGTCGCGGGCAACGGCGACTCGCGGCGCGTGCCGGGGACGACGCTCGACTTCGACAGCGACGGCATGTTCGTGAGCGGCACGATCACCGGCCCGACCGGCTGGCGCGCCGACCAGAACACGGGCTCGGCCCGCACGCCGATCCTCGGCCTGCAGTCGAACAACATCCGCCGCGACCAGCAGCAGAAGCTCGTCACCGACGATTACGGCTTCAACTTCAAGTGGAGCGTCAGCGACCGGCTGGGGCTGGTGTTCGACTATCAGCACGTGAAGTCGAGCACCTACCTGCTCGACAACACGATCTGGGGATCGACCTACCAGAACGCGTCGATCACGCTCAACGGCAAGGAATTCCCGACCGTGGCGTTCCTGCCGCCGCAGGTCTGCAACGGCCCCGCCGCCAATTCGCAGAACCCGCCGGGCACCGCCAATGACTGCAACACCGCCCAGCCGGTCGGCGGATCGATGAACCCGAGCTATTTCGGCGCGGGCCATACGAGCTTCACCGATCCGTACAACAGCTTCTACCGCTCGGCTATGGACCATATCGAGGACAGCGACGGCAATTCCGACGCCTTCCGCCTCGACCTCGACTATTCCTTTCCCGACAGCGGCTTCCTGAAGTCGGTCCAGGGCGGCGTGCGCTATGCCGACCGTGACCAGACCTCGCGCTTCTCGCGCTACAATTGGGGTGTGCTGTCCGAGCAATGGGGCAACAACGGCCCGGTCTGGTTCGACACGCCGGTGAACGGGAGCAACACCTCGCGCACCGACGGCCAGCCGCTGAGCGGCTACGAGCCCTATTATTTCGACAATTTCTTCCGCGGCCAGGTGACCAGCCCGCTGGGCGGCCAGGGGCGCCTCTATTATGCGGGCGACACGGTCGGCAACTACCAGGCGATGATCGACTATGCGACGCTGATCGCGCGCGAATGGCAGGGCACGACGACCTGCGCCGCCGACGGGCGGACGATCAACACCGGCTGGAACCCGCTCGCCAATCGCTGCGGCGTCGTGGCCGGCACGCCGTTCCTGGTCGACGAGATCAACCCGATCCGCGAGCAGAACTACGCCGCCTATCTGATGGCGCGGATCGACACGCAGCTCGGCAAGATGCGGCTGACCGGCAATGTCGGCGTGCGCTACACCAAGACCGACCGCACCTCGAGCGGCTATCGGGCGTTCGTCAACACCACCCCCTTCCCGACCGAAGCGACCTGCGCGCAGCCCGTGCCGGTGGGGCAGAATCCGCCGGCCTTCTGCACGTTCGACCTGGCGACCCGCAACGCGGCCCGTGCGTACATCAACGGCGCCACGACGCCGTCGACGGTCGACATGTCGTATGACTATTGGCTGCCGAGCGTGAACCTGAAGCTCGAGGCGGGCGGCGGGCTCCAGTTCCGCGCCGCCTATTTCAAGGGGGTCGCGCCGCCGCAGACCGGCTATATCCGCAACTATTTCCCGGTGAACCTGGCGACGGTCCAGAATGTCGACGCGAACGGCAACGCGATCCCGAACAGCTACACGCTGCAGGGCACGCTGACCGCCGGCAACCCCTATCTGAAGCCGACCGAAGCCGACAATTTCGACCTTACCGCCGAATGGTATTTCTCGAACGTCGGCTCGCTGACGATCTCGGCCTTCTACAAGGTGCTGTCGAACGTCGTCACCAACGATACGGTGCGCCTCGACTTCACCAACAACGGCGCGACTTTCCCGGCGCTGGTCACCACGCCGGTCAACTCGACCGAGAAGGGCAAGATCAAGGGCTTCGAGATCGCCTATCAGCAGACCTTCGACTTCCTGCCGGGACCGCTCAAGGGGCTGGGTCTTCAGGCCAACTATACCTTCGTCGACAGCTCGGGCGTGCCGCAATCGACGCTTTCGGAGACCGATCCGGACGTCGCGGCGGGCCGCGTCACGACCGTCGACACGTCGCTGCTGCCGCTGCAGGGCCTTTCGAAGCACACGGTGAACATCACGCCGTTCTTCGACTGGGGACCGTTGTCGCTGCGCGCCAGCTATTCGTGGCGATCGGACTTCGTGCTGACGGTGCGCGACGTGATCACGCCGTTCGACCCGATCATCAACAAGGCGACGGGCCAGCTCGACGCGTCGATCTTCTTCGCGGTGACGCCGCAAGTGAAGCTCGGCATCCAGGGATCGAACCTCACCAACGAGATCACGCGCACCAACGCGGTGATCTCGAAGATCGGCGGCGGCATCGTGGAAGTGCCGCGCGGCTGGTACATGAACGACCGGCGCTTCTCGGCGATCCTGCGGTTCAATTTCTGAGGCTTTCTCGAACACCCTGCACTGGCGCTGCCGACCCCGGTCGGCGGCGCCACTTTTTTAGGTCGACCGGGCGCGCCACATCGCCGAAACCCGCGCGGTGCAGGAGAGCAGCATGACTCCGATCCCCGAACGCGAACGCGTCGATCTCGCCGTCTTCCGCGACGAGATCGTGACGGGCTATGCGCCCGTGGTGCTGCGCGGCCTGGTGCGCGATTGGCCGCTGGTCGCGGCCGCCGGCCCCTCTGCCGAGGCGGCGTGCGACTATCTGCTCGGGTTCGACCGCGGCGGCGCGGCGGAGGCGTTCGTCGGCCCGCCCGAGATCGCCGGGCGCTTCTTCTACAATCCCGACATGCGCGGCTTCAACTTCGAGCGGCGGCGCGGAAGCCTGGCCGATCTGCTCCGCTATCTGCTCGCCCTGCAGGACAAGGAACGGGTGCCGGCGGTCTATGCCGGCGCGGTGGAGACGGACCGGGCGCTGCCGGGGCTCGGCGACGCCAATCCGATGCCGCTGCTGGCCGGGCTCGGCGCCGAACCCCGGATATGGATCGGCAACCGGAGCAGCATCAGCACGCATTTCGACGTCTCCGACAACATCGCCTGCGTCGCGGCGGGGCGGCGGCGCTTCACCTTGTTCCCGCCGGACCAGGTGCACAATCTCTATGTCGGCCCATTCGACCATACCATGGCGGGCCAGCCGGCGAGCATGGTCGACCTCAATGCGCCCGATTTCGCGCGCTTCCCGCGCTTCCGCGAGGCGCTCGGCGCGGCGCTGACCGCCGAGCTCGAGCCGGGCGATGCGATCTACATCCCCGCGCTGTGGTGGCACCAGGTCGAGGCGCTCTCGCCGTTCAACCTCCTCGTCAACTATTGGTGGGCGGATTCGCCCGACCAGGAGGCGCGGTTCGACGCGATGGTGCACGCGGTGCTGGCGATCAGCCACTTGCCGCCGGCGCGGCGCGAGGCCTGGGCGGAGATGTTCGACACCTTCGTCTTCCAGCGCCACGGCCCGCCCGCCGAGCATCTCGCGCCCGAGCATCGCAGCGTGCTCGGCGAGCCGACGCCGCGGCTAAGGCAATATATCAAGGGGTATCTGATGCGGGGGCTGGGGCGGCCGTGAGGCTTGGGTCGGATCCCGGTTTGTCCGGTTTTTCGATCGTCACCCCGGCCTTGGGCCGGGGCCCACTCCGCCCCACCGGATGCCCTGAAGCCTCTTGCCCATGACTCGCCTCCCGGTGGACCCCGGCCCAAGGCCGGGGGTGACGAAGAAGGAGAAATGTCGGCCTATCTATCCCTGCCCCGGCGCGTAGGGCGTCCTGATCGCCTTGTACCAGTCGAGATCGTGCGCGGGCGGCGCATGCCCCGGCGGCAGCGGACGCTTCGAGATCGACTGGAAATAGGCGATCGAGGCGTCGCGCCACCAGATCGCCTCCCGGAGCTGGATCGCGAGGAAGTCGCGCACCTCGGCCCAGCGGCGGGTGTCGACCTTGCCTTCGAGGCTCGCCCAGTCGGCCTGCATCTTGCGGACATATTCGATGCCGGCATCATAGTGGATCACGAGATCGTCCCACACCGTGCGGCCCGATTTGGTGCGATGGTCCCACGGCACATGATGGAACCAGAGGAGCAGCCGGTCGGGCACGGTCTCGACGCTGCCCCAGCGCTTCGCCACTTCGGGCGCGTACTGGCCGAGCGCGTCGGTGCCGGTCCTGGTACGATCGAAGCCGATGCCGCCGGCGTCGGCCTTGTGGTAATAGACCGGGTTCCATTCGGGGCGCTTGAGGTCGGAGATCCAGGGGCCGGGACCGTAATGATGCCCGGTCGCCATCAGATGGCCGAGGCCGAGGGGCGTCATGTAGTTCACCACCGCCTCGCGCGAGCCCATCATCATGCCGACGATCGTGTCGGCCACCGAGGGATCGTCACTCCAGGTCATCCGCGCCCAGTCGCGCGCGATCGTCTCGGCCTTGGCCTCCGGGTCCCAGGCGAAGCGGCCATAGGCGTACCAGTTCGCCTGGTCGAACTGCGAGCCCGACCAGTTGATGTCGCTGCCGACATTGGCGACGCCCGCCATGCCGGTGGCGGCACCAGGGTCCACCGGCGTCTCGAGGACTTTGGCGACCGTGCTGCCCTTGCCCGGGCGGAAGGTGTCGCTCTGAAGCGCCTCCTCCCACATGGTGCCGAGATAGGCGAGATGCGTGGCGAAGCCGAGATATTCCTTGGTGATCTGGAATTCCATCATCAGCGGCGTCCTGGGCATCGCGCCGAACAGCGGATGGAAGGGCTCGCGCGGCTGGAAGTCGATCGCGCCGTTCTTGACCTGGACCAGGACATTGTCGCGGAACCTGCCGTCTAGCGGCTGGAACTCGGCATAGGCCTGTTTGTGGCGGTCGTCGGGATTCTCGGCGGCGTAGACGAAGGCGCGCCACATCACGATGCCGCCATGCGGGGCGAGCGCCTCGGCGAACATGTTGGCGCCGTCGGCATGGGTGCGGCGGTAATCGGCCGGGCCGGGCTGGCCCTCCGAATTGGCCTTGACCAAGAAGCCGCCGAAATCGGGGATGACCGCGTAGATCTGGTCGATCTTGGCCTTCCACCAGGCTCGCACCGCCGGATCGAGCGGATCGGCGGTCTTGAGGCCGCCGATCTCGATCGGGGCCGAGAAGCGCGCGGTGAGGTAGACCTTGATCCCCCAGGGCCGGAAGACCTCGGCCAGCGCCTTCACCTTGTCGAGATATTCGGGCCGCAGGATGTCGGCATTGGCGTTGACGTTGGTGAGCACCGTGCCGTTGATGCCGAGCGAGGCGTTGGCGCGGGCATAGTCGGTGTAGCGCGGGTCCTTGTAGAGCGGCAGCTTCTGCCAGTCCCACAGCGACTGGCCGGCATAGCCGCGCTCGACATGGCGATCGAGATTGTCCCAATGGTTGAGGACGCGGACCTTGAGCCGGGGCGCGTCGACGATGTCGAGCGCGTCGATCGGCTGGCGGGTCTGGATGAGCTTCAGGAAGCGGAACACGCCGTAGAGCGCGCCGACATCCTTGTTGCCGGCGATGATCGTGACGCGCCTGCCGTCGATCGTCGCGCTGCGGATCAGATAGCCTTCGTCGCCAAGCTTCGCGAAGGGCAGGTCCAGGCCCTCGAGCAGCGGCGAGCCCGCGACGGTGATCACCACCGCGCCGTCGCCCATCACCGTTTCGCGCTCGACCGGCGCCTCGCCCATCATCCCCGCCAGGCCGCGCTCGAGCTCCTGCGCGGCGGCCAGGATCGTCGGGCGGTTGATCCGCGCGACGATGTGCGTGAGCCTCGGCCGGTAGCGCGCTTCCCAGCTCGGCTCGAGCGGCCTGTAGCGCAGCCACAGGTCATAGCCGTCCTCGGCATGCGCTTGATTCGCAACGCCAAGAATCAAAAACGCAGACAAAATAGCCAATAAAATCCGGTGCATCGCTCGCCTGCCCTCTGGCGGTCGCGCGCCGCCGTTGACAAGCCTGTAGCAGGTCCATCATGGTAGCGCTACCAAACACGGCGTGCCAAGGGGATGCGCCGATCAGGAGGGGGCGAGACGCGCGCAATGGCCGAGATCCTATCCGCGCGAGTGATCGTCACCTGCCCCGGCCGCAACTTCGTGACGTTGAAGATCGAGACCGACGAGGGCGTCTACGGCGTTGGCGACGCGACGCTCAACGGGCGCGAGCTGGCGGTGGCGAGTT
>CBIFVW010000071.1:0-14860 GCA_966186155.1 uncultured Sphingomonas sp.
GCTAAGGCCCCTCGCGAATCTCGCATTCGCAGCACCCCGGTGCGCCCGCGCGGAGCCCTTGGCCGGGCCTCCCGCGTCCCCCGAGCGCCCGGGACCGGACAGACAGGGAAAGGACCCCGCGCCCCATGACCGCCATCGGCAAGGACAGCCTCAACACGCGCGACACGCTCAGCGTCGGCGCCGCCAGCTACGACTATTTCTCGCTGCCCAAGGCCGCGAAGAAGCTCGGCGACATCAGCCGCCTGCCCTTCTCGATGAAGGTGCTGCTCGAGAACATGCTGCGCTTCGAGGACGGGGTCACCGTCACCAAGGACGACGCCCAGGCGATCGTCGACTGGCAGAAGGACGCGCGCTCGAACCGCGAGATCCAGTATCGCCCGGCGCGCGTGCTGATGCAGGACTTCACCGGCGTGCCCTGCGTCGTCGATCTCGCCGCGATGCGCGACGCGATCACCAGGCTCGGCGGCGACGCGGCCAAGATCAATCCGCAGGTCCCCGTCCACCTCGTCATCGATCACTCGGTGATGGTCGACGAGTTCGGCAGCCCCAAGGCGTTCCACGACAATGTCGCGCTCGAATATGAGCGCAACGCCGAGCGCTACGAGTTCCTGAAATGGGGATCGAAGGCGCTCGACAATTTCTCGGTGGTGCCGCCGGGGACCGGCATCTGCCACCAGGTCAACCTCGAATATATCGGCCGCGGCATCTGGTCGTCCAAGGCCGCGGACGGCGCCACGATCGCCTATCCCGACACGCTGGTCGGCACCGACAGCCACACCACGATGATCAACGGCCTCGGCGTGCTCGGCTGGGGCGTCGGCGGGATCGAGGCCGAGGCGGCGATGCTCGGCCAGCCCGTGTCGATGCTGATCCCCGAGGTGGTCGGCTTCAAGCTCACCGGCGCGCTGGCCGAGGGCATCACCGCCACCGACCTGGTGCTCACCGTCACCCAGATGCTGCGCGCCAAGGGCGTGGTCGGCCGCTTCGTCGAATTCTACGGCCCCGGCCTCCATTCGATGACGCTCGCGGACCGCGCGACGATCGCCAACATGGCGCCCGAGTACGGCGCGACCTGCGGCTTCTTCCCGATCGACGAGAAGACGCTCGATTACATGCGCCTGACCGGCCGGCCGGACGAGGAGGTCGCGCTGGTCGAGGCCTATTGCAAGGCGCAGGGCATGTGGCACGACGTCGACGCCCCCGAGCCGGTGTTCACCGACACGCTCGAGCTCGACATGTCGAGCGTGCGGCCGAGCCTGGCGGGGCCGAAGCGGCCGCAGGACCGAGTCAGCCTCGACGCGGTCGACGAGGTGTTCAACGCCGATCTGACCAAGGTCTACAAGAAGGACCGGCCGGCGCGCGTGCCCGTCGAGGGCGGCGAGCACGACATCGGCGACGGCGACGTGGTGATCGCGGCGATCACTTCGTGCACCAACACCTCGAACCCCTCGGTGCTGATCGCGGCCGGGCTGGTGGCGCGCAAGGCGCGCGAGAAGGGGCTGAAGCGCAAGCCCTGGGTCAAGACCTCGCTCGCGCCGGGCTCGCAGGTGGTGACCGACTATCTCAACAAGACCGGGCTCACCGAGGATCTCGACGCATTGGGCTTCAACCTGGTCGGCTATGGCTGCACGACCTGCATCGGCAATTCGGGGCCGCTCGCCGAGCCGATCTCGGCGGCGATCAACGCGAACGACATCGTCGCGGCGTCGGTGCTGTCGGGCAACCGCAATTTCGAAGGGCGCGTGTCCCCCGATGTGCGTGCGAACTTCTTGGCCTCGCCGCCATTGGTGGTCGCCTATGCGCTCAAGGGCACGGTGACCGAGGACATGTACGAGACGCCGCTCGGCGAGGGCGCGGACGGGCAGCCGGTGTTCCTCAAGGACGTCTGGCCCACGAACGAGGAGGTCCAGGGGCTGATCTCGGCCAATATCGACGACCGGATGTTCCGCTCGCGCTATGCGAACGTCTATGCGGGCGACGATCACTGGCGGAAGATCGAAGTCGAGGGCTCGGACACCTATGGCTGGCGCGCGGGCTCGACCTACATCCACAACCCGCCCTATTTCGAGGGCATGACGATGACCCCCGCCCCGGTCACCGACATCCTCGAGGCCAAGCCGCTCGCCATCCTCGGCGACTCGATCACCACCGACCACATCTCGCCGGCCGGCTCGATCAAGGCGGACAGCCCCGCGGGCACCTTCCTGCAGGAGCACCAGGTCGCGAAGAAGGACTTCAACAGCTACGGCGCGCGCCGCGGCAATGACGAGGTCATGGTGCGCGGCACCTTCGCGAACATCCGCATCAGGAACGAGATGGTCCCCGGCATCGAAGGCGGCATGACCCGCTATGGCGGCCAGGTCATGCCCATCTACGACGCCGCGATGCGCCATAAAAACGATGGAACTCAGCTAGTTATCATCGCCGGCAAGGAGTACGGCACCGGTTCCTCGCGCGACTGGGCCGCCAAGGGAACCAACCTGCTCGGCGTCCGCGCGGTGATCACCGAGAGCTTCGAGCGCATCCACCGCTCGAACCTGGTCGGCATGGGCATCCTGCCGCTCCAGTTCGCGGAGGGCGTGACGCGCGAGACGCTCAAGCTCAAGGGCAGCGACACGTTCACGATCCGCAACGTCGCCGGCCTGCGCCCGCGCCAGGACGTCGAGGTGGAGCTCACCCGCGAGGACGGCAGCAAGGAGACCTTCCTCACCCGCTGCCGGATCGACACGGTCAACGAGCTCGAA
Source organism: uncultured Sphingomonas sp. (assembly GCA_966186155.1). Taxonomy (GTDB): domain Bacteria; phylum Pseudomonadota; class Alphaproteobacteria; order Sphingomonadales; family Sphingomonadaceae; genus Sphingomonas. The sequence goes on from CBIFVW010000071.1 coordinate 2,745, forward strand.
TATTTCCTCAACGGCGGCATCCTCCAATATGTGCTGAGGAAGCTGGCGGCGTGACGCGGGCGAGCCGCCGGCAGACAGTGGCGGGCGCAGTGGCGCTCGCCCTTGCCGGGCCGGCGGCGCTCGCCCGGACGACGATCGGAGGCACGGCGATGTACGGACTGATCGGCCGCATGCGCGCGGCGCCCGGCAAGCGGGCCGAGCTGCTCGCGATCCTGCTCGAGAGCACCGATGCGATGCCGGGATGCCTGAGCTACGTCGTCGCCGAGGACCCCGCCGACGGCGACGCGATCTGGGTCACCGAGGTGTGGGACACGGAGGAGAGCCACAAGGCCTCGCTCCAGCTTCCCGCGGTGCAGGCCGCGATCGGCAAGGCCCGCCCGATCATCGCCGGCTTCGACAGCCATACCGTGACCCGGCCCGTGGGCGGGGTGGGGCTGAAGGGCTAGCCTGCCCTCTCATTTCGCGACCGTCATTCCGCCTTCGCGGAGAGGACGACTCCCTGGAGCACCACAGAAGAAGGGCGGCCCCGAAGGGACCGCCCTGAAGTTTCTGCGAGGTTCTTCGAAGCTTAGAAGCGGAACGACGCGCCCGCCCGGAACTGCCGGCCGATCAGGCCCGCATAATGCCAGGTGGTCAGGAAGTTCGGCGCGCTCGCATAGGCCGCCGGAGCGATCGGTGCGCGGGCGTCGAGCAGGTTCTTCACATTGATGAAGAAGGTGAAGCTGTCGTTGACGCGAATGGTCTGGTTGAGATCGACGTTGATGAAGCTGTTGACGTAGCAGAACTTCTCATAGCCCGGCGCCGATGCCGGCACCTTGTAGAGATTGGCTGCGCACGACGTCGACAGATTGCCCTGGTCGGTCGCGACCTCCTTGATCCGGCCGACATAATAGGCCGTGGCGCTGATCGTGTAGTTGCCGAAATCCAGCGTGTTCTGCCAGTTGCCGCGGATCCGCGGAGTGCCGTTGCCCGACGACAGGTCATAGGGCCCGAACGACCCGGCGAAGCGCTGGATGCCCGACGCCGTGTCGCGGTCATAGCGCAGGACATAGGTCGCCTCGACGCGGCTGGTGAACTTGATGCCGTCGCCGAAGGGAGCCGAGACCGTGGCGGAGAAATCGAGGCCCTCCGTCTTGTCCGAGTTCACGTTCACGAACGGCGCGTTGACGATCAGCAGGCGCGGCAGCGCGTTGGGGAACAGCGGATCGACGCCGTCGATCAGGTTGCACGTATAGCCGGGGCCGACCGCGGCCACCGCGGCGCATCCCGCCGCCGCCGCCGCTGCCGCCGACGGATAGCTGTTGCCGGCGACCGAGTAATAGGCGTTGATCGCGGCGCCCGCGAGCGGCCCGTTCGCCACCAGGTTGCTCTTCTTCACGTTGTAATAGTCGACCGTGGCGCTGAACCACTTGGTCGGCTGGAAGATGACGCCCGCCGTGAAGCTGCGCGACTTCTCCGGCTCGAGATCGGGATTGCCGGCGAACCCGCGTCCCACCGAATATTGGAAGTTGTACGGGTTGCCGCCGTTCGCGCACGAGCCGGCGTTGTTGGCGCCGCCATGCTGCGCACAGAAGGCACCCGGCGGCGTGATGGTCACGAATCCGGCATATTGGCTGCGCGGCCCGGCCTCGGCGAAGGTCGGGGCGCGGAAGCCCTGCGAATAGGTGCCGCGGAGCGCCAGTTCCTTGATCGGGGTGAACTTGACGCCGACCTTGGGCGAGAAGCGGCCATAACCCTCGGAATAATGGTCGTACCGGCCGGACAGGTTGACGTCGAGCGACGACAGGATCGGCGCATCGAGCTCGGCGAACGCGGCGTACACGGTGTGCGCGCCGAACGCCGACGAGGTCGTCAGGCCATAGGTGTCGAGCGCCGCGTTCTGGTTGTTGTTCTCGAGCTTCTCGCGGCGCACCTGCCCGCCGACGGCGAGCTGCAGCGGCCCGCCCGGCAGCTCGGTCAGCTGGCCGGTGATCGAGGCGTCGAGCGAGTAGAGCTCCGAATGCGACGGCGTGGTCTTGTCGGGCGCGAGGAAGTCGCGCACCGCCTGGCTGTTCAGCGACGGGTTGACGAAGTTGTACGCGCCCGTGTTGATCACCTGGCGCAGCGCGGCGATGTTGAGCAGGCCGTGCTGGGTGATCTCCAGATTGTCGCGCGCATAGACGCCCTCGACGCGCCAGTTCCAGCGATCGCCGCCGAAGCTGCCGTTGAGGCCGGCGGTCGCGCGATACACGTCGTTGGTGCGCTCGCTGCCGGCGCGGATGTCGCCGAAGAGATAGTAGATGCGCGCCGCGCCCTGGCCCGGAGTGGCGGCATTGGCAGCGGCGTATGGGTTGTTCGGATTGAGCTGGCGATCAGCCGCCGTGGCGCAGTTGACGCCCGACGAGCAGATATAGACCGGCAGCACGATGCCCGGGTTGCTCGTCGCGACGAGCGGGCTGCCGCCGAACGGCTGGGTCTGGCGGATCGCCGAGGGGAAGGCGCTGGTGATCGAGACATAGCTGCGGCTGAAGCTGCCGGTAATGTAGCCTTCGATATTGTCGCTGAGCCGCACGCTCAGACGGCCATTGACCGAATAGCGCTCCTGCAGCGGCTGGATCTGCCGATAGAGGTCGGTCAGATCGTAGGGGCAGCCGACGCCGCGTGCCGCGCCGGTGGTGACCGTGTAGGTCGGGCGCGCGCAATTGGCGATGCCGAGCGCGGTATAGGTCGCATAGGTCTGGCCCGGGTCGTTGATCACCGCGGTGCCGCCGCTCAGCGGATTGTTGAGATCGGTCTGCGTCGTGCGGACGACATAGGCGGTGGGCGTGTTGACCGTGAGGCCGCTGTCGGCGGTGTTGTTGTCGTTGCCGCCGATCGAGGTCAGGTCCTGCGTGTTGTACGGGAAGCCGCGGCTATGGTTGGAGACGCGGTCGTCGCGCTGGTACTCGCCGTTGATGTAGACGTTCCAGCCGCTCTTGTCATAGTCGCCGAAGCCGACGGTGAGGTCGCCGCGGATATGGCCCGCATCGCCCCGCTCGGCGGCGCCGCCCTCGAAGGTGCCGGCGACGCCGTTGAACTGCTTCTTGAGGATCAGGTTGACCACGCCGCCGATCGCGTCGGCGCCATAGGTCGAGGATGCGCCGTCCTTGAGCACTTCGACGCGCTCGACGAGGCTGAACGGGATCGAGTTCAAGTCGACATAGGCATTGTGGCCGTCGTCGTTGATCGGGAAGTTGGTCGAGCGCAGCCCGTCGACCAGCACCAGCGTCGAGGAGACGCCGAGGCCGCGCAGCGACACGGCCGAGCCGCCGGCCGAGAAGCCGGTCTGGAAGCCGGTGCCGATCGAGCCGGCGCTGTCGGCCGAGATCGAGCGGATCGCGTCGGCGATCGTGGTGATGCCCGCCTTGTTGAGCGAATCGGCGGTCAGCACGGTGACCGGCGAAGGCGTCTCGGTGTCGGTGCGGCGGAACAGCGATCCGGTGACGACGATCGCGTCCTCGCTCTGCGCCTCGACCGCCGCGTCCTGCGCTTCGGCGGCGGGCGTCTCGGTGGTCTGCGCCCAAGCCGGTGCGGCGATCATGCCGAGCACGAGCGCCAGCGGCGCCGCGCCGTGGCGCAGAAATTGATGGCGATTACGAGCTGACATGATTCCCTTCACTCCCTGAAATGCCGATCTTGCGGTGCGAACCGTCCGCCGGCTGTCCCCCCGGAGTGGCAGGAGTGTCGAAATGTTTTCGGATTGTAAAGCACGTGAAACATTCCAGGCGAAATCTGGAAATATTTCCTCGGCTGTGTGTTGGAATAGCAACACGGTTGTGGACGGACCGATGAAAAGCCGCCTGCCGCGTCCCCTCATTCCCCTGCGGGATTGATCCCGAGCAGCTCGATCCTGAACAGCAGCGTCGCGCCGCCCGGGATCGGACCCTTGCCCTCGGTGCCATAGCCCAGCTCTGCGGGCACGGCGATCTCGATCGTGTCGCCCACTCCCATCAGCGGCACGGCCGTCTGCCAGGCCGGGATCAGGCGATCGAGCGGGAAGGTCACCGGATCGCCGCCATAGGAGCTGTCGAACTCGGTGCCGTCGACGAAGCTGCCGGCATAATGGATCGTCACTCGGTCGGTGACCGCGGGATGCCGGCCCGCGCCATCGCCTTTCACGCGGCGCCAGCGCAGCCCGCCTTCGAGCGTCCGCCATCCGTCCTTGCCGGTACGCGCCGCGAGCGCGAGCTGTTGCTCGTTCTGCCAGGCCGTGCTCTGCGCGACTTCCTGCGTCGATATCTGCGTGACGTCCTGCGGTATCAGCCGGTGTGCGGCGATGACGGTCAGCACGAGGGTGGTAATCGCGACCATGACCCAGCGAAGTCTTTTCATGGGAAGTTAAAGGGCGCGTCCCGCGACTGCGTCGAGCTTGGCGAGCAGGTGCGGATCGCGGACATGGGGCGCCGTGATCAGCGCGGTGTCGAGGCAGGTGTCGATCGGGCTCGCCTCGCGCTCGGCGGGCAGGTTCCTCAGGAGGTGCATCACCATCGCACGCGCCTTCTCGGCATTGGCGGAGAGCTGCGCGATCACCTGCGCGACGTCGACCGCCTCCTCGCCCTCGCGCCAGCAGTCATAGTCGGTGACCATGCCGACCAGCGCATAGGGCAGCTCGGCCTCGCGCGCGAGCTTGGCCTCGGGCATGCCGGTCATGCCGATGATGTGGCAGCCCCAGCTGCGGTAGAGATGGCTCTCGGCGCGCGTCGAGAATTGCGGCCCTTCCATCGCCAGATAGGTGCCGCCGACATGCGTCGTCGCGCCCGCCGCCTTCGCCGCCGACGCCGCTAGCGCGGAGAGGCGCGGACAGACCGGATCGGCCATCGAGACGTGCGCGACCACGCCTTCGCCGAAGAAGCTCGATGGGCGGCCCTTGGTGCGGTCGATGAACTGGTCCGCGATGGTGAAGGTGCCCGGCGCGCGCTCCTCGACAAGCGATCCCACCGACGAGACCGCGAGCACATCGGTGACTCCGAGGCGCTTCAGCACGTCGATGTTCGCACGGGCGTTGAGGTCCGAAGGCGAGATGCGGTGGCCCCGGCCGTGGCGCGGCAGGAACACGACCCGGACATGGCCGACGCGCCCGACGAAGCAATCGTCCGAGGGGCGTCCCCAGGGGCTCTCGGTCGAGATCCACTCGCCATCCTCGATGCCCTCGACATCGTAGAGCCCCGAACCGCCGATGATCCCGATCGTCCAGCCAGCCATGAATCACCCCTTGCTCACGTTGCGCCGCGCATAGGCGAAGTAGAGCCCCAGACCCAAGAGGTTCCAGATGCCGAACGCGATCTGGGTCTGGTGCGGCAGGCTAACGAACAGATAGAGGCAGCCGAAGATCGCGCCGAGCCCGACCAGCCAGGCGGCGGGCGTGCGGAACGGCCGCGGCGCCTCCGGCGCGCGGCGCCGCATCACGAGCAGACACAGGCCCACCGCGGCGAAGGCAGTGAGCGTGCCGGCATTGGCGAGCGCCGCGATCTGGTCGATCGGGAAGAAGGCGGCGAAGAAGCTCACCACGGCAGCGGTAAAGACGGTGATCCGCACCGGGTTGCCGCGCGACGAGACCTTGGCGAGGCGCGTCGGCAGCATCCGGTCGCGCGCCATCACGAAGAAGATGCGGCTCTGGCCGTAGAGGAAGCCCAGGATCACCGTCGGCAGCGCGATCACTGCGCTCGCGGCGAGGAAGCCCGCCACTCCCGGCTGGCCGATCTCGCGCAGGATCAGCGCGAGCGGCTCGGGGCTGTCGGCGAAGCGGGTGTAGTGGAGCGCGCCCACCGCGGCGACCGCGACGATCATGTAGATCGCGACGCACACCACCATCGATCCGACGATGCCGATCGCCAGGTCACGGCCGGGATTCTTGGCCTCCTCCGCCGCGGTCGAAATCGCGTCGAAGCCGTAAAAGGCGAAGAAGATGATCGCCGCCGCCGCCATCACGCCGCGCTCCACGCCGCCCTCGGTCATGTGCTTGGCGAAGCCGAACGGCGCGAACGGCTCGAGGTTCGCGGCATCGAAATAAGGCAGCGCCACCGCGACGAACACGGCGAGCGCGATCAGCTTGATGACGACGAGGAGCGCGTTGAGGGTCGCACTCTCGCGCGTGCCGGCGATGAGCAGGCCCGCGACCAGCCAGACGACGAACAGCGCCGGCACGTTGACGCCCCAATGCACGACCTGCCAGCCCGCCATCTGCGGGCCGTGGGTGAGCTCGGGCGGGATGCCGAGCCCTAGGAGGAACGGCGTCGCATAGCCGGACCAGCCGACCGCGACCGTCGCCACCACCAAAGTATATTCGGCGAGCAGGCTCCAGCCGACTACCCAGGCGACGATCTCGCCGAGCGTCGCATAGCTGTAAGTGTAGGCGCTGCCCGAAGCGGGAATCATCGTCGCCATCTCGGCATAGGCGAGCGCGGCGCAGGCGCAGATCGCGCCGGCGACGACGAAGGAGAGGATCACCGCCGGCCCGGCCCGGTCCGCGCCGACGCCGATGAGCGTGAGGATGCCCGTGCCGACGATCGCGCCGACGCCGAGCGCCACCAAATGCGGCCAGGAGAGCGTGCGCTGGAGCCGGTGCTCGGGCGGGCGGTCCTCGTCCGCGACGATGTGCTTCAATCGGAACAGGCTGGCCATGCGCTCCCCCTTTTCTGCTGGAGACGGTGATAGCGCGGCGAGGCGCGCGCGCAACTTTGTTTCGCGATGGCGTTCAGCTCCCATCCAGCCATGGGGGCGGATCGTTGCGCATCCGTTGGATGGAGGCCGCCATGTCGCTCCTGTTGACTGCCCTCGCCCTCGCTCTCGCCGCTCCGCAGGATCCGCCCAACCCGCAGATCGACTATGCCGGCTTCGCGACGCTGACGCGCGAGGTCCGGGCGCTGCGCGCCGAGCGGCTGGTGCCGTTCGCGCGTTTCCGGGCGATGGCGGCCGAGAAGGGCGCGCTGCTCCTCGACGCGCGCTCGAAGGACGCCTTCGCGCGCGGGCACATCGCCGGCGCGGTCAACCTGCCGCTCACCGACTTCACCGCCGAATCGCTCGCTTCGGTCATCGGCCCCCAGCGCGACCGGCCGATCCTCATCTACTGCAACAACAATTTCTCGAACCACCGCGCGCCGGTGCCGCTCAAATCGGCCCCGCTCGCGCTCAACATCCAGACGTTCATCAATCTGGTGGGATATGGATATTCGAACGTGTGGGAATTGCGTGACGTGGTCGACTTCGACGACCCGAGGGTAGGCTGGATGGCGTCCCGGGGCTGATTGCGACCAATTCCTCCCCGAGCTTGCTCGGGGAGGATCTAGTTACTTCAGCGCCCTGAACCGAATCGCCTGCCCGCCGCCCGGCGCGAAACTGAGCGTGAGCGTGTCCGCCGCGGTCACCCTCCGCTTCTCGATCACGATCGAGAAACGCTTGTCGGTGCGATAATCGGCGTCGTCGCCGTCGCGATAGATCTGCGCCTCATAGGTCTTGCCGGGGGCGAGGAAGTCGAGCTTCACCGTCAGCGTCCGCGCCTGCTCGTCGCCGACCGCGCCCAGATACCAGTCCGGATCGTCCCGCGCCTGCCGCGCGAAGGTGACATAGTCGCCGACCTCGCCGTTGAGTACACGGGTGTCGACCCAATCGGTCGGCACGTCCTTGATGAACTGGAGCGGCCCCGGGAAACGCGCATAATTCTCGGGCAGGTCGGCCGCCATCTGCACTGGCGAGTAGATCACGACATAGAGCGCGAGCTGCTTGGCGATGGTGGATTCGATCGGCGTGTCACCCTTCCCCACTAGGCTGAGCACGCCGGGAGTGAAGTCCATCGGCCCGGCGAGCATGCGCGTGAACACCAGGTTCGCTTCGTGCTCGGGCGGGTTCTTGGGATCGCCCCAGCCATTATATTCCATGCCGCGCGCGTGCTCGCCGCTCACCCAATTGGGATAGGTGCGCCTGAGGCCGGTGTCCTTGATCGGCTCGTGGCTGTCGATCGCGATCCGGTATTTGGCGGCGGTGGTGACGACCTTGAGATGGTGGTTCGAGCTGTACTGGCCGTCGTGCCATTCGCGCAGCTGCCGGCCGTCGGGCTCGACGCGCTCGAGCTGGCCGGCGTCGGTGACATAGCCGGTCTTCACCACGCTCTCGCCATGGTCGCGGGCGAAGGCGAAGCCGCGGTCGAGCTGCTTCTCGTAGTGCGTGGTCGAGCCGCCGGTCTCGTGATGACCGATCAGCTGGACGCCCTTCTTCCTGGCATAGGCCGCCAGCGCGTCGGCGTCGAAATCGGAGGTCGGCTTGTCGAACTGGAAATCGTTGCCGTTGGCGAACCAATGGCCGTCCCAGCCGACATTCCATCCTTCGACCAGCACGCCCTTGAAGCCGTTGGCCGCGGCGAAATCGATGTAGCGCTTGACGTTGGCGGTGGTCGCGCCGTGTTTGGGGCCGGTCGACCAGGTCGCCTTGTCGAGATGCATCTCCCACCAGACGCCGACATATTTGCTGGGCTTGAACCAGCTCATATCGCCGAGCTTGTTGGGCTCGTTGAGGTTGAGCTCGATGTGCGAGCGGTAGAGGCCCGGCGCGTCGTCGGCGATCACGATCGTCCGCCACGGCGTCGCGAAAGGCGCACCGCGCGTGACCTTGGGCCCCATCGCACCGGGCTCGAGAACCGCCTTTAGCTTGGTCCCCCCCTCGGTACCCTGTATCCACATACCCGAATAATCGACCAGCGCCGCTTCGTGGATCGCGATGTGCGTGCCGTCGTCGAGCTTGAGCGTCAGCGGGGTATGGGCGAGCGGAATCTCGGCGATCGGAGTCTTGTGCCAGAGATATTCGTCGCGGTTCCACTCGGAGCCGGGGATCCACCACGCGGTGCCGGTCTGGCCGATGGCGAACTCGGTCAGCTCGTCGGCGATGTTGACCATCTTGAGGTTGGGCTGGTCGGGCAGCTCGTAGCGGAAGCCGACCCCGTCGTCGAACAGGCGGAAGACGACGTCCATGATCCGGTTCGGCGCGATCTTCTCCTGGAAGCGGACGCGCAGCTCGACATGGTTGTCGCGGATCGTCTTCCATTCGCCCCAGGGCTGGTCCCAGCTGGTGTCGGACCGTGATGTCGACTGACCGGCGATGGCGAACTCGCGCTCGAGCTTGGGCGCGTCGCTCAGCAGAAAGCCGAGCCGCGACGGCTTGATGATCGCCTTCCCGCCGCGCGAGACGGTATAATAGGGCCGCCCGTCGCCATCGGTGGTGACGGTCACTTCGATATTGCCGCCGGGCGACCTCGCGCTGACCTGGGCGGGCCCGGTCGCGGTGTTCTGCGCGACCTGGGCGAGCGCGGGAACGGCAAGGAACAGCGCGGCGAGCGCGGTCAGGATACGCAACATTCCAACCTCTCCTCAGGCGGTGCGTTCGAGCACCAGGCCCGAATAGCCCGGCAACGTTGTCATGTCTGCCCCGTTGATCGCTTCGAGCACCCGATGACGCGCCGGGTCGCCCGGCGTCCAGTCGAGCGGATCGGCACCGAGGTTGAACGCGCAGACGAGTTGCTGGCCGCCTCCTTCGCGGGTGAAGACGAGCAGCCGTTCGTCGGCGCGAGTCACCGTCATCGACCCGATCGCCAGCGCCGGATTGGCGTGGCGCAGCGCGATCAGGCTGCGCGTCAAATGCAGCAGCGACCGCGGATCGGCTTCCTGTCGGTCGACCGCCAGCACTCCGTGATCGGGCCCGACCGGCAGCCACGGCTTGCCGCTGGTGAAGCCGAGCGCGTGCGCCTCCGCCTTCCAGGGCAGCGGCGTGCGCACGCCGTCGCGGCTCAGCGTCAGCGGCCAATTGGCGATCGCCTCGGGATCCTGCAGATCGGCATAGCCGATCTCGACCTGGGTCAGCCCGAGCTCCTCGCCCTGGAACAGGATCGCGTTCCCCCGGAGCGACAGGAGGAGCAGCATCTTCATCCGCGCGAAGGCGGCGCGGTGCGCCTCGTCGACCCAGCGCGAGAGCGCGCGCGGAGCGTCGTGATTCTCGAACGCCCAGCTCGGCCAGCCCATGCCCGGCTCGGCGGGCCACACCGCGACTGCGTCGCGGACCAGCGCGGGGGTCAGCTTGTCGGCATAGAGGAAGGCGAAGCCATAGGCCGAGTTGAGGTGCGTCTCGCCCGCGGTGAAGGCGTGCATCTCACCCTCCGGCGCGGGCCCGCCGACCTCGGCGACGGTGAAGCGGCCGCCATAGCTGTCGGTGAGCGCCCGTATTCGCTCGATGAAGCGCGGGATGTCGGCGTGGCTCTGGTTGTGGACATGTTGTTGGAAGTCGAAGCTGCGCGTGCGGGGCTTGCCGCTGTCCGGCGCGGGCGGATTGTCGCGCAGCGCGGGGTCGTGCATCGAGAAGTTGAGCGCGTCGAGGCGGAAACCGTCGACGCCGCGGTCGAGCCAGAATTTCGCGACCGCGAGCACTGCCTCCTGCACCTCGGGATTGTGGAAGTTGAGGTCCGGCTGCTCGCGCAGGAAGTTGTGGAGATAATATTGGCCGCGCCGCGCGTCCCAGGTCCAGGCAGGGCCGCCGAACACCGATTGCCAGTTGTTGGGCGGCGAGCCGTCGGGTTTCGGGTCGGCCCAGACATACCAGTCGGCCTTGGGATTGTCGCGCGACGCACGGCTCTCGCGGAACCAGGGATGCTGGTCCGAGCTGTGCGAATAAACCTGGTCGATCAGCAGCTTGAGCCCGAGCGCGTGCGCGCGGTCGATCAGCGCGTCGAAGTCGGCGAGGGTGCCGAAGATCGGGTCGACATCGCAAAAATCGGCCACGTCATAGCCGAAGTCGCGCATCGGCGAGGTGAAGAAGGGCGACAGCCAGATCGCATCGACACCGAGCGAGGCGACATGATCCAGATGCGCGGCGATGCCGGCGAGATCGCCGATCCCGTCGCCGTTCGAATCGGCGAAGCTGCGCGGATAGATCTGGTAGATGACGGCGCCGCGCCACCATTCGCGGACATCGCTACGCAAGGCACTGGCGAGCATTTCGTTCATTCGGGGGCTCCGGCGGCGCAGACGGCATAGCCGAAGGCGGGAAGCGTGAGGGACAGGCTGCCCGGCGCGGCGGGCGCCATGGGGCATTTGCCGGCGAGCGCCTTGAACGCCGTCGAGCCGGTCTCGACCTGGATATGGCCGCTCCACGGCGCGCCGCTCGAGTTGAAGGCGAGCAGCATCTCGGCGCCGGTCGCCGGATCGAAGCGCGAGACCGCGAACAGCCCCGGCTTGTCGCCCGCAAAGCGGATGACCTGGCGGCCGCGGGTGAGCGCCGGATGCGAGGTGCGCAGCCGCGCGAGCGTCGCGATCTCGCGGAACAACGGATGGTCGGGGTTGAAGTTGGCGATCGCGGTGGTGCGGTCGGTGCCGATCAGCGGCTGGTCGTTGTAGCTCGCGACCTTCGACGCGAACATGTCCTGCCGCGCCGCCTGGTCGCCGCCATGGCCCACGAATCCCTGCTCGTCGCCCGAATAGATGGTCGGCACGCCGCGCAGCAGCAGCAGCATCGCATGACCGAGAATGTCGCGGCGGAGCTGCTCGTCGGCGGTCGCGAGCGGATTGGCGAGCGTCAGGAACATGCCGACCCGGCCGGCATCGTGATTGCCGAGGAAAGTCGGCAACCGCCGCGCCGCGTCCTCGCCGCCCTCGTAGAGCGAATCGCCCTTGAACAGCCTGGCGAGCAGGTCGGTCCCGGCCTTGCCGGCGATCACCTGGTTGACCGCGACGCCGAACGCGAAATCCAGCACGCTCGGCAGCTTGTCGACGCGCGTGTGCGCCGCCAGCCGCGCCGGGTCCATCTCGCCGGTCGCGACTTCGCCGAAGATGTGGAAATTGGGGATGCCCCTGGCCTTGGCGCGCGCGCGCATCGCCGGCACGAAGGCCTGCCAGAATTCGGGGTTCACATGCTGCGCGGTGTCGATGCGGAAGCCGTCGATCCCGAACCGGTCGATCCAGCTCCCGAAGATCTCGATCATCCCCGCGATCACCCGCGGATGCTCGGTCATCACGTCGTCGAGCCCGAAGAAATCGCCCATGGTCGAGCTCTCGCCCGCGAAGGTCGAGTTGCCGCGATTGTGATAGTAGATCGGATCGTTGAGCCAGGCCGGGACCTTCACG
>CBIFVW010000072.1:0-14773 GCA_966186155.1 uncultured Sphingomonas sp.
CCGATCTCGCGCGGCTCCAGCCGGTGCGCGGGCGGCTCGAGCGGGCGGTGATCACCAAGCAGGGCGCGCCGGTCTATGTCGACTATGCGCACACGCCGGACGCGCTCGAGGCCGCGATCGCGGCGCTGAAGCCACACACCAGGGGCCGGCTGATCCTGGTCTTCGGCGCGGGCGGCGACCGCGATCCGGGCAAGCGCGAGCCGATGGGCGAGGAAGCCGCGCGCGGCGCCGACGTGGCGATCGTCACCGACGACAATCCGCGTTCCGAGGACCCCGCCGCGATCCGCAGGGAGATCCTCAAGGGCGCGCCCGGAGCCATCGAGATCGGCGGGCGGCGCGAGGCGATCGCGGCGGCGATCGCCATGGCCGAGCCCGAGGACATCCTCCTCATCGCCGGCAAGGGGCACGAACAGGGCCAGATCGTCAACGAGATGGTGCTGCCCTTCGACGACGTCACCGTCGCGCGGGAATGCGCGGCGTGAGGCTCTGGACTTCCGACGAGATCGCGCTCGCGACCGGGGGCAAGGCATCGGCTGCCTTCGAGGCCTCCGGCGTCACCTTCGATTCCCGCGAGGTCGGCCCCGGCGACCTGTTCCTTGCACTGAAGGGCGAGACCACCGACGGGCACCGCTTCCTCGACCAGGCCTTTGCGCAGGGCGCGGCAGGGGCCGTCGTGTCCGAGCCGACCCCGCATCCGCATGTCGCCGTTGCCGACACCATGGCGGCGCTGGACGCGCTCGGCGTAGCGGCGCGCGGGCGGATGGGCGGCAAGGTGATCGGCGTCACCGGCTCGGTCGGCAAGACCGGCACCAAGGAGGCGCTGTTCGCGGCGCTCGATCGCAACGATCCGGGCGCGGCGCATCGATCGGTCAAGAGCTACAACAACCATACCGGCGTGCCGCTGAGCCTGGCGCGCATGCCGCGCACGGCGCGGTTCGGCGTGTTCGAGATGGGCATGAACCATGCGGGCGAGCTGGCCCAGCTCACGCGGCTGGTGCGTCCGCACGTCGCGCTCGTCACCACGATCGCGCCCGCGCACATGGGCTTCTTCGAAAGCGAGGCCGCGATCGCCGACGCCAAGGGCGAGATCTTCCAGGGCCTCGAGCCCGGCGGCACCGCGATCGTCCCGTTCGACAGCGCGCATCGCGACCGGCTGATCGCCGCGGCGCAGCCCCATGCCGGCCGGATCATGACCTTCGGCCTGGGCGAGGGTGCCGATTATCGCGCGGTCGAGACGATGCGCACGCGCACCGGGGGCACCTTCGTCACCGCGCGTTTCGGTCAGCGCGAATTGAGCTTCACCATCTCCCAGCCGGGCGCGCATTGGGTGTCGAACGCGATGGCGATCCTCGCCGCGGTCGACGCGGTCGGCGCCGATCTCGAGCTGGCGGGCCTCGCGCTCGCCGAGATGGGAGGGCTCGCGGGGCGCGGCGCGCGGCTGCTGGTGCCCGTGCGGGGCGGCGAGGCGCTGGTGATCGACGAGAGCTACAATGCCAATCCCGCCTCGATGCGCGCGACGCTCGAGGTGCTCGCGCACGAGAAGGGCCGCAAGATCGCGGTGCTCGGCGAGATGCGCGAGCTCGGCGAGCATTCGGACGCCTTCCATGCCGAGCTCTCGGGACCCGTCGAGGCGGCGGGGGTCGATTATGCGATCCTTGTGGGCGACGCGATGGTGCCATTGGCCGAGGCGCTTGAGGGACGCGTCGATTTCGTCCATGTGCCCGACGCCGCGACGGCGCTGGGCAGGCTCGAGGACGTGCTCGAGCCCGGCGACGCGGTCCTCGTAAAGGGTTCGAACGGCGTGCGGCTGGGGACGGTCGTCGCGGCGCTGACGGAAAGGGCTCCCGCCTGATGTTGTACTGGATCGCGGAATATCTGGGCTTTCCGGGGGTCCTCAACCTCTTCCGCTACCTCTCGTTCCGCACCGGCGGCGCAGTGGCGACGGCGCTGCTGCTCGGCCTGCTGATCGGGCCCAAGTTCATCGGCTGGCTGCGCGTCCGCCAGGGCAAGGGCCAGCCGATCCGCGACGACGGCCCGCAGAGCCACCTTGCCAAGCGCGGCACGCCGACGATGGGCGGCCTCATGATCCTGACGTCGCTGATGCTCTCGCTGCTGCTGTGGATGGACCTCGGCAACCCCTATGTCTGGGCCTGCATGTTCGTGACCTTCGGCTTCGGGATGATCGGCTTCCTCGACGATTACGACAAGGTCCGGAAGCAGAAGACCGCGGGCGTGTCGGGCAAGGTCCGGCTGCTCGGCGAGTTCATCATCGCGGGGATCGCGAGCTGGATCATCGTCTCGCAGAACGGGACGCAGCTCTACGTGCCCTTCTTCAGCTGGATCCACCCGGACATCGGCTATTTCTACGTCGCCTTCGCCGCCTTCACGATCGTCGGCTTCGGCAACGCGGTGAACCTCACCGACGGGCTGGACGGGCTCGCGACCATGCCGGTGGTGATCGCGAGCATGGCGTTCATGCTGATCGCGTACCTGGCGGGCAACAAGATCTACGCGACCTATCTCGGCATCCCGCACGTGCCGGGCGCCGGCGACCTTGCGATCTTCTGCGGCGTGATGGTCGGGGCGGGGCTCGCCTTCCTCTGGTTCAACGCGCCTCCGGCGGCGGTGTTCATGGGCGACACCGGCAGCCTCGCGCTCGGCGGCGCGCTCGGCACGATCGCCGTGACGACGCACCACGAGCTGGTGCTCGGCATCATCGGCGGGCTGTTCGTGATGGAGGCGCTGAGCGTCATCATCCAGGTGTTCTTCTTCAAGCGCACCGGCAAGCGCGTCTTCAAGATGGCGCCGATCCACCATCATTTCGAGCAGCTCGGCTGGTCCGAGCCGACCGTGGTGATCCGCTTCTGGATCATCGCCTTCGTGCTCGCGCTCGCGGGGCTGGCGACGCTGAAGCTCCGGTGATCACGAGCACGGTCTGGCGCGGCAGACGCTATGCGGTGCTCGGGCTGGCGCGCTCGGGCCTGGCGACGGTCGACGCCCTGCTGGCGGCGGGGGCGAAGGTCGTGGCGTGGGATGCGAATGAGGGGGTGCGGGCTGCCTTAAGCTCCTTCCCTGCAGGGGAGGATTTGATCCTCGCCGACCCGGTCGAGATCGACCTCGCCGGCTTCGCCGGTGTCGTAGTCTCCCCCGGCGTCCCGCTCAATCGCCACCCGATCGCGGCCAGGGCGGCGACGGCGCACGTTCCGATCATCGGCGACATCGAGCTGTTCGCCGAAGCGCGCGCCGAGCTGCCGCCGCACCGCGTCGTCGGCATCACCGGCACCAACGGCAAGTCGACCACCACCGCGCTGATCCACCATATCTGCGAGACCGCGGGCATCCCCGCGCGGCTCGGCGGCAATATCGGGCTGCCGATCCTGGGGCAGGACCCGCTTCCGGCGGGCGGCGTCTACGTCCTCGAGCTGTCGAGCTACCAGATCGACTTGACCCACCGCCTCGACTGCGACGTCGCGGTGCTGCTCAACATCACCCCCGACCATCTCGACCGCTATGCGGGGTTCGAGGCCTATGCGGCGTCCAAGGCGCGGCTGTTCGCGATGCAGGCGCCCGGCCATGCCGCGGTGATCGGGATCGGCGATGCCCCTTCCGCGAACATCGCGCGCGAGCTGGCGATGTCCGGCCGCAGCGCGGACCTGACCAAGATCGCGCCCGGCATCTGCATGGACCAGTCGCGCTGGCCGGCGCTGCAGGGGCCGCACAACGCCCAGAACGCGCTCGCGGCGATCGCCGCCTGCCAGGCGCTCGGCATCGCGCAGGCGGCGATCGACAAGGGGCTCGAGACCTTCCCCGGCCTGCCGCACCGGATGGAGCGCGTCGCCGAGCGCGGCGGCGTGCTGTTCGTCAACGACAGCAAGGCGACCAATCCGGATTCGACCGCGCCGGCGCTGTCGGCCTATCCGCGCATCCACTGGATCCTGGGCGGGCTCGCCAAGACCGACAGCCTCGACGCCTGCCGCGCGGGGTTCCCCAATGTCGTGAAGGCGTACACGATCGGCGAGGCGGGCGAGATGTTCGCCGGGCTGCTGGAAGACGCGATGCCGGTGGAACGATCGGGCACGCTCGACGCGGCGGTGAGGAGCGCCGCCGCGCAGGCCAAGCCCGGTGAAGTCGTGCTGCTCTCGCCGGCCTGCGCCTCGTTCGACCAGTTCAAGGATTATGAGGCGCGCGGGGCGGCGTTCCGCGCGGCGGTGGAGGCGCTTGGATGAGCGAATCCGCCGAAGCGCCGGAAGCGGGAGGCGAGGTCCGCCGCCGCGTCCAGCAGCAGCTCGGCCGCGCGAGCAAGAGCCGCGCGGGAATGTGGTTCTGGGAAGTCGACCGGGTGCTGCTGACGCTCGCGATGCTGCTGATCGCGATCGGGCTGGTGGCAGTCGCGGCGGCCTCGCCGGCGACCGCGCGCCGCTATTCGGACGCCACGCACATCATGGCGCCGATGTATTATTTCTGGCGCCAGCTGGTCTGGGTCTGCGTCTCGGTGCCGGTGCTGATCGCGGTGTCGATGCTGCCGGTGACGCTCGCGCGTCGCCTGTCGCTGATCGGGGCCGGCGTGTTCCTCGTCTGTCTCGCGCTGGTGCCGGTGATCGGGCACGAAGTGAACGGCGCGAAGCGCTGGATCGGGGTGGGAATCGCCGAGTTCCAGCCCTCCGAATTCCTGAAGCCGCTGTTCATCGTCGCCACCGCCTGGATGCTCTCGTTCCGCGCCAAGGACCCGCAGCTGCCGGTGCTGTTCGTCACCGGCGGGCTCACCGCGCTGGTCGGCGTGCTGCTGATGATGCAGCCGGACTTCGGCCAGACGATCGTGTTCGGCAGCGTCTGGCTGATCCTGCTGATGATCTCGGGCATCTCGCCCGCGGCGATCGGGGGGCTGCTCGGCACGGCGTTCGCGGGCGTGGTAGCGGCCTATCTCTTCTACGGCACGGCCCGTACCCGGATCGACAATTTCCTCTTCCCGACCAAGGACGCCGCGCTCGCCGAGCGCTACCAGGTCGAGATGGCGCACGACACATTGACAGCGGGGGGGCTCACCGGCACCGGACCGGGCAACGGCCAGGTCAAGTTCCGCCTGCCCGAGGCGCATACCGACTATATCTTCTCGGTGATCGGCGAGGAGTTCGGGCTGATCGCCTGCGCGGTGATCGCGATCCTCTATCTCGCCATCGTGATCCGCGTGCTGATGAAGCTGCTCGACGAGGAGGACGCCTTCCGCCTGCTCGCAGCGGCGGGGCTCGCGGCGCAGTTCGGCGTGCAGGCGCTGATCAACATGGCGGTGAACACCGGGATCGCCCCGTCCAAGGGCATGACCCTGCCCTTCATCTCCTATGGCGGATCGTCGATGATCGCGCTGGCGGTCGGCTATGGGTTGCTGCTCGCCTTCACGCGCCGAAACCCGTATCTGAAGCGCTCGCCCTATACCGGCCGCTGGAGCAACGCATGACTCATTCGCGCAGCTATGTCCTCGCAGCCGGCGGCACCGGCGGGCACATGGTGCCCGCGGCCGCCCTCGCGGCGGAGCTCGCGTCCCGCGGCCACCACGTCGCGCTGGTGAGCGACGATCGCGGCGTGCGCTTCCCCGGCCTGTTCGAGGATGTCGAGACGCATGTGCTGCCCGCGGGGCGGATGGGCGGCGGGCCGCTCGGCTACCTCCGTGCGGCGGGCAAGATCGTGGCGGGACGTTCGATGGCGCTGCGGCTCTACAAGGAGCTCAGGCCCTCGGCGGTGATCGGCTTCGGCGGCTATCCGGCGCTGCCGTCGCTGCTCGCGGCGTTCCGCGCGGGCGTTCCTACCGTGATCCATGAGCAGAACGCGGTGCTGGGGCGAGTCAATCGCTTCGTCGCCGGCCGGGTCGATGCGATCGCGACTTCCTATGACGCGGTCGAGCGGCTCAAGCCCGTCTGGGAGAAGAAGACGCATCTCGTCGGCAATCCGGTGCGCGAGGCAGTGCTCGCCCTGCGCGAGCGCCCCTATCCGATGCTCGACGAGGACGGCATCTTCCGCGTGCTGGTGACCGGCGGCAGCCAGGGCGCCTCGGTGCTGAGCCAGGTGGTGCCCGACGGGCTGGCGCTGCTCCCGGTCCATTTCCGCCGCCGGCTGCAGGTGACGCACCAGGCGCGGGTCGAGGATATCGAGATCGTCCGCGCCAAGTACCAGAACCACGGCATTCCGGCGGACATCGCCACCTATCTGCCCGACCTGCCCGAGCATCTCGCCTGGGCGCACATCGTCATCGCGCGCGCCGGCGCCTCGACCATCGCCGAGCTGACCGCGGCGGGGCGTCCGGCGATACTGGTGCCGCTGCCGACCGCGACCGACGACCACCAGACCGCGAACGCGCGCGAGATCACCGCCGCGGGGGGCGCGCGGACGATCCCGCAGCGCGCCTTCACCGCGCCCGAGCTCGCCAAGCAGATCCAGAAGCTGGGTCTCGACACGCAGGGGCTCGCCAATGCCGCCGCGCGGGCGCGCAGCTGCGGGCGGCCGCACGCCGCGCGCGACCTCGCCGATCTCGTCGAATCCATCCATGCGCCGGAAGCCCCGATCGGCATCCGCCGCGCCGCAATGCAGGGAAGGCCAGCGTTCGCATGAAGGGTGTCGCAACCGACATCGGTACCATCCATTTCGTCGGCATCGGCGGTATCGGCATGTCCGGCATCGCCGAGGTGATGCACAATCTCGGCTATACGGTGCAGGGCTCCGACGTGGCCGAGGGCTATGTCGTGCAGGGCCTCAGGAGCCGCGGCATCCCGGTGACGATCGGCCACAAGGCGGAGAATCTCGGCGACGCGGCGGTGGTCGTGGTCTCGACCGCGATCGTGCGCACCAATCCCGAGGTCGAGGCCGCCTATGAGCGCCGCATCCCGGTGGTGCGCCGCGCCGAGATGCTCGCCGAGCTGATGCGGCTCAAATCGACGATCGCCGTCGCCGGTACCCACGGCAAGACCACGACCACCTCGATGGTCGCCGCGCTGCTCGACGCCGGCGGCGTCGACCCGACCGTGATCAACGGCGGCATCATCAACCAGTACGGCTCCAACGCCCGGCTCGGCGACAGCGAGTGGATGGTGGTCGAGGCCGACGAGAGCGACGGCAGCTTCCTGCGCCTCGACGGCACCTATGCGATCGTCACCAACATCGATCCCGAGCATCTCGACCATTATGGCTCGTTCGACGCCGTGAAGGACGCGTTCGTCGAGTTCGTCGAGAACGTGCCCTTCTACGGCGCGGCATTGCTGTGCCTCGACCATCCCGAGGTGCAGGCGATCATCCCGCGCGTCCGCGACCGGCGGATCGTGACCTATGGCTTCGCCGCCAGCGCCGACGTGCGCGGCGTCAACGTGACGCCGCACCATGGCGGCAACCGGTTCGAGGCGATCATCCGCCATCGCGACGGCACGACGCGCTCGATCGAAGGGATCGAGCTGCCGATGCCCGGCCGCCACAATGTCCAGAACGCGCTCGCCGCGATCGGTGTGGCGCTCGAGCTCGGCATCCCGGACGCGACGATCCAGCAGGGCTTCGCCAAGTTCGGCGGGGTCAAGCGCCGCTTCACGCGGGTCGGCGAAGTCGACGGCGCAGTGATCATCGACGATTACGGCCATCACCCGGTCGAGATCCGCGCGGTGCTCGCCGCGGCGCGCGAGAGCGCCGAGGGCCGCGTGATCGCGGTCATGCAGCCGCACCGCTTCTCGCGGCTCGGCAATCTGATGGAAGACTTCGCCCAGGCCTTCAACGATGCCGACATGGTGTTCGTGACGCCGGTCTACGCCGCGGGCGAGCTGCCGCTCGAAGGCGTCACTTCGGACGCGCTGGTCGAGAGCGTCCGGCGGCGCGGGCATCGCTCGGCGCAGGCGATCGGCGATGCCGACGCGCTCGCCAGGGCGCTGGCGGAGGTGGTGAAGCCCAGGGACATGGTGATCTGCCTCGGCGCGGGCGACATCACCAAATGGGCCGCAGGCCTTGCCGACGGCATTAGCGAGGCGCGCGCGGAGGCGGCGGCGTGAGCGCAGTCTGCACCGCGCTTCCCCCGCTGCGCGGCACGATCGAGCATCAGGGCAGCCTTGCCGACTTCATCTGGTTCCGTACCGGCGGCCCGGCCGAATGGCTGGTGCGCCCCGACGATGTGCAGAGCCTCGCGGCGTTCCTGGCGGCGCTCGATCCCGAGGTGCCGGTGCTGCCCGTGGGCGTCGGATCGAACCTGATCGTGCGCGACGGCGGCGTGCCGGGCGTGGTGGTGCGGTTGCCCAAGGCGATGGCGAGGGTCTCGGTGGAGCCGGGAAACCGCGTGCGCGCGGGCGGGGCGGCGATGGGGATCACCGTGGCGAGCGCGGCGCGCGACGCGGGCATCGCGGGGCTCGAGTTCCTGCGCGGCATTCCGGGCACGGTCGGCGGCGCGGTCAGGATGAATGCGGGCGCCTATGGCCGCGACACCAGCGATATCCTGGTCGAGGCGACCGTGGTGACTCGAAACGGGACGATCGAGACCTGGCCGGCGGCGCAGCTGGGCTACACCTATCGCCACTCGGAGCTCCCAGGGGGGGCGATCGTGGTCGAGGCGCTGTTCGAAGGAGTGCCCGGCGACCCGGTGACGATCGGTGCCGAGATGGATCGGATCGCGGCGGAACGCGAGGCTTCGCAACCGCTTAGGTCGCGAACCGGAGGTTCGACCTTCAAGAATCCCGAGGGCGGCAAGGCCTGGGCGCTGATCGACGCTGCGGGCTGCCGGGGGCTCAAGCGCGGCGACGCGCAGGTCAGCGAAAAACACTGCAATTTCCTGCTCAACCTGGGCAATGCTTCGTCCGCCGACATCGAAGCGCTGGGCGAGGAGGTCCGGGCCAAGGTCAAGGCGAAGTCGGGCGTCGAGCTGGAGTGGGAAATCCAGCGTGTAGGGGTCGAGAAGTGAGCAAGTTGCACATCGCAGTCCTGATGGGCGGCTGGTCGGCCGAGCGCGAGGTCTCGCTGATGTCGGGCGCGGGCATCGCCGAGGCGCTCGAGAGCCTGGGCCATCGCGTGACGCGGATCGACATGGACCGCGACGTCGCGATCCGGATCGCCGAGGCGAAGCCCGACCTGGTGTTCAACGCGCTCCACGGCACGCCGGGCGAGGACGGCAGCGTCCAGGGCATGCTCGACCTGATGGGCGTGCGCTACACCCATTCCGGGCTGGTCACCTCGGTGATCGCGATCGACAAGCAGCTCACCAAGCAGGCGCTGATCCCGCACGGCATTCCGATGCCCGGCGGCCGCATGGTGCAGACCGAGGAACTGCACGAGCATGATCCGCTGCCGCGGCCCTATGTGCTGAAGCCCGTCAACGAAGGCTCGTCGGTGGGCGTGGCGATCGTCACCGCCGAGGGCAATTACGGCAATCCGATCAGCCGCGACGCCATGGGGCCGTGGCAGGAATTCGACGAGCTGCTCGCCGAACCTTTCATCCGCGGCCGCGAGCTCACCACCGCGGTGCTCGGCGACCAGGCGCTCGGCGTCACCGAACTCAAGCCCAAGAGCGGCTTCTACGACTATGACGCCAAATATACCGAGGGGCTGACCGAGCACGTCTTCCCGGCCGAGATCCCCGACGAGGTCGCCGAGGCGTGCATGCGGATCGCGTGCGAGGCGCACAGGCTGCTCGGCTGCAAGGGCGCCTCGCGCTCGGACTTCCGCTGGGACGACGACCAGGGCGTCGACGGGCTGTTCCTGCTCGAGGTCAACACCCAGCCCGGCATGACGCCGCTCAGTCTGGTGCCCGAGCAGGCCAAGCATCTCGGCATCAGCTATGCGCAGCTCGTCCAGAGGATCGTCGACGAGGCGATGGGCTCGGGGTGCGGGGCCCGGGAGACCGCGGGATGAGCCGCGCCCCCGCCCGACGCACGGCCACCCGGCGAGGGGCGAAGCCGCAGAAGCGCAAGCAGGCGCGCAAGACCAAGCGTCCCGGCCTGATCGACCAGACGCTGGCGGCGCTGCCGATCAGCCAGGCGACGCTCCAGCGGATGGCGACCTGGACGATCGTGGGCGTGTTCGGCATCGGCGCGGTCACCGTGGCGACCTGGCTCGGCGTGCCGCAGATGATCGGCATCGGCGCCGCGCAGGCAGTGGGCGAGGCGGGGCTCAGGGTCGACAACATCCAGATCGACGGGCTGAAGCGGATGGACCGGATGACGGTCTACCAGCAGGTGCTCGACCAGGATTCGCGCGCGATGCCGCTGGTCGATCTCGCCGCGGTGCGCGAGCGATTGCTCAAATACCCGTGGATCAAGGACGCACGCGTCTCGCGGCGGCTGCCCGACAAGCTGCTGATCGACATCGTCGAGCGCGAACCTGCGGCGATCTGGCAGAACCATGGCCAGCTGATGCTGATCGATCCGTCGGGCGTCCCGCTCCAGCCCGTCTCGCGCGAGGCGATGCCCGACCTGCCACTGCTGATCGGCGACGGCGCCAATTCGCAGGAGCCGGCCCGGCGCGACCTGATGGACTCCGCGCCGGCATTGAAGCCGCTGGTCCGCGCCGCGACCTGGGTGGGCAACCGGCGCTGGGACATCATCTTCGACACCGGCGAGAAGCTCCAGCTTCCCGAGGGCGAGAAGGAGGCGCGCGAGGCGCTGAAGACCTTCGCCGAGAAGGACGGTGCCTATCGCCTGCTCGGCCGCGGCAATCTGGGGTTCGACATGCGCGACCCCGACAATCTGGTGGTGCGCCGCCCGGCCGCGATCGGCGTGCCGGCGGCGACGGGATTATAGTGAACGCCGGAGTTGCCTTCCGGTGAAAAGCCTGATTCATAAGCTTGAATCGGGCGTGAGGCGTTTTGAGGAATAGGGGCATATGGCGAAGGCGGCACCGGAAGGGCTGATCACGGCGCTGGACGTGGGATCGTCCAAGGTCTCGGCGCTGATCGCGCAGAAAGGCGACAATGGCGAGCTGGTGGTGCTCGGCACCGGCCAGCGCGAGAGCCGCGGCGTCAAGCGCGGCTATGTCGCCGACATGCACGCGACCGAGCTCGCGATCCGCGAGGCGGTCGAGCAGGCCGAGCGCATCGCCGGGCACAATATCGAGGACGTCTGGGTGAGCTTCTCGGCGGGCGGGCTCCTGTCCGACATCGTCAAGCTCGAGTCCGACATCGGCGGGCACCGGATCGAGCAGGCGGACATCGACGAGCTGCTCCGCGCCGGCCGCGACGCGATCGATCCGCAGGGCAAGATGGTGCTCCACGCCCAGCCGACGCGCTACACGGTCGACGGCCTCGCCGGGGTGAAGCGCCCGCTGGGGCTGCACGCCGAGCGGCTCGGCGTCGACATCCATGTCGTCGCCACCGACGGCGCGCCCGTGCGCAACCTCGACCATTGCGTCCGTTCGGCGCATCTCGAGGTCCGCTCGATCATCGCCGCGCCGGTGGCGACCGGGCTCGCCTGCCTGACCGACGAGGAACGCGAGCTGGGCGTCGCGCTGGTCGAGATCGGCGCGGGGGTGACCAATGTCTCGGTCTTCGCGCAGGGCGTGCTCTCGGGCCTCGCCTCGATCCCGATGGGATCGGCCGACATCACCGACGACATCGCCTCGGCCTTCGGCACCGCGCGCGCCTGGGCGGAGCGGACCAAATGCTTCCACGGCTCGGCGAACCTGTCGCCCCGCGACAATCACGAGATGATCGACGTAGTGCCGGCGATCCCCGACGACGGCGCCGAGGGGCCGCGCATCACCAAGGCGCAATTGAACGCGATCATCCGCAAGCGGCTGGAACGGCTGATGGGCGAGATCCAGAAGGAGCTCAGGAAGCTCTGCTTCGAGGACCCGGCCGGCCGCCAGATCGTCCTCACCGGCGGCGGCGCGGATCTGAAGGGCGTGGCCGACTATGCGCAGCAGTTCCTGGGCTCGGCGGTGCGCATCGGCCGCCCCAAGGGGCTGGTCGCGCTGCCCGAGGCGCATTCGCACCCGGCCTTCGCGACGATGGCGGGGCTGGCGCGTTTCGCCGCCGCCGATCCGATCGACCTCAGGACGCTCGAGCCGGCGCGCCACCAGATGGTGACCAAGGCGAGCCCCGGAGCGCTGTTCCAGCGGCTGATCGCGGCGTTCCGGGCTAATTATTAGAAGAAATGCGTTGGTAACTTCGCGTTTCCTCTAGAGTCACCCGGGGCGTTCGTGCAGAACGGGGGATAGATTACGCGCCTGTGACAGCCGGGCGCTGGGGAGACCAAGGCGATGAGTATCGATTTCCTTCCGCCCGACGTGGACGAGCTGACCCCGAAGATCACCGTGATCGGTGTGGGCGGCGCGGGCGGCAACGCGATCGCGAACATGATCCGCGCGGACGTGCAGGGCGTCGAGTTCCTGGTCGCCAACACCGACGCGCAGGCGCTCAAACAGTCCGCCGCGGGCCATCGCATCCAGCTCGGCGCGAAGATCACCCAGGGCCTGGGCGCGGGCTCGCGGCCCGAGATCGGTCGCGCCGCCGCCGAGGAGACGATCGACCAGGTGCAGAAGGCGCTCGAGGGCGCGCACATGGTGTTCCTCGCCGCCGGCATGGGCGGCGGCACGGGCACCGGCGCCGCCCCGGTGATCGCCAAGGCCGCGCGCGACATGGGCATCCTGACCGTCGGCGTCGTCACCAAGCCCTTCGCCTTCGAAGGCAAGCGCCGCGCGCAGAGCGCCGAGGCGGGCATCGAGGAGCTTCAGAAGTACGTCGACACGCTGATCGTCATCCCCAACCAGAACCTGTTCCTCATCGCCAATGCGAACACGACCTTCAAGGAAGCGTTCGAGATGGCCGACGAAGTGCTGCAGCAGGGCGTGCGCGGGATCACCGACCTGATGGTGATGCCGGGCCTCATCAACCTCGACTTCGCCGACGTCCGTTCGGTGATGCAGGAGATGGGCAAGGCGATGATGGGCACCGGCGAGGCCGAGGGCGACGACCGCGCGCTCATCGCCGCGCAGAAGGCGATCGCCAATCCGCTGCTCGACGGCGTCAGCATGAACGGCGCCAAGGGCGTGATCGTCTCGATCACCGGCGGCGAGGACATGCGCCTGCTCGAGGTCGACGAGGCCGCCAACCATATCCGCGAGCTGGTCGATCCGGACGCGAACATCATCTGGGGCTCGGCCTTCAATCCCGAGCTCGAGGGCCGCATCCGCGTCTCGGTGGTCGCGACCGGCATCGATGCCGACGCCCAGCCCGCCGCGACGCCGCGGACCGCCGAGCAGCCGCGCGTCTTCTCCTTCTCGACTCCGCGCCGCACCGCCGCCGCCGAGCCTGCCGCGCCGATCGCCCTGCTGACGCCGCCGGAGCCGGTCGCCGAGACGCCGCAGCCGGGTTTCTCCGAGCCCGAGCCCTATGAGCCCGAGGCGGCCGCGGTTCCGGAGCCCGAGACTTCCTCGGCGCCGATTCCGCAGGCCTATGAGCCCGAACCGCAGCCCGAGGCCGTAGCGGAGCCCGACGGCTGGGTGGACGATGGCGAGGATGGCGATGCGGACGAGCTGCTGCTCGGCTCCGACAGCCTGGTCCCGGAGCAGAGCCAGCCCGAGCTGACGCCGCCCGAGCCCGCCCCGGCACCGACCCGCCGCCGCTGGCTGACCGGCGGCAGCGACGACGAGGAAGCCTCTCCGCTCGTCGAGAAGCCGGCGCGCAAGTCCGGCGGAACGCTGTTCGAGCGCATGGCCTCGGCCTCGCGCGGCGCGGCCAAGGCGGACGAGGACGACGACAAGGACCCGCTCGACATCCCGCGCTTCCTGCGCAGCCAGAACAACCAATAGGCCGTTCGTCGCCGGCGCGGCTCGCCTCGGCGGGCCGTGCCGGTCGCGTCATCGGCGGTTCAGCGGAAAACGGGCCAGGCTGGCGACGAGATGAACCGGATTCGCTTTCTTGGCGCGGCCGCGCTTGCCCTGACGGGGGCGGGCGCCGCGCCCGTCCTCGCCCAGACCGAAGTCGTTGCCCAGCCCAATCCCGATGCCGACCGGCTCGCCAACGACATGCGCGTGCTGGCGGCCGATCCGCGCGACGTCGCGGCGCTGCTCGACGCGGGAATGACCAGCGCGCGGCTCGGCGACACGTCCGCCGCGCTCGCCTTCTTCCAGCGTGCCGAGGCAGTCGATCCCGCCAATCCGGGAATCGCCGCGGGCCGCGCGATGGCGCTGGTCCGGCTCGAGCGCCCGGGCGAGGCGCTGCGCCTGTTCCAGGCGGCCGAGGCGCGGGGGCTGCCCGCCAGCCGCTATGCCGCCGATCGCGGCTTCGCCTATGACCTGCTCGGCCAGCCGGCTCTCGCCCAGCGCGACTACAAGCTCGCTCTCGCCAGCGGCGATCGCAGCGACGAGACGCTGCGCCGCTACGCGCTGTCGCTGGGCATCACCGGCGATACCGCCGAGGCGATGCGACAGCTCGATCCGCTGCTCCGCCGCAGCGACCGCGCAGCGTGGCGCGCGCGGGCCTTCATCCTCGCGATGAACGGCGACGTGGCGGGCGCGGAGAAGATCGCGTCGAGCATGATGCCCGGCAATATGGGGCAGGCGCTGACGCCCTTCTTCCGGCGGCTCGGTGGGCTGGCACCGGCCGACCGCGCCTTCGCGGTGCATTTCGGCGAGCTGTCGCCGACCCAGGCTCGTCTTGCCGATGCGCGGATGGCGCCCGAGCTGCCGCGCTACGTGCCGGCGCCGAAGCCGGTCCAGCTGGCGGCGGCGCAGCCCGTGGCGGTGGCTCCGGCTCCCGCGCCTGCGCCCAAGGGCCGGGCCCGCCGCTCGCGCCGCGAACGCCAGCGGGCCGCGCGCGAGGTTCCGC
>CBIFVW010000073.1:0-14628 GCA_966186155.1 uncultured Sphingomonas sp.
CCCCTGAACCGGCGTTGCGTGCCCCCGTGACCACCAGGGCTCGTCGCGGCGCGCGGTGCGCACGATGGGATTGTGCGGGCAATTCTCCCACGGGCCATGGATCGAGCGCGAGCGCGCGACGACCACCATGTGGCTGGTCGGGGGGCCCGCCGTCCCGCCCTGGCCGGAGAATTGATAGAACCAGCCGTCCTTGCGGAGCAGCTTGGGCCCTTCGAGCGCGAAGCCCTCGATGATCCAGTCCTCCGGGATCGGCCAGCCGCCATAGACATGCTCGACCGGCCCGTCGGCGCCGAGGCCGTCGTCGCGGAGCCGGACGCGATGGCCGCCGTTGAGGAACAGGTAGCGCTTGCCGTCCTCCCCCACGACGTGGCCGGGATCGATATAGTTGTCGATCCGCATGTCGATCGGATCGCTCCACGGGCCGCGCATGGCCTCGGCATGGATCACCCAGGTCTTGAGCGGCCGGACCGAATCCTGCGGGTCTAGCGCGGGGATGTAGATGAAATAGCGGCCGTCATGCTTGGCGATGTCGAGCGCCCATACCGACCCGATGTTCTTCGTCAGCGCGGCGGTGAGCGGCGCCCAGTTGACGAGGTCGCGCGAGTGCCAGATCGGAATGCCCGGATAATATTGGAAGGACGAGAAGGTGGCGTAATAATCGTCGCCGTCCTTGAGGATATTGGGATCGGGCCGGTCGCCGGCGAGCACGGGATTCATATAGCGCCCGTCGCCGAGATCGGGCCTGCGCTGCCCCTCGATGCCGGCCCTCCACTGGGCGGCGACACCCGGCTCAGCCTTTGCCGGAAGCGAGAGACCTCCCGCGGCGGTGAGCGCGAGGAACAGGGTGTCGCGGCGTGTGGGCTCCATCGGTCTCTTTCCGGATTATCGGCTATTTGAGCGGCTCGAGCAGCGCCAGGACGACGTCGTTGGTGCGCATCGGCACCTTGGCGACATGGCGGCCATCCACGCCGACGCGGATCGTCACGCTCGTCTCGGGCTCGTCCCGCGTCAGGCGTTGCAGCTCGGCCAGCTGTGCCGGCGAGAGCGCGGCGGGGGACCCCATTTCGAGATAACGCGTATGCGCGTCGTTGGCGTGGAAGCCGGTCCGGCGGAACGTCAGGCGATAGCTGCCCCGGGCGAGGCCCGCCAAGTGGATTTCCGCCATGGGCGCCGCCTGGGCCGGCAGCACCTTGGTGAAGAAGGGCCGGTTGCTGAGCGCCTGCTTCGGCTGTCGCCAGTCCCAGATCAACGCGGCGGTGCGGCCCGCCTCGGTCGCGACCCAGCTCTGGGGGTCGGAAGACGGCACTTCGCGCCCCCGCAGCAGGTTCAGATATTTGTAGGCGAAATAGGCGGGCTTGCGGATGCCCTCGCGGTTGAGGAGCCCGAAGCCGCCATGGAAGGGCGTCGGCGGCGGACCGGCCTCCTCGAACAGGTCGCTATAGGTCCAATAGCTCATCCCCTGCGCCAGGCCGCGCGTCGCCCGAAGCTTGGTGAGGATATAGGCGGCGCTGATATAGGAATCGTGCACCGGATCGCGCGGATTGTAGCTGGCACTCCACTCGGTGAAGAACAGCGGAAGGTCCGGAGATCGGGAAGCCGCGATCTGTTGCCGCACGCGCCGGACGTCGGCGACCACCGCGTCCGGGTTCGTCGAGAGCTTGTTGTCGTCCTGCCCCTTCTCGTCGAGGAACCCGCCATCGACCCCATAGGTGTGCGTGGCGATGAAATCGATCGGGACACCGCGCTTCGCCGCATAGTCGAGCAGCTCGGGAACCCAGGCCGCGCCGGCGCTGGCGGGTCCGCCGACCCGCAGCTTCGGGTCGATCGCCTTGATCGCACGCGCACTCGTTTCGTAGAGCGCGAAATAGGCCTGCTGGTCGGCCCGCTCCCAGAATCCGTCGAGGTTGGGTTCGTTCCAGACCTCGAAATACCAGCTGCGCACCTCCTCGGCCCCATAGCGGCCGCGCAGATGGCGGACGAACGCATCGACGAGTGCGCTCCACGCCTTGGGCTCGGGATGCGAGGTATTGCCCTTCCAGTAGAAGATCGTCTGCTTCGACGTCGCCATCGCCTCCGGCGTGAAGCCGAGCTCGACGAACGGCTTTATCCCCATGCCGAGCAGCGCGTCGTAGAGCTGGTCGATCCTGGTCCAGTCGTAGATGGTCTTGCCGTCGACGACGCGCACCGTGCCGAGCGCATCGTGGAAGATCGCGTGGAAGCGGATGTAGCGGAAACCGAGCTCGCCAACGGCGGTCCGGAGCTGGGCGAGGCTGTCCGGGCGGATCAGCGTGCCGGCATAATCGGCCCCCACCGAGAAATTGAAGGATCGGTCGAGTGGCGCGCCGGCCCTGGCGATATCGATGTCGATGCGGCGGACATCCTCCCGCGCGGCCTGCGCCGTAGGCATGACGGCGATTGCCGCGCCCACCAGGATCGCCATCGCGCTTCGGCGCGCAGCTTGCAGACAGCGCTTCACGTTCATGCCTTTCCTGGGCTCACGGGCCGGTAGAGTGTCAAAGCTGGCCCTGCCGCAGCTTCGCGGCGCAATGCTGGGCGATATAGGCCTCGTGCCGAGGCATCGCTTCCGCAGTCTGCGCGATGATGTCGCGCATGCTCGACAGGAACCGGGTGGTTTCCTCGACCGGAAGCATCCGCGTCAGCGGATCGGCCGCGCGCGGAATGACGTTCTGTCCGGTGAGCACCGCGATCCAGCTCTCCTCGGTGAAGAGCGAGTTGTGCGCGCGGAAGATTCGCCCCTTACCGCGCCACAGCTCGAGCTTCGCCGCGAGGCTGTCGGGGATGTCCATCGTACGGCAATGGTTCCAGAAATCGGAATCGCTGCGCTCGGTCGCGTGATAGTGCAGGACGATGAAGTCGCGGACATGCTCATATTCCTCGACGAGCCAGCGATTATATTCGTCGATCTCGGTTCCACTGAATCCGCGGTCGGGGAACAGCGCCATCAGCCGGAAGATGCCCGACTGGATCAAGTGGATGCTGGTCGATTCGAGCGGCTCGATGAAGCCGCCGGCCAAGCCGATCGCGACGCAGTTCTTCTCCCACAGCTTCTCGCGCCGGCCGGCGGTGAACCGCAGGGTCCGCGGATCGCCGACGGGCGATGTATCGAGCCCGTCGAGCAGGCGCCGCATCGCCGTCTCGTCGTCGGTATGCGCGCTCGAGAATACATGGCCGTTGCCCACGCGGTGCTGCAACGGAATGCGCCAGCGCCAGCCCGCCTGCTCGGCGCTCGATCGCGTATAGGGAACCGGCGGAGCGTCGAGCGCGGTCGGCACGGCGATCGCGCTGTCGCAAGGCAGCCAGTGCTGCCAGCTGCGATAAGGCACGCCCAGCGTGCCGCCGAGCAGCAGCGAGCGGAAGCCGCTGCAATCGACGAAGAAGTCCCCGTCGATCCGCCGGCCGTCCTCGAGGACGACGGCGGCGATGTTTCCGTCGAGCGGCGTCTGCTCGACCTTGCCGATCTTGCCCTCGATCCGCTCGACTCCGCCCTTCTCGGCATGTTTGCGCAGGAATCGCGCGTAGAGACCCGCGTCGAAATGATAGGCGTAGCTCAGGCCCGAAAGCACCGCTTCGGGATTGCCGGCCGGCTTGGCGAACCGTCCCCGGCGCGCGGCGGCGATGGCGATCGCATAGTCGTCGAGCGGGCCGGGATCGGTATCCGCCTGGCCCAGCAGGCGTTGCCGCAGCCAGATCTGATGGAAGTTGAGGCCCAGGGCGGACCGGCCATATTTGCCGAAGGGATGGATGTAGCGGTCGCCCAGCCGACCCCAGTCGACGAACTCGATGCCTAGCTTGAACGTCCCCTGCGTAGCGGCGACGAACTCGTTCTCGTCGATGCCCAGCGCCGCGTTGAAGTCGAGCAGCGGCGGGATCGTCGCCTCGCCCACCCCCACCGTGCCGATCTCGTCGGATTCGATCAGCGTGACCTTCACGCCTGCCGCCACGAGCCGCGACACGGCGGCGGCGGTCATCCAGCCGGCGGAGCCGCCGCCGACGATCACCAGGCTGGCGATCGGCGCTTCCGCCGGTGGCTGCGTCATGCCGCGTTGGCGCCCTGGCCGAAGCCGGACCGCTGCGCGAAACGGACCAGTTCGCGGTTCGACGGCAGCTGACGGACCGCGAATTCGCCCTGCCGCTGGATCGTGGCGAAGGCCGCCTTGGCCTCTTCGGCGAACCGAAAGACCCCGGCCTTTGCCGAAAGGTCGGTTTTCCAGCCCATGCCGTACAGCACATATTGCCAGCTGGACTCGGTGAAGATGTCGACGTTCCGGTCAATGTCGATCTCGTTGGGCGGCCGGAACCGCCAGCGGTCGAGCAGTTCCTCGAGGCTGTCGGGAACCGAGACCGGATCGACATTGTCGCGCCAGAACTCGCTGTCGCGCCGTTCGCTGAGGCAATAGTGCAGCTTGATAAAGTCGAGCGTGCGCTCGTAACGGCGGCGCAGGTTCGCATTGAACTGACGCGCCGAGGTCTCGAAGTCGCCGCCCCAGGGGAAGAGGTTGGCGATCATCCCCGCGGCGACTTCGGAGAAGACGATCCCGGTCGCCTCGAGCGGTTCGAAGAAGCCGCTGGAAAGCCCCACCGCGACGCAGTTCTTGTGCCAGTTCACCTCGCGATATCCGGCATCGAAGCGAAACCTACGGGTCTCCAGCGCCGCGCCCGCGGGGCCGACATAGGCGCGCAGGACCCGCTCCGCCTCGTCCGCGTCGCTATGGGCCGACGAGTAGACGTGGCCGATGCCGCGCCGCGCCTCGAGCCCGATGTCCCAGATCCAGCCCGCCTGCTGGGCGGTCGAGATCGTATAGGAGGCGATCGGATCGTCCGCCTGCGGATAAGGCACCTGGATCGCGATCGCGCTGTCGCAGAAGAGCACGTCGCGGCACGACTTCCACGGCCGGCCGAGCGCCTTGCCGATCAACTCGGCGCGGAAGCCGGTACAGTCGACATAGAGATCCGCCGTCAGGACGCCGTGCTCGGCGCAGCGCACCCCGGCGATCGCGCCGTCCTCGCCGAGCAACACTTCCCGGACGGTGTCGAC
Source organism: uncultured Sphingomonas sp. (assembly GCA_966186155.1). Taxonomy (GTDB): domain Bacteria; phylum Pseudomonadota; class Alphaproteobacteria; order Sphingomonadales; family Sphingomonadaceae; genus Sphingomonas. The sequence goes on from CBIFVW010000073.1 coordinate 5,057, forward strand.
CAGGTGCGTCACGCCATTGGCGATGCCCTGCTCGCGCAGCAATGCGGCGAGCGACACCGCGTCGAAGTGGAAGGCATAGTTCAGCGGCCCGACAAAGTCGGGATGGCTCGGCAATTTGGGTGCGCGGTGCGCGTCGGCGGCGCGCTTCTGCGGGGTGTTGACCTCGTCCCAATTGGCCTCGCCGGCGACGCCGAGCAGCCAGTATGGGAGCAGCTCCGGCCCTTCACGGTCGTCGGTTTCCTGAAAGGCGTGAAGATAATGGTCGTGCCCCGGCGCGCCCGGCGCGTGCCGCCAATGGACGAACTTGGCGCCTTGCTTGAAGGTTGCGCCGCAGCGGCGGACGAGCTCGGCCTCATCGACCCCGATCCGCGCAAGCGTCTTACGGATCGTCGGGAAGGTGCCTTCGCCGACGCCGAGAATGCCGATGTCATGCGATTCCACCAAGGTGATCGCGATCCCGTCGGGAAGGTCGGCGCCGAGCATCCGCGCGAGATATCCCGCGGTGAGCCAGCCGGCGGTTCCGCCGCCCACGACCAGGATCTGACGGCGACCGAGAACCATCGATGCACTCCGAGCAAAAAACGGTGGCGGGCCCGATGCAGCCCGCCACCAGGAGGGTGTCAGAATGCCAGATTGATGCCGGTGCTGATACGCCTGTCGGTCTGGAACCAGCTGCGCCCGAGGAGCTTGCCGCCCGGATAGCCGCCCATCATCGTGCGCTGCATCGAGTTGGTGAGGTTGGTCCCCTGGATACCGAAGGAGAAGTTCTCGGTTACCTTGAAGCGCACGCCGGCCTCCAGCTGACCATAGTTTCCGCCATAGACCGGCAACGCGATCTGAACGCCTCCGTTGTTCACATTGGCGGCGGTGTAGAAATTGTAGGTCGGATTGGTGCCGTTGCTGTTGGTCGACTGCAGGTAGCGCGAGCGCCACGAATAGGCGATCCGCGCCGACACGGCCTTGCGCTCATAGAGCAGGGTCGCATTGAAGTTGTGCTTCGAGAGGCCCACCAGCGGCGCGTCGTTCCTAATGACGCCGTTGATGTCGCGGTACAGGTCGCCCGGATTCTCGCTGTCGATGAAGGTGTAGTTGCCTTCGAAGCCCAGGCCGCTGAGGAGGCCGGGCAGCATGTCGAAGAAGATGCGGCCCCCGACTTCGAAGCCCTTCACCGTCGCGGCCTTGGGCGAGTTCATATAGTCCGAAGCCGTGGCGGTGACGTTCTCGCTGGTTCCGTTGGTGAACACCACCGTCACGTTGCGAGTCGTCAGCGAGTAGATCGGCAGGTTCGTGAGCCGCTTGAAGAAGGGCGCCAGATGGAAGGTGGTGCCCGCCCGCGGATACCATTCGAACGACATGTCCAGATTGTTCGAAAGCGTCGGCTTGAGCAGCGGGTTGCCCGTGTCCGCGGTGAAGTTGGTGAAGATGTTCGGCGCGCCGCCGCCGGCCGGATTGGCGGTCGTCGCCACGCCGATCGAGCCCGAGGCGCGAAGCGCCTGGAACGTCGGCAGATCGAGCGTGATGTTGTAGCCCCACCGGATCTTGGTGTTGTCGGTCGGGGCATAGTCCAGGTTGATCGACGGCAGTACGTAGGTGAAGTCCGCCTTGCCGCCGCGCGGGATGAACTGCGAGCCCAGCGACTGGGTCTGGCCGTTGCGCACGAAGGTGGAGCCGTTCTGCTGGATATAGCCGCTTCCCTCGTTGCGGATGTTCACGACGCGAACGCCCACATTGCCCGACATCCCGCCGGGCTCGGTCGAGCCGAAGCGGGCGAGCACGTACCCCGCCGCGGTCCTGGTCTTGTTGTCGACCCGGTCGCCGGGCAGGACGAAGCCGACCGGCCGGATGCCCGGACCGCCATAGGTCGAGTTCTGCAGCGGGCCCGAGGCCGAGCAATCGAACTCGCGGCCGGTGCAGAAGCCCGCGGGCGGCGGCGAGTGGAGCAGGTTCCGGTTGAACTCGCGCACCAGATCGTCAGTGGCGAACATCAGGTTCGCGGGAAGGGTCGCTTCGCCGTGGAAGAAGTTCTTGAAGACGTGCAGCTCGACGTCGCCCGGAGCGGCATTGGCATAGGTCAGCTGCGGATCGCCGTTCCAGCCGCGCCCCAGCGCCGACCAGTTGTAGCCGTTGGCGAAATCGCGCTCGGTCCGTTCGGCATAGCGAGCGCCGGCCTTGATCGAGCGGAAGAAGCTGTCGTCGAACTTGTATTCCAGGTCGAGATTCGCCGAATCGAGACGCCCCTTGTTGTTCTCGTCGTGCGGCATCGTCGCCGTCCAGAAATAGTTCGCCGGATTGAGGAACGCGGCCTGCGTGCCCGCAGGCACGGTGACCACCGGCAGGTCGCCGCTCAAGTCCATTCCGAAGCCCGACGGGAACGCCACGTCGCGAAACACGTCGAGGCGCGTGTAGATCTGCGCCGATTCGACGCGCTGGACCGCGCCCTTGATCGACAGCGGGCTGTCCGATGGCGACCAGTTGAAGCTCAGCGAATAGTCGCGCGTGCGGGTGTTGCTTTCATAGGCACCCTTGTTGCCGCCGGTGTTGATCGGTCCGCCCGGCAGGAAGGTGACGGGATCGCGATTGTAGAAGGACGGCGACGAGATCAGGATGTTGTTCGCGTCGAACTTGCTGTTCGCGGGATCGACCGCGAGGCTCTGCGACGAGACGAACGAGCCCCAGTCCCCCGAACGGTTCTCGTACCGGGACTGGAAGAAGGTTCCGGTCAAGGTCAGGTCCGGCGAGGGGGCCCATTGCACCGCGCCGTAGATGCCGGTGCGGGTGCGCTGGAACTGCTCCTCGCCGAAGGTATAGCCGCCCGGGATGTAATAGTCGGTGCCGCTGACGCGGGTCTTGAAATAGGGCTCGACGCGGAAGAAATGCGAGGTCGAGCTCAGCCGGCTATAGGCATAGTCGCCCAGGATGCCGATATCGCCGATCGGCGTGGACCAGCGCTTGGTGACGAGGACCGAGCCCGAGAAATCCGCCTTGCGCGCGAGGTCGCCCATGCTGAGCTCGCCGGTGGCAGCGACGTGGAAGCCGCCCGAATAGTCGAACGGCACCTTGGTGCGCAGGTCGATCTGGCCGCCGGTGCCGCCTTCGATCAGGTCGGCGGTCGACGCCTTGTACACGTCGACGGCCGCCATCATCTCGGGCGTGACGTCGGCGAACTGAAGCGCGCGGCCGTTGTTGGCACTGAAGATCTCGCGGCCATTGAGGCGCGACGCCACGCCGGTGAGACCGCGGACCTGGATGCCCGAGCCTTCCACCGAATAGTGATCGGGGTCGCCCAAGGCAGCGAAGCGGACGATCGTGACGCCCGCCACGCGCTGCAGCACTTCGGTGATCGAATTGTCGGGAAGCTTGCCCGCATCGTCGGCGACGACGGAGTCGATGATCGTCTCCGCGTTCTTCTTGCGATCGTCCGCCGACTGGAGCGCCGCGCGCCGGCCCGTGACGACGATCGCGTCGTTCTGGTCCTGGTCGGTACCCCCCGCATCCTGCGCGGCAAGCGCCGTGGATTCCTGCGCCAGAACCGGGGCGACGAAGCCCGCGGCCATCAATGCGAGCAGCGAAGCGCCGCCCTTCGCCGCAACCTGCCACCGACGTCGTGAATTCTGCACCATTATCCTCCCCTCATCCTTCGCGCGTGCCGCTTTCTTCCGGCGGCCGCAGTTTCTCACTCGCCGGCACGAAGGCCGGGCGAGCGGACCGCTCACACGTCAGGACAAAGGCCACAAACGCCGGGTCGAGTCCACAAAATGTTAGCGCAAACATTCGCGGAAGATGCTGATTTTCAATGCAATTATTTACCCACCGATCCGGCTCGCAAATCCTGGAGCCGCTTCGCCAAGCCTTGATCCGTTTCGTAACATTTCCGAAGCCGTACCCTGCGGGACCTTGCCGTATCCGGTTACAGAAGGGAGATTGGCAGCGGTTGCACCCGCCGGCTTGCAGATAGCGGGCCGCTTATCGCCCGGGGTCAGGGCATTCGTTTGCCGATCTCACCCGCTCCCGCCGCCAATGTTCCGCGACAGAGTCTTCAACCGGCTTCCGGATTGATCGATAGTGATGCCCATGAACTACGCCGCGCCCGAGCTAGCGTCCCGACTTGATTCGCCCCGCGCGATGGGATTACCCCCTGCGGCGGAGGGGAAGATTTTGGGTCGGGCCTGGTACGTGAAGTTGACGCCCGCGGCCTTGATCTTCGCCTTATGGACGGCCGTCGGCGTATTCATCGCCGTTCCGGACATGCTGGACGGCTTCCAATGGTCCGAGACCATCGGCAAATTCGTCGAAGCCTGGACCTGGGCGCTGCTCACGCCCGTGATATTGCTGGTGGATCGCAGGCTGACCTCAGCGGGTCACAGCGTCGTGCGTGTCGCCGCCGAGCACCTGGCGCTGAGCATACCCTTCAGCCTTGCCCATACCGTTCTCGCAGGTCTGGTCCTGTATCCGATTCCGACCATATGGTGGAATCCGCTGCGGAACGCCGAATTCGCGATCTACTTCTATCTGGGTGGATGGGGAACCTATTGCGCGATCATCGGAGTCCTGCAGACCCTGAAATATTATAACCGCTATCTGAGCAGCCAGGTCGAGCTGGCACGGGTCGAGAAGAGGTTGGTAGAGTCTCACCTGAACGCGCTACGTCTCCAGCTCGAGCCGCATTTCCTGTTCAACACCCTCAATGCCATCTCGTCCGAGCTCGCGGCCGATCCCGAGCTCGCCAGGGAGATGATCGAGGATCTGGGCGTGTTGCTCCGGCAATCGCTGGATTGTCAGGGCAGCAAGGAGATAACGCTGGCGCAGGAGCTCGCGCTGCTGGACCGCTATCTCGCCATCCAGAAGCTTCGTTTCGGCGACAGGATCGCCGTCCGGATCGAAGTGGAGCCCGCAACCCTATCGGCCTTGGTCCCGTCGATGTTTCTTCAGCCGCTTGTCGAGAATGCCATTCGGCATGGACTCGAGGGCCGCTTGTCCGGCGGAAACATCCTGGTCTCGGCCGAGCATGTCGACGGTCAGTTGCACGTCAGGGTGCTCGACGATGGCGTCGGCCTGCCGCCCCAATGGAAGGTCGAAACCTCTGCGGGCCTCGGGATCGGCGTGACGCGCGAGCGGCTTCAGGCGCTTTATGCCGAGCCGGGCGGTCACGACTTCACTGTCTCGCGGCGCAAGGGCGCTGGCACCGAAGTGGCGATCCGCATTCCCCTGCGCAGCACCGGAACCGAGGCGCGTGGCGTCGAATCCTAGGCCCATCCGTGCGCTGGTCGTCGATGACGAGGCGCCGGCGCGCCGGCGTATCTCCGACCTGTTGGCGAAGGACGGCGATATCGCCGCCATCCTGATGGCGGAGAACGGCGTGGCCGCGATCGAGATGATCCAGGAGGAACGACCCGACGTCATATTTCTGGACGTGCAGATGCCCGGGGTCGACGGTTTCGGAGTGATCGAAGCGATCGGCCCCGAACACATGCCCTTCACGGTGTTCGTCACCGCCTATGACCATTTCGCCATCCGGGCCTTCGAAGTGGAGGCGATCGATTACCTGCTGAAGCCGTTCAGCGACCGGCGCTACGAACGGACGATGGAGCGCGTCAAGGAACGCCTGCGCGAGCCTCGGCCCACGGATTCCGACGGCACGGGCGCCTTCGGGCCGGAATTGCTCAAGCTGATCGCGAGGCGCGCCAAGCCCGGCGAGATCTGGGACTGGATCGCAGTGAAGTCCCGCGACACCACTCGCCTCCTGATGACCGAGGACATCGACTGGATCGAGGCGGCCGGGGTCTATGTGACCGTGCATTCGAAGGGGGAGGCGTTCCTCTATCGCGCCGGACTCGCGGGAGTCGCGAACCGGCTGGACCCTTTCCGCTTCGTCCGCATTCACCGATCGCACATCGTCAACGTGCGGTCGATCGAGCGCCTGGAGCGCCGCACGCACGGCGAGTTCGAAGTGATCCTCAAGACGGGGACGCGGTTGATGCTGAGCCGCACCTATCGCGGCGAAGTGGAAGCGATCCTGGGCCAGCCTCTCTGAGGCGGGGCTAAGCCTCGAATATCGCTGCCTCTATGGCGGAGAGGGTGGGATTCGAACCCACGTTACGGTTGCCCGTAAACCGCATTTCGAGTGCGGCGCATTCGACCTCTCTGCCACCTCTCCGCTAGGGAAGGACACGCTTTCGTCCCGGTCCGGGACCGGCGCGCCGGTCGATAGAGCGCGGGCCCTTAGCGCACGGAATCGAGGATCGCAAGCGCAGTGCTTGTGCGGAAGGCAGGACACACTAAATTGGTCGCATGACACAGACGCCAGGTTCCTCGCTTCCCTACGAACCCGGGGTTCCGATGCCGCCCGTGGCGACCGCCCGTTTCGCGATCGGCGACGTGGTGAAGCACCGGCTCTTCGATTTCCGCGGCGTGATCTTCGACATCGACCCGGTCTTCGCCAACAGCGACGAATGGTACGAGGCGATTCCAGAGGACGTACGCCCGCGCAAGGACCAGCCCTTCTACCACCTGCTCGCCGAGAACGCCGATTCGAGCTACATCGCCTATGTCAGCCAGCAGAATCTGGTGGCCGACGACAGCGAGGAGCCGGTCGACCATCCGGCGATCAACGGGCTGTTCGACGGCTATGCCGGCGGCCGCTACACGCTGAAGCGCACGCACCGGCACTGATTTTCCTCTTCGCCGGGGTGACGAAATCCGGTTGACTTCCGCCCCCTTCTCCCCTAGCTGCGCCCTTCCTCCTGCCGGGGCCTAGCTCGGGCGGGCACAAGCATTTGAACCAGAGAAGAGACCGATGTTCGCTATCGTGCGCACGGGCGGCAAGCAGTATCGCGTTGCCGCGGGAGACAAGATCGTGGTCGAGAAGCTCGACGGCGAGGCCGGTTCGACGGTCACGCTCGGCGACGTGCTGCTCGCGGGCGAAGGCGGCGAGCTCAAGCCGACCGACGGCCTGACCGTTTCGGCCGAGATCGTCGCGCAGGCGAAGGGCGAGAAGGTCATCGTCTTCAAGAAGCGCCGCCGGCACAATTATCGCCGCAAGAACGGCCATCGCCAGAACCACACGATCCTGAAGATCACCGCGATCGGTGCGCAGGAAGAGAAGAAGAAGGCCGCGCCCAAGGCGAAGAAGGCCGCCGCTCCCGCCGAGGCAGAAGCCCCGGCCGCGGAAGCGTAAGCGAGATACGAGGAGTATAGACCATGGCACATAAGAAGGCAGGCGGTTCCTCCCGCAACGGCCGCGACTCCGCGGGCCGCCGTCTCGGCGTCAAGAAGTTCGGGGGCCAGGAAGTGGTCGCCGGCAACATCCTCGTGCGTCAGCGCGGCACCAAATTCTACCCGGGCGTGAACGTGGGCATGGGCAAGGACCATACCCTCTTCGCGCTCGTCGACGGCCGCGTGTCCTTCAAGGAAGGCAAGCTCGGCCGCAAGTTCTGCTCGGTGGACATGATTGCGGAGGCAGCCGAGTAACATCGGGCAACCGGCCGGGTTGCCCACCAGGGCGACCCGGGTCCGACGAACGGACCAGCTGAAAAGGGAGACGGGTCGCCCCGGCTCCCTTTTTTATTTGCTCCCTGACACCGCGGAGAAACCGGCGCGTCACAGTGATGCGCTTGGGGCACCGCAGGACCGAGGAGATTGGTCATGTTCGTGCGAACGCAGAGACTGACATTGCGTCCCGGCTGGCCCGAGGACGCCCCCCAGCTGGCCCAGGCGATCGGGCACGAGAGCGTGGTGCGCAACCTCGCCTTCCCGCCCTGGCCCTACCCCATCGAGGCGGCGGAGACGTTCCTCACCCATTTCGGCGATCCGGCCGAGCCCAAGTTCCTGATCCTCGAGCATCGGGACGGCGGCGTCCGGCTGATCGGCGGCATGGGCATCGGCCAGCACAAGGACGAGCCGCACGAGCTCGGCTATTGGCTGACTCCCGACGCCTGGGGCCGCGGCTTCGCGACCGAGGCGGGGCGCGGCGTGCTGCAGGCGGCGCGGGCGCGCGGCATCCGCCGCGTGAGCGCGGGCCATTTCGTCGACAATCCCGCCTCGGGCCGGGTGCTGCGCAAGCTCGGCTTCCGCCCGACCGGCCGGATCGTGACCATGTACTCGCGCGGCCGCGGCTGCGAAGTCGCCAGCGTCCGCTACGAGCTCGACTCCACGGAAGGCGATTGCGGGCACATGGATCCGGACACCCGAATGGCCGCCTGATCCCTTGAAGGGGTCAGGCGGCCGCCTGGTGGAAATGCACGCCCTTGCCGTGCGCCTTGGCACGATAGAGCGCTGCGTCCGCGGCCTGCAGCACTACCTCGCAATCGAGATCGAAGTCCTGCGCGCATGCGCTGCCCACGCTCGCGCCGATCTCGACGCGCGGACCGTCGGGCAAGGGATAGCGCTGCGCCGAGATCGCATCGATCAACCGTCCGGCGATGCGGTCGCATTCGGCGGGGTCGACCGTCTCGAGCAGCGCGAGGAACTCGTCGCCGCCCCAGCGGAACAGCGTGCCCTCGCCGTGCAGCGCCGTGCGCATCCGCCCGGTGACCATGCGCAGCACCGCGTCGCCGGCGCTGTGCCCATAGCTGTCGTTGACGGTCTTGAACCCGTCGAGATCGATGCAGAGCAGGCTGTAGCCCGCGGCATCTCCGCGCGCCGCGAGCTTGCGGATCCGCTCGACATAGCAGCCGCGGTTGAGCAATCCGGTCAGCGGATCGGTCTCGGCGAGCCGCCGCGCCGCCACCTCGGCTTCGATCAGGCGCAGCATGATCGCGTGGTTCTGCGTGACGAGCATGTAGAAGGTGGCGAGCCACGGCAACAGCAGCACGCCCATGACGCCCATCCCCGGCCAGCCGGATCCGACCGCGCCGGCGACGAGCGGCAGGGTGATGAGCAGGATCACGAGCATGGCGAAGCGCGGCGTCGCCGCGTTGCGCGACGCGACCGCGGCCACGGTTCCCGCGCCGATGGTCGCGGCGAGCGTCATCAGGCCGGGCTGGCCCGATTGGAGCGACAGGAAGATGGCGATGCCGAGCAACAGGCTCCAGATCGCGCCGAGCAGCATCAGCGCGGGGATGCTCCGTTCCTTGCGCGCGGCGCTGAGCCCGGCGGTCCGGACGATGATGCCCCAACGGATCAGCGCGAGCGCGAGATCGAGCACGAGCCACAGCCAGGGCCAGCGCGCCGAGGTCAGATCGATCGCGGTGAGCGCGATCGCCAGCGAGCCGACCGCGCCGAACAGCACCACGATCCGTCGATCGAGGATCGTCTGCAAGAGCCGTTCGCGGACCAGGGGAGAATCCGATTTGGGCGAGCCGGAGAAATAGTCATACAAGTTCCGGAGCAGGGCGTGCGGGGGCGGCGAAGCGGATACGAGTCTCTGTCCTCCCCTTTGCGCAAGCCCCGCCAACATCGCATCTCCGGCGCCCGGCAGCCCCCGCCGCAGCGCATAGACCCGGTCTAACCGAATTAGGTTGTCGGATCGTTGATGCGGATGCTCAGCTCGTCGCGGGCATCGCTGCCCGATAGTCGCTCTCGGCCTTGCCGATCAGCGCGCGGTCGTCGTGATTCCAGGGGTGGAAGCCGGGGAG
>CBIFVW010000074.1:0-14599 GCA_966186155.1 uncultured Sphingomonas sp.
TTCGTACAAATCGCTCTCGGCATCGATCGCGGACAATGGCGAAAGGAACACCATCCGCGGATATGAGCAGGAGATATCGACTGATCCCACCACCAGCGCCCAGTCCGTCATATCTTCGGGCCGTGCCTTTTCGCTCTACGATATGGCCCATGCCGAGCCCTGGGTGAAGTTCCACTGGGACGGCAGCGCCATTGTCGTCGATGGTGGTCAGGGCGCGTCGGTGACGCGCGTCGGAGTCGGCGATTATCTCGTCAATTGGGACAAGCCGTTCCGCACCGACGACTATGCCCTGGCGGCGTCGCTCAACACCGATGCGTCCGGCCATCCCGGCTCGGTCACGCTGGGCAGCCAGACGGCGTCTAACGCGCGCTTCTACACTTATGTCGATGCAGGTGGCTCGCTCGCTCAGGCGGACCCGCAATTCGTCTACGTTTCAGCCAGAAACAGCTGACCACTCGGCGCCCCCGCGCTTCTGCGCGGGGGATTGCCGAAATCAAACGTGCCGGAGGCGCAACAAATCAGTCCTCCCCGCGTTCGGTGGCCGATGATCCGGTTCGTGCTTCTCGCCCCTTTCGCGCTTGCCGCGCTCCCCGTCCATGCCCAGGATGAAGGCGGCGGCCCGCGGCGCTATCGCGTCACGCTCGGCCCGCAGCTCACGCCGACCTATCCTGGCGCCGACAGCGTGCGCCTCAGCCCGCTCGTCGACGTGAGCACGGCGCGCGGCGACGAGCCCTTCGTCTTCGAGGCGGCCGACGAGAGCTTCGGCGTGCCGCTGATCCGGACCGGAAGCCTGGAGATCGGCCCCGCGCTCAATTTCAAGGGGAACCGGCGCCGCAAGCACGTCGACACCGCGATCGACGAAGTCGGCACCACGATCGAGGTCGGGGGCTTCGCGCAATTCTGGCTCACGCCTGCGCTGCGCTTCCGCGGCGAGCTGCGCCACGGCGTCAACGGCCACAAGGACCTGATCGGCAGCGTCGGGCTCGACTATGTCGCGCGCGACGGCGATCGCTGGCTCTTCGCGATCGGCCCGCGGGTCACGCTGTCCGACGGCGAGTATCGGCGCACCTATTTCGACGTGACCCCCGAAGTCTCGGCGCGGACGGGCCTGCCCGTGTACGAGGCGGGCGGCGGCGCCGTCCACGCGCTGGGCGCCGCGACCACCGCCACCTATCAGCTCAGCCGGCGCTGGGGCCTGTACGGCTATGCCAAGTACGACCGGCTGGTGGGCGACGCGGCGGATTCCCCGATCACCCGCGTCCTGGGCAGCGCAGACCAGCTCTCGGGCGGAGTGGGCTTGAGCTTCACCTTCGGCAAGGGGGTTCGGTAGGCCGGGTCCTCATTTCATTCCTCCCTGAAGGGGGGAGAGGGACCAGCCGCAGGCTGGTGGAGGGGTATCCTCCACTTGCGGTGTCGCTTGGGGCTATTGCCCCTCCACCCACTCCCCTCGCCCGATCCCCTGCGCATGGAGCAGGGCGGTTAGGTCGTTATGGTCCACCCGCGCCTGCGCCGCCGCCGCGACGATCGGCTTGGCGCGATAGGCAACGCCCAGCCCGGCCTCGCGGATCATCGCCAGGTCGTTGGCGCCGTCGCCCACCGCCAGCGTCGCGGCCGCATCGAGGCCCAGCTCGCCGCGCATCGCGAGCAGCGTTTCGAGCTTGGTGTTGCTGTCGACGATCGGCCGGGCGACCGTCCCGTCGAGCACCCCGTCCGCGATCACCAGCCGGTTGGCGATCACGCGATCGAAGCCGATCCGCGCGCCCACCGGCTCGGCGAAGCGCGTGAACCCGCCCGAGACCAGCACTGCGGTGGCGCCACGCGCACGCATCGTCCGCACCAGCGTCACCGCGCCGGGCATGAGCTCGACCCGCTCGCGCAGGCACCGCTCGATCGCCGCCTCCTCGAGCCCCTTGAGCAGCGCCACACGCGCATCCAGCGCGGCGGCGAAGTCGAGCTCGCCCTTCATCGCGCGTTCGGTGACTTCGGCGATCCGGGGCTTGATCCCGGCATAGTCGGCGAGTTCGTCGATGCACTCGACGGTGATCATCGTCGAATCCATGTCGGCGACGAGCAGCTTCTTCTCGCGCGCGCCGGCTGGCTGGACGATCACGTCGGTGGCCGGGAAAGCCCCTTCCAGCGCCGCCCGCGCCGCCTCGGGATGGTGCGCGAACGCGAGGTCCGCCGCCCGGCCCGCATCGATCCAGCGCGATTCCCCCGGCGCGCAATGCACCGCGGCCAGCCGGTCCGCCGCCTCGGAGAGCTGCCCCGCGGCCAATCCCTCTGCTATCAATGTCGCGATGAACATGGTTTCCCCTGACCGGCCGATGGTGGCGCTCATCGCAGGGCCGACCGCGAGCGGCAAGAGCGCGCTCGCGCTGGCGCTCGCCGAAAAGCATCGGGGCACCGTGATCAACGCGGATTCGATGCAGGTCTATGCCGATCTGCGCATCCTCACCGCGCGCCCCTCGCCGCAAGAGGAAGCGCGCGCGCCGCACCGATTGTTCGGCCATGTCGATGGAGCCGAGGCCTATTCGGCCGCGCGCTGGGCGATCGAGGCGCGCGCCGCGATCGCCGAGGCGCATCGCGACGGCCGCCTCCCCATCCTCGCCGGCGGCACCGGCATGTATCTGCGGACCTTGATCGAAGGCATCGCGCCGGTTCCCGAGATCGACCCCGACGTCCGCGCCGCGGTCCGCGCCCTGCCCGTCGCCGCGGCGCACGCCGAGCTCTCCCGCCTTGATCCCGCCGCCGCCGCACGGCTCGGGCCCGGCGACACGAGCCGCGTCGCCCGTGCGCTCGAAGTGATGCGCTCGACCGGCAGGCCGCTCGACGAATGGCAGCGGCGGCGCGAAGGCGGCATCGGCGACGCGTACCGGATCGCCCCGCTGATCCTGCTGCCCGACCGCGACTGGCTCGCCGACCGGATCGACCGGCGCTTCCGCCACATGGCCGGCCTCGCGCGCGGCGAAGTCGAGGCGCTGCTCGCCCGCACCGACATCCCCGCCGACGCCCCCCTGCTCCGCGCGATCGGCGTGCGCGAAGTGGGTCTGGTCCTCACCGGCGAGAGCGACCTTGCGGAAGCGCATTTCGCGGGCTCGCTGGCGACGCGGCAATATGCGAAGCGCCAGTACACCTGGTTCCGCCGTCAACCACCGGCCGAATGGGAGCGCACGAGCGAGACAGAAACAAACGTCCTGATTGGTAAATTTGAAACTAAATTGCTATGAAATGGCTTGACGCGTAGTTTTCGTGCGATTAGCAGCGCCCTTCCAGCGGTGCTATGGCGCACTGCAGCAATGGAGGCCGACGTGACCGAGAAGAGCGGAGCAGACATCCTGATCGAGACGCTGTGCGATCTCGGGGTGGAGGTCGTGTTCGGCTATCCGGGCGGCGCGGTGCTTCCGATCTACGACGCGATCTTCAAGCAGGACCGGATCCGCCACATCCTCGTCCGCCACGAACAGGCCGCGACGCACGCCGCCGAAGGCTATGCGCGCTCGACCGGCAAGCCGGGCGTCGTCCTCGTCACCTCGGGACCCGGCGCCACCAACGCGGTCACCGGCATCACCGACGCGCTGATGGATTCGATCCCGATGGTCGTGATCACCGGCCAGGTCCCGACCGCGCTGATCGGTACCGACGCCTTTCAGGAGGCGGACACCGTCGGGATCACGCGGCACTGCTCGAAGCACAATTATCTCGTGAAGAACCCCGCGCGGCTGGCGGACACGGTGCGCGAGGCCTTCTACATCGCCACCTCGGGGCGGCCGGGCCCGGTGGTCGTCGACATCCCCAAGGACGTGCAGGTCGCGACCGCGCCCGCCGCGGCGCCGGGGCCGATCCGGCACAAGACCTATCGCCCGCAGGTCGATCCCGACATGGCGGCGATCGAGAAGGCGGTCGACATGCTCGCCGCGGCCGAGCGCCCGATCTTCTACACCGGCGGCGGCCTGATCAATTCCGGCCCCGAAAGCGCGCGGCTGCTGCGCGAGCTGGCCGCGCTCACGGGCGCGCCGGTCACTTCGACGCTGATGGGCCTCGGCGCCTTCCCCGCTTCGGATCCCCAATGGCTGGGGATGCTGGGGATGCACGGCACCTACGAAGCCAATTGGGCGATGAACAAGGCCGACCTCATCATCGCGCTCGGCGCGCGGTTCGACGATCGCGTCACCGGCCGGCTCGACGCCTTCGCGCCCAACAGCGCCAAGATCCATGTCGACATCGATCGGTCGAGCGTCAACAAGAACGTCCGGGTCGACCTGCCCGTCATTGCCGATGTCGGGCGGGCGCTCGCGGCGATGCTCGACACCTGGCGGCGCCGCGGCCATCCGCGTCCGGACCTTTCCGAATGGTGGCGCCGGATCGAGGGCTGGCGCCAGACCCGATGCCTCGATTTCCAGGAGAGCGGAGACGCGATCATGCCCCAGCGCGCGATCCGCGCGCTGTGGGAGGCGACGAAGGACAAGGCGCCGATCATCACCACCGAGGTCGGCCAGCACCAGATGTGGGCCGCCCAGCATTTCGGCTTCGAGGACCCCAACAAGTGGCTCACCTCGGGGGGCCTGGGGACGATGGGTTACGGCCTCCCCGCCGCGATCGGCGCGCAGCTCGGCAATCCGGGCGCGCTGGTGATCGACATCGCCGGCGAGGCCTCGATCCAGATGAACATCCAGGAACTGGCGACGGCGACCCAATATCGCCTGCCGGTGAAGATCTTCATCCTGAACAACGAATATATGGGCATGGTCCGCCAGTGGCAGGAGCTGACCTATCAGTCGCGCTACTCGGAGAGCTATTCCGACGCGCTGCCGGATTTCGTAAAGCTTGCAGAGGCTTACGGATGGAAAGGCATCCGCATCGACAAGCGCGCGGAACTCGACGACGGCATCGCCGCGATGCTCCACCACGACGGCCCGGTGATCGTCGATTGCCGCGTGGCCAAGCTCGCCAACTGCTTCCCGATGATCCCATCGGGTGCCGCCCATACCGAAATGCTCCTCCAGGCCGCCGAAGTCTCTGGCGAAATGGACGACGAAGCCAAGGCGCTGGTCTGAAGCCATGCACATCAAGGAAGAGCAGCGCGAGCGGCACACGCTCGCCGTGATCGTCGACAACGAGCCGGGCATCCTCGCCCGGATCGCCGGCCTGTTCACTGCGCGAGGCTACAATATCGAGAGCCTGACGGTCAGCGAGATCAGCGACGACGACCTGATCAGCCGGATCACCATCGTCACCTCGGCGTCGGCGCCGGTGATGGAGCAGATCCACGCCCAGCTCGAGCGGCTGGTGCCGGTACACAAGGTGACCGACCTCACTGCCTTCGGCCCGCATGTCGAGCGCGAGCTCGCGCTGGTGAAGGTCGCGGGCACCGGCGACCACCGGATCGAGGCACTCCGCCTCGCCGAGGTCTATCGCGCCCGGGTGGTCGACGCGACGACGTCGAGCTTCGTGTTCGAGGTCACCGGCGGATCGGAGAAGCTCGACAAGTTCGTCGAGTTGATGCGGGGGCTCGGCCTAGTCGAGGTCGCCCGCACCGGCATCGTCGCGATTTCGAGAGGGGCCGAAGCGGCCTGACATCCGTCACCCCGGGAAGTCGGGGTCTCGTGCCGCAAGCGCACGCCAAGTTTGGAAAAGTCCCGGCTTCGCCGGGATGACGAAAGGTGGGAATGAAATGCGTGTCTATTACGATCGCGACGCCGATCTCAATCTGATCACCGGCAAGAAGATCGCCATCCTCGGCTATGGCTCGCAGGGCCATGCCCATGCGCAGAACCTCCGGGATTCGGGCGTCAAGGAAGTCGCGATCGCGCTTCGCCCCGGCTCGGCCTCGGCGAAGAAGGCCGAGGGCGCCGGCTTCAAGGTGCTGAGCAACTCCGACGCCGCCGAATGGGCAGACATCCTGATGATCCTCGCCCCCGACGAGCATCAGGCGGCGATCTGGGAGAACGACCTCAAGGGCCGCATGCGCCCCGGCGCGGCGCTCGCCTTCGCCCACGGCCTCAACGTCCATTTCGGCCTGATCGAGCCGCCGGCGGACATCGACGTGATCATGATCGCCCCCAAGGGCCCGGGCCACACCGTGCGCAGCGAATATGTCCGCGGCGGCGGCGTCCCCTGCCTGATCGCGGTCCACCAGGACGCGTCGGGTAATGCGCACGACGTCGCGCTCGCCTATGCCTCGGGCGTCGGCGGCGGCCGCTCGGGCATCATCGAGACCAACTTCAAGGAAGAGTGCGAGACCGACCTGTTCGGCGAGCAGGCGGTGCTCTGCGGCGGCATCACCCACTTGATCCAGGCGGGCTTCGAGACGCTGGTCGAAGCAGGCTATGCGCCCGAGATGGCCTATTTCGAGTGCCTTCACGAGACCAAGCTTATCGTCGACCTGCTCTATGAGGGCGGCATCGCCAACATGCGCTACTCGATCTCGAACACCGCCGAATATGGGGACATCAAGACCGGCCCGCGCATCATCACCGACGCGACCAAGGCCGAGATGAAGCGCGTCCTCGCCGACATCACGTCGGGCCGCTTCGTCAAGGACTTCGTGCTCGACAACCGTGCCGGCCAGCCCGAGCTCAAGGCGGCGCGCAAGGCGGCCGCCGCGCATCCGATCGAGCAGGTCGGCACCGAGCTGCGCGCAATGATGCCCTGGATCGGCGCCAACAAGCTGGTCGACAAGGAACGCAACTGACGGCGCGGGGGCCGGGTATCGCCCGGCCCCTACGCACGCTGCGCGCTACAGCGCGGCCGAACCGCCCCAGCGCCGGAGATAGACGCGGCCGTCGGGACCCTGGATCGCACAGATGCCGCCCGCCCCGTAGCGGACGCAGCTCGGGTCGGTCCCTGGCGTCATCATGCCGCCGAGATCCTGCCAGCTCTCCCAGGCCGGCGTTCCGCCGAGCTTGTTCACGCCGGTCGCGCCGCGGATATAGCTGAGCCCGCCACCCGTGCGGCTCATGAAGATGTGGCTGACGCCGTTCCGCTCGATGAGGTCCGGCGTTCCGATCGCGCCGGGCAGCGGCGGCGTGGGCTGGCCGAGCTGCTGGAACGACGCGGCATAGACGCCGTTGGGCTCGTCGGCGGTGACCTTGGTCTTGAGCACGACCATGGCGGCGCGGCCGTCGCTGCGGCGATAGGCGCAACGGAAGTCACAGCCCAGTCCCGACGCCACTGCGGGCAGCGCCACCACGTCCCAGCCATAGCCGTCCGCATCGCCGAAATTCGCGCCGCTGACGAACATCTTGTCCTGTCCGTCCCACACCGCCATCAGAAGCTCCGGCACGACCACCTTGTGCGGGCTCGAATGGCCCGCGATCACCGTGTTGTACTCGTTGAGGATGTAGGCGGGCCGGGCGCCGGCGTTGTGTCCCTCGGGCTTGGCGAAGCTGCTGCCCGAGAGCAGGCCATATTGGTCCCACATGAAGAAGTGGAACGCCGCGCCGCCGGTGGTCAGATAGGCGCATTCGCTGGGATCGTAATGCGGCGTCGCGTCCGCCTGGGCCGAGCAGGTCACGCCGCCCAGCGCGGGCTGGTCGGCCATGATCAGCGTCCAGGTGGACGGGTCCGCCTTGAGCGTCGCGGGATCGATCCGCGCGCCATGGACCGCCTGGTCCTTGCCGGTCGCGATCAGGAAGATCTGGCCGTCGCGCTGGAACAGCTCGGGCCCGCCGATCACCGCGCCGTCGGTCACCGGCGTCCAGTCCTTCATCGCCATCGCGATGACCGCGGCGGGAGCGATGGTGGCGGTGGGCTGGAAGGTCACGAAGACCATCGGCTGCTTGACGGGCTTCGCCGGCGTCCGCCGCTGCTGGGGGAGCACGCGGATGGTCGCCGGTTTGACCTGCATCGGCCGCGCCGTGACGGGCGCCGTCTGTGCCGATGCGGGCACGCTCTGGACGGCCAGCGCAGTGGCCGCTCCCGCAATCAAAGCAACATGAAGATGTTTCACGCGTACCTCCCGTCTGATGGTGGAGCCAAGGGAACTGGTAAGCGGCTCGACCCTAGGGCGTGTCGGGCCCGCCGGAAAGACGTTTCGGAAACGAAAGTGATTTGACCTTGGGCCGCCATCGTCCTTAGCTGGGGACATGACCGAGGAAACCGAGGGCCATGGCGGCGTCACGCGGATCGAGGCGTTCTCGGACGGGGTGATCGCGATCATCATCACGATCATGGTGCTCGAGATGAAGGCGCCCGAGGAGCATGGCCTCGCGCATCTCTGGGCGCTCTGGCCGGTGTTCCTCGCCTATGTGCTGAGCTATGCCTATGTCGCGATCTACTGGGTCAACCATCACCGCATGTTCGCCCACGCCGTCCGCGTCACCAACGACCTGGTCTGGTCGAACATCGCGCTGCTGTTCACGCTCTCGCTGATCCCCTTCGCCACCGCCTATCTCGGCGAGCAGGAATTCAGCCGGGAGGCCACGATCCTCTATATGTGCGTGCTGATGCTGCCGTCCTTCGCCTATCTCTGGCTACAGATGGTGATCCGCCGCACCGGACGGCAGGACGCCGCTGCGCAGGACTATCACCGCCGGATGCTGCGCAAGGGGTTCGTCGCGTCGGCGATCTATGCGAGCGGCGTCGCGCTGAGCTTCGCCTCGGCCTGGGCAGGGCTCGCCTGCGCGGCGGTGGTGGCGGTGCTGTGGTTCCTGCCCCAGAGCCGGTTCGACGCGCTGTTCGAACGATAGGCCGGAGTCGCGGGACACCGGCGGCGCCCGCCGGCGTTGTCGAAGCACCCCGTTGACGGGAGGTTTCGATGAAGCCCCGAATTTCCGTGCTGACGCTGGGCATCGCCGACCTCGAGCGCGCCCTTGCCTTCTACCGCGACGGACTCGGCCTGCCCACGCAGGGCATCGTCGGCCGCGAGTTCGAGCATGGCGCCGTCGCCTTCTTCGACCTTGCGGGCGGGCTCAAGCTCGCGGTCTGGGCACTGGACGACATCGCCCATGACAGCGGCTTGCCGGCGACGGAGATCAGTTCCACCGCCTTCACGATCGGCCACAATGTCGCCCGCCGCGAGGAGGTCGACGACGTGATCGGCCAGGCGCGTCAGGCCGGCGCCGAGATCGTCAAGCCGCCCCAGGACACCTTCTATGGCGGCTATGCCGGCTATTTCCGCGATCCCGACGGCCATTTGTGGGAAGTGGTCTGGAACCCGGAGAACCTCCCCGACGACGGCTGAGCGATCGGCGTCAAAAGCGAAACGGCCGGAGCTCGCGCCCCGGCCGCCTCTCCCCTCGCGATCGTCCGGTCAGAAGCCGAAGCGCGCGCGCACGCCGTAGAAGCGCGGATAGCCCGGATAGCCGGCATAGTTGCCGGTCTGCTCCGGCACCGCGAAGCCGGTGATGAAGTAGAACTGGTTGGTGAGGTTCTCGACGAAGAACTCGCCCCGGATCTTGCCGTCGTTCGATTGCAGGCCGAGGCTGGCATTGACCAGCGCATAGCCTTCGTTGCGGATCGCGGTGCGGCTCGTCACCGGGTCCGGGTTGCTCGACGGGATGTTGACTTCGCTGTTGTAGCGCATGTCGAGATGGACCAGGCCCTTGAGCCCGCCGGTGACCTGCGGAGTCCAGGTCGCCGACGCCGTCGCGGTGTGCTTGGGCTGGTTGTTGACCTGCTTGCCCTCCTGGCCCTGGAGCGGCGTGCCGGTGAAGTTGTTGCTGCTCGAATATTGCGCCCGGATGTAGCTGTAGCCGAGCTGGAAGGTCAGGTTGTTCGACGGGCGGATGATCGACTCGATCTCCACGCCCTTGCTGACTGTCTTCGGCACGTTCTGGACCACGAAATTGTTGCCCGAGAAGACCAGCGACTGGAAGTCGTAGAAATTCTGGTAGAATCCCGCGACGTTCAGGCTGAACTCGCGGCTCAGGCTCAGCTTGGTACCCATTTCGAACGCGTCGACGGTCTCGGCGCCGAAGCGCAGGTCGCGGCCCTGCGGCCCGTTGCCGCCGAGCAGCACCGAATCGAAGGTCGCCTGGTCGAGATTATAGCCGCCCGACTTGTAGCCGTGGTCGTAGCTTCCGTAGATCAGCACCTGGGGCGAGAGCTTGTAGGCGAGCTTGACGGTGCCCGTGATCTCGTCGTCGGAGAAGCTGTCGCTATAGTTGCCGTTGAACTCGGTGTTGATCGCCGGGTTGCAGCTCAGCAGGTAGAGATTGTTGAAGATGCCGAGCTGGCGCAGCAGGTTGGCATAGGCGACCGCCGCCGGCTGGCCCGCCCGCACATTGTTGAAGAAGGTGCAGCTGCCCGTGTTGTTGTTGATCGACGCGGTCAGATCCTTGCTCTCGTGATTCCAGCGCGCGCCGAGCGTGAGCGACAGCTTGTCGGTCACGTTGATGATGTTGTGCGTGAACAGCGCGAAGGCGTTGGTCTTCACGCCGAAAAGGTCGTCGTTGTTGCCCTGCCCCGGCGTGACGCCCGGCAGCGGCGAGGCCGCCAGCGCCGCCAGGCCCGGGATCGGCGCCGACGGGAAGCCCGGGATGACGCAGAGGCCGGCCGGCGCCGTGCCCGCCTGGGCGCGGAAGCAGCCCACGAGCGGCGCGAGCTGCGCGCCATAGACCGCGCTCAGCGCCGGCAGCGAGTTCGGCACCGCCGGGTTGAGGAACACGGCGCCCGGGGTCGGCACCGTCGCGCCGAGCGAGCCGTAGAACTGTACCGAGCCGCCGAAGGACGGCCCCGCCAGCGCGTTGAAGATCGAGTCGACATAGCGGTTGGCGTCGTTGCCGAACCGAACCGTGTCGCGAAGGTCGTTGCGCTCGTTCAGGTAGAAGCCGCCGACCAGCCAGTCGAGCACGCCGCCAAAGGCCGAGCCCTGCAGGCGGATCTCCTGGGTGAAGTCCTTGAGCTTCGAGCGATAGCCGTCGCGATAGGCACGATCGATGCCCGAGAAGTCGATGTCCTGGTTCCGGAGCGCCTGCCAGTCGCGATAGGCGGTGATCGAGGTGAGCTTGGCCCCGCCCAGATCCCAATTGAGCTCGCCGGAGATGCCCCAGTCGCGGACGCGCTCGCCATAGTCGCGGTTGGGCGACATCGCCTGGATGCGGTCGCTCGGCGCGCCGGTGTAGAGGCCGGTCCGCCCCTGCGCGGCGGCGATCCCCTGGATGACGGGAGCCAGCGAGCCGCGGACGACCGAGACCGCGCCGCAGCACTGCTCGTCGGTCTTGTAGTAATCGCCGATCAGCCGGAAGGTGATGTCGCCGGTGTCGAGCAGCGCCTGCGCGCGCACGTTCCAGCGATCGATGTCGTTGATCCGCCGGTCGCTGTTGGCGTCCTTGATGAAGCCGTCGCGCTTGCGATAGCCGGCGTCGATCCGCAGCGCGATCGACTGGCTCACCGGCCCGGTGATCGCGCCCTTGATGCCATAGGCATTGTAGTTGCCGTACATGCCCTCGACATAACCGTGGGTCTCGAACTGCGGCAGCGCGGTGTAGATGCTGAGCGCGCCCGCCGAGGTGTTGCGGCCGAACAGCGTGCCCTGCGGCCCGCGCAGCACCTCGACGCGCTCGAGCTCGGGAAGCTCGGAGATCGCGACGCCGGCGCGCGCCCGGAAGACGCCGTCGATGAACACGCCCACCGCCGGCTCGAAGCCGGGATTGTCGCCGCCCGTGGTGATGCCGCGGATGTAGATGGTGGTGCCGGTGGCCGAGGACTGGCCCGTCGAGCTCTGCACCGACGGCGCGAGCTGCTCGAGGTCGCGGACATTGTCGACGCCGGCATTCTGGAGCAGCTCGGGACCGATCGCGGTGATCGCGATCGGCACGTCCTGCACGGTCTCGTTGCGGCGGGTGGCGGTCACGACGATGTCGTTGGCCGACTGATATTCCTGGCTGCTGGTGTCGTCGGCGGGCGGCGTCTCCTGCGCGAAGGCAGGCGTGGCAAGGAACAGCGTGAGCGCAGTCGCCGCGAGCAGTTCGAGCTTCTTCATGAGTCGCATCCCCCTCCTGGGTCCGCGCCGGCCTGATGGCGGTGCGCGGCGTTGCTTTTGTCGCCGGCGAAACTAACGCTGCATTTTTCTGGCCGTCAACGGGGATGCGGCATGGAACCCCGAGGTTTCCTGCCGTTTTTCCCGAGGCGGTACAGAAGAGCAACACCGATATTCTGTGCAAATCGCAGATGCCGTAACGTAAAGCCGATCCGGGCCAAGGAATGCAGAAAAAATGATACATGATCATGACGGACCGGAGGACGGCGACATCGTCGCGCCGCCGCCCAAGATCCCCGTCCCGCCCGAAGTCGCCGAAGCGGTCCGCACGCTGATCCGCTGGGCGGGCGACGATCCCACGCGCGAGGGACTGGTCGACACGCCCGAACGCGTCGCGCGCGCATGGAAGGAATATTGCCAGGGCTATCAGGAGACGCCCGCGCATCACCTCTCGCGCGTGTTCGAGGAAGTGGGCGGCTATGACGAGATCGTGCTGCTCAACGGCATCCCCTTCCAATCGCATTGCGAGCATCACATGGCGCCGATCATCGGCAAGGCGTCGATCGCCTATCTGCCCAACGACCGCGTGGTCGGCATCTCCAAGCTCGCGCGCGTGCTCCACGCCTTCGCCCGGCGGCTGCAGGTACAGGAGCGCCTCACCGCCGAAGTCGCCGACTGCATCTGGGACCAGCTTCATCCCCAGGGCGTCGCGGTGGTGATCGAGGCGAGCCACAGCTGCATGACCGCGCGAGGCGTGCGCACACCGGGGGTCGGCATGGTCACCAGCCGGATGATGGGCGTGTTCCGCGAGGACGAGCGCAGCCGGCGCGAGGTGCTGGCGCTGATGGGCTATTAGCGTGCGGATCCTGGTCACCGGCGGCGCGAAACGGATCGGCGCGGCGATCGCGCGGCGGCTCGCCTTGCGCGGCCACGCCGTTGCGATCCATCACCATCACGCGCCTGAGGCGGCCGAGGCGCTGCGCGCGCAGATCGAAGCCGAGGGCGGCTATGCCTGCGTGGTCACCGGCGAGCTCGCCGAAGCGGCGAGCGCGCCCGCGCTGATCGCCGCCGCGCGCGAGGGGCTGGGCGGGCCGGTCGGCGGCCTGGTCAACAACGCGTCGCAATTCGCCTTCGACGCGCTGCCGCTCACCGACTTCGACCTGCTCGACCGGCACATGCGCGTGAATTGCGGCGCGCCGGTCGCGCTCGCCTCCGCGCTGGCGGCGCAGGACGATCTCGACGAGGGCGCGGTGGTCAACCTGCTCGACCAGAAGGTCGCCAATCTCAATCCGGACTTCTTCACCTACACGCTGAGCAAGGCCGCGCTCGCCGCCGCCACCGAGCTGATGGCGCGGGCGCTGGCGCCGCGCATCCGCGTCAACGCCGTCTCGCCCGGCCTCACTCTGCCCAGCCTCGACCAGAGCGACGCGGCATTCGCGGAGCATGCGCGCCGGAACCTCCTCCAGCGGCCCGTCGCGCTCGCGGACGTCGCCGCGGCGGTCGAGCAGCTGCTCACCGCCCCCAGCATCACCGGGCAGAACATATTCGTGGACTGCGGCCAGCGCTTCCTCCCCCGCGACGGCGACGTGATGTTCGAGGGCCGGACCCGCCCGCATGGCTGAGTACACGATCCTGCTCGAGGGGCTCGAGCTCCGCATGGGCCTCGGCATCCATCCGGAGGAACGCGCGGCGCCGCAGCGCGTGATGCTGAACGTCGCGCTCCATTGCCGCTATCCCGCGCGGCCCGAGGACCGGATCGACGCAGTGATCGACTATGATTTCCTGCGCGCCGCGATCCACGCGCTCGCCGGATCCCGGCATTTCGAGCTGCAGGAGACCCTCTGCGAGGAAGTCGCGGCGCTCGCCCTCGCCGATCCGCGCGTCGCCCGCGTCACGGTGCGTTCGATGAAACTCGACATCTATCCCGATGCCCGGATCGGCTGCGAGATCACGCGTCCCCTCGCCTGAGCCTCACAACAGCCCCATCAGCACCTCCCGGCTGCGGATCTCCGGGAGCGCGCCATGGTGCCACACCACCACGCCGTGCCGCTCGAGCGCCTTCAGGCAGCGGTTAACTTTGGGGCGGCTCGCGCCGACCGCATCGGCGATCATCCGCTGGGTCAGCCGGAACGAAGGAGTCCGCCGGGCGATCCGCTCGACCTCGAGCAGAAACGCCGCGATCCGGCCTTCGAGCGAGGAGAAGGCGAAGGTCGTCAGCCGCGAGCGCAGCAGCAGTAGCTCGCGCGCGAGCTCGCGTTCGATCGCGATGCGGAACTCGGGTGCCGAGTACCAGAGCTCGGTGACGATCCGCCACGGGATCGACAGCAGCACCGAATCGGCGCCGGCCACCGCTTCGGCCTCGGCCGGCGCCGACAGGACGAGCTCCGGGATCCCGAGGCAGTCGCTCGGACCCAGGATCGACAGGATGAGCTCGGTGCCGAGATGATGCGTCGCGCGCAGCGCGAGCCATCCCGAATGGACGATCAGCAGCGATTGCGCCCGCGATCCGAGGCTGACCGCCACGTCGCCCTTGGGGAAATTTTTTTTGCCTGGCGCGCCATGTCGGCCAGCCGTCTCGCCGCGATGTTCGAGAAGACCGCGCTCAGCCGGACCGTATCCATCACGTCGGACATATCGTCGTACATCGAATCCCCCCGGATTTCCAAGACGGCACGAAGA
>CBIFVW010000075.1:0-14193 GCA_966186155.1 uncultured Sphingomonas sp.
CCCGCCCCGCGCTCGCCTATCGCCACACGCCGGGCGCCGGCCCCACCATCGTCTTCCTCTGCGGGTACGCCTCGGACATGAACGGCACCAAGGCGCTGCATCTCGAGCATTGGGCAAGGGCGAACGGCCGGGCCTATCTGCGCTTCGACTATGCCGGCTGCGGCGAGAGCGAGGGCGAATTCGAGAGCGAGACGCTCGCCACCTGGCGCGACGACGCGCTCCGGATGATCGACGAGGTCGTGCAGGAGCCGGTGGTGCTGGTCGGCTCGTCGATGGGCGGGTGGATCATGGCGCTGGTCGCCAAGGCGCGGCCCGGGCGCGTCGTCGGCATGGTGGGGATCGCAGCGGCGCCCGACTTCACCGACTGGGGCTTCACCATGGAGCAGAAGCTTGCCCTGCTCCAGAACGGCCGGATCGAGGCGCCCAATGACTATGGCGACGCGCCGACCGTCACCACCCGCGCCTTCTGGGCCTCGGGCGAGGCCAACCGCGTCCTCGTCTCCCCGATCGCGTTCGACGGGCCGGTACGGCTGCTCCAGGGGCAGCGGGACAAGGAAGTGGCGTGGGAGCGCGCGCCGCAATTCGCCGCGATGATCCGTTCAGACGCGGTGCAGACGATCCTCGTCAAGGACGGCGACCACCGGCTTTCGCGCGAGCAGGACCTCGCGCTGATCGTCCGCGCGCTCGAGGATGTGATCGCCCTATGCTCCTGACCCTGTTGCTATCCCTCCAGGACGCCCCCGCCGCGGCGGCGCCCGGGGAACCGCCGCGATTCGCCCAGTGCATGGACCTGGCGACGGGCGATCCGGCGAAGGGGCAGAGCGATGCGATCCAGTGGCGGAGCGAGGGCGGCGGGGCATTGGCGCGCCAATGCCTGGGCGTCGCCTATGCGAACCAGGGGAAATGGTCGGCGGCGGCCGGCGCGTTCGAGGACGCGGCGCGCGAGGCCGAGACCAGAAAGGACGCGCGCGCCCCCAATTACTGGGCGCAGGCCGGCAATGCCTGGCTCGCGGCGGGCGATGCGGGCAAGGCGCGCTCGGCGATCGACGCGGCGCTGGCGACGGGGGCGCTCGCCGGGCTCGATCTCGGCGAGGCGCATCTCGACCGCGCACGGGCCATGGTCGCTTCGGGCGACATGGACGCGGCGCGCGCCGACATCGACAAGGCTCTCCAGACGGCCGGCGACGATCCGCTGGCCTGGCTGCTCTCGGCGACGCTGGCGCGCCGCGCGGGCGACCTGCCGCGCGCGGCGAGGGACATCGCCGAGGCGCTCCGGCGCTCGCCCGACGACGCCTCGGTCCAGCTCGAGGCAGGCAATGTCGCAGCGGCGAGCGGCAACGAGGCGGACGCGCGGACGGCGTGGAACCGCGTGCTCGAGCTGGCGCCCGGAAGCCCGATGGCGGAAGCGGCGCGGGGCGCGCTCGCGCAGTTCGGGGCGACGGAGAAATAGGCTTCAAGTCCTCCCCGAGCTTGCCTGGGCGGAGGATTTGCATTGGCGACTCTCGTCTGAACTCCTATCTCCCGCCCATGCGCTATCTCCACACCATGATCCGCGTCAGCGATCCCGACGCGACGGTCCGCTTCTTCGAGTTGCTCGGCCTCAAGGAAGTGCGGCGGATGGAGAGCGAGAAGGGGCGCTTCACCCTGATCTTCCTCGCGGCCGACGAGGATATGAACGGCCCCGGCCAGCGCGCGAACGCCGAGGTCGAGCTCACCTACAACTGGGACCCGGAGGAATATGCGGGCGGCCGCAATTTCGGGCACCTCGCCTATCGGGTCGACAATATCTACGAGACCTGCCAGCGGCTCATGGACGGCGGCGTGACGATCAACCGCCCGCCCCGCGACGGCCATATGGCGTTCGTCCGCACCCCCGACGGCATCTCGATCGAGCTGCTCCAGGCAGGCGAGAGCCTCGCCCCGGCCGAGCCCTGGGCGTCGATGCCCAATATGGGGTCGTGGTAGGCTTTCTCGAGCGGCTCGGGGCGGACGCCCCGATCGTCCAGGCGCCGATGGCGGGCGCCATGGGACCGGCGCTGGCGATCGCGGCGATGCGCGGCGGCGCGGTCGGGTCCCTGCCCTGCGCGATGCTGACGCCCGAGCAGGTCGCGGCCCAGGTCGCCGAGGTGCGCGCCGGTGCAAACGCAATATTAAACCTCAACTTCTTCTGCCACCGGCTCCCCGATCCGCCGCCCGACGAGCGCGCCTGGCGCGATCTGCTCGCGCCTTACTATGCCGAGGAAGGCGTCGCTCCCGGTGATCCGCCGCCGCTCCGCCGGCCGTTCGACGCGTCGCTGTGCGCGGCGGTCGAGGCGGCGCGGCCCGAGATCGTCAGCTTCCATTTCGGGCTGCCCGAGGACCTGCTGCTCGCCCGGGTGCGCGGCACCGGCGCGCTGGTGTTCGGCAACGCCACCACCGTCGAGGAGATGCGCTGGCTCGTCGAGCGCGGCGTCGACGCGGTCATCGCGCAGGGCGCCGAGGCGGGCGGCCATGCCGGGTGGTTCCTCGACGGGCACCGGCCGACGCCGCTGGCCGAGCTGCTCGCCGAGAAGATCGCGGTGCCGGTGATCGCCGCGGGCGGGATCGTCGACGGCGCCGGCATCGCCCGGGCGCTGGCCGCCGGAGCGAGCGCGGTGCAGATCGGCACGGCCTATCTCGCCACGCGGGAAAGCGCGATCTCGGCGCCGTTCCGCGCATTGCTAGGCACCGCCGTCGAGAGCGAATTCACCAACCTCTTCTCCGGCCGCGAGGCGCGCGGCATCCGCAACCGGCTGATGCGCGAGCTGGGTCCGATCCGGCCCGAGGCGCCCACCTTCCCCTACGCCTCGAACGCGCTTGCGCCGCTCCGCGCCAGGGCGGAGGCCGAGGGGCGCGGCGACTATTCGCCGCTCTGGGCCGGCGCGGGCGCGGCGCGGGTGCGGGCGATGGGCGCGGAGGAGCTCACCCGCAACCTGGCGCGCGAGGCGCGCGAACCCGCCGAAGGTGCCGCATGACCGACCTCGAGATCGTCCGCATCCCCGCGCTCAGCGACAATTATGTCTGGCTGGTCCACGACCCCGCATCGGGCGAGACGATGGTGGTCGATCCCGCCCAGGCCGCGCCGGTGCTCGCCGAGGCGGAGAGGCGCGGCTGGCGGATCGGAGCGATCTGGAACACGCACTGGCACCCGGACCACACCGGCGGCAATGCCGAGATCAAGGCGGCGACCGGCGCGACGGTGATCGCCCCCGCGGCGGAGGCGGCGAAGATCCCGACCGCGGACCGGCTGGTGGGCGAGGGCGACACGGTGCGCCTCGGCGATCATGCCGCCCGGGTGATGGAGGTGCCGGCGCACACGGCGGGGCACATCGCCTATCATTTCGCGGAGGACGCGGTGGTGTTCGTCGGCGACACGCTGTTCGCGATGGGCTGCGGCCGGCTGTTCGAGGGGACGGCGGCGCAGATGTTCGGCAACATGCAGCGGCTCGCCCAGCTGCCGCCCGAGACGCGCGTCTATTGCGCGCACGAATATACCCAGTCGAACGGCCGCTACGCGCTTGCCGCCGAGCCCGACAATCCGGCGATCCGCGCGCGCATGGCCGAAGTCGACGCGTTGCGCGCGGCGGGCGAGGCGACGGTGCCGACCACGATCGGCGCCGAGCGCGCGACCAATCCCTTCATGCGCGCGGGCTCGGCCGAGATTCTGGCGGAGCGACGCGCCGCGAAGGATGCATTCCGCGGCTGATCGGTTATATTCCGCGGCGGTTCGGGGGCGAGAAGGAGAGACTCCATGTTCCGTCTTGCCATGCCGGCCCTGATCCTCGCCGCCGGGCTGCTCACCGGCGGGGCCGCCGACCAACGAAGCGACGCGCGCGCCCAGGCCAAGCTCGACCGCACGCTCCACGGGCTCACGCCCGGCAAGCCGCAGGACTGCATCACGCGCGAGCGGATGTACCAGCCGCGCTATTTCCCCGACACGATCCTCTATGTCGAAGGACGCAACCGCGTCTGGCGCAACGACACGGTCGGCACGTGCGCGGGCCTCGCGCGGGACGATCTGGTGGTGATCACCAGCGTCTCCGGCCGGGTATGCGCGGGCGACCTCGTCCAGACGCGCTCGCGGATCGGCGGCGGCTTCACCGGGTCCTGCGCGCTCGGCAAGTTCGTGCCCTACACCAAATGAGGAGGATGCCCATGCGCGTAGCGATCCTGATCGCCGGCATCGCGCTGGCGGGGTGCACCCCCAGCGCACAGATGCAGGCGTCGCAGCAGGCCCAGGCCGAGAAGGACCTTGCCTCGGCGCTGGGCGACCGAGTGCCCGGCACCCCGCGCGACTGCATCAGCACCACCGATGCCGACGGCCCGCAGATCATCGACGGCGACACGATCCTCTACAAGCCCGTGGGCAGGACCGTGTGGCGCAACGAGCTGACGAGCCAGTGTCCGAGTCTCAGGCCCTACACCACGCTGATCGTCGAGGTGCACGGCGCGCAGATCTGCCGGAACGACCGGTTCCGAGTGATCGAGCCGGGCTCGAGCATCCCGAGCGCCTATTGCATGTTCGGCAAGTTCACGCCGTACACGAAGAAGTGAGCGATCCTCCCCGGGCACGGCTCGGGGAGGATCCCGGTCACAGCACGTACCGGCTGAGGTCGGTGTTCCGCGCCACAGCGGCGAGCTGCTTGTCGACATAGGCGGCGTCGATCGCCAGGGTCGCGCCCTTGCGGTCCTCGGCGTCAAAGCTCACTTCCTCGAGCAGCTTCTCCATCACCGTCTGCAGGCGGCGCGCGCCGATATTCTCGACTTCGCCATTCACTTCGGCGGCGATCCGGGCGACCGCGCGGATGCCGTCGTCGGTGAAGTCGATCGTCACGCCCTCGGTGCCGAGCAGGGCGGCATATTGCTGCACCAGGCTCGCCTTGGTGTCCGAGAGGATCGCGACGAAATCCTCCTCGGTCAGCGCCTTCAGCTCGACGCGGATCGGCAGGCGCCCCTGGAGCTCGGGGAGCAGGTCGCTGGGCTTGGCGACATGGAAGGCGCCCGAGGCGATGAACAGGATATGGTCGGTCTTCATCGGCCCGTACTTGGTCGCGACCGTGGTGCCCTCGATCAGCGGCAAGAGGTCGCGCTGCACGCCCTCGCGGCTCACCGAACCGCCGCGCACGTCGCTGACCGCGATCTTGTCGATCTCGTCGAGGAAGACGATGCCGTTGGCCTCGGCGTCCGCCAGCGCGACGCGGCTGACTTCGTCCTGGTCGAGACGCTTGTCGGCCTCTTCCTCGACCAGCTTGGTCCAGGCGGCGCGGACGCTCATCTTGCGGCGCTTGAGCGGCGGGCCGCCGAACGCCTTGCCCATCATCTCGGAGAGGTTGATCATCTGCGGGCCGGCGCCCGGGATGTCGAACGGCATGCTCGGCGCCTGCTCGACCTCGATCTCGATCTCGGCATTGTCGAGCGTGCCTTCGTGGAAGCGCTGGCGGAACGCCTCGCGCGTCGCGGTGCTCGAATCCTTGCCGGTGAGCGCGTCGAGCAGGCGGTTCATCGCCGCCTCCTCGGCCTTGTCCTTCACCGCGGCGCGGCGGCGCTCCTTCTCGAGCCGGATCGACTCCTCGACCAAGTCGCGCGCGATCTGCTCGACGTCGCGGCCGACATAGCCGACCTCGGTGAACTTGGTCGCCTCGACCTTGACGAAGGGCGCGTCGGCGAGCTTCGCCAGACGGCGGCTGATCTCGGTCTTGCCGCAGCCGGTCGGCCCGATCATCAGGATGTTCTTGGGGGTGACTTCGTCGCGCAGGTCAGCCGAGAGCTGCTGGCGGCGCCAGCGGTTCCTGAGCGCCACCGCCACGGCCTTCTTGGCGTCCTTCTGGCCGATGATGTGCGAATCGAGGGCGGCGACGATCGCCTTGGGAGTCAGGTTTTCGTTCATGGGGGGAAATGGTTCTCTGGTTCGTTTCGCCCTGATGTGGGGCGCGGGCGCGCGGCTTCAAGCCGTGCAGCCGAAGCCCGAGAAGAAGGCCTGTTGCCGGGCGAGAATGCGCGCGATCGTCGCGGACTGCGGCGTCGGGTCCCATTCGCCATGCTCGAAGGTGCCGCCGCAGATGATCCCGTCGCCGCGCGGGAACATATAGCCCATGCGGCCGGCATAGGCGTAGTTCACTTCCGGCTGGGGCAGCAGCACGGCGAGCTGGCCGCGCACCGGCTCCATCTCGGCGTCGCCGAACAGCTTGCCGGCGCCGAGCCCGGTGCAGTTGAAGATCAGCCCCTCGGGCAGCGCCTGGAGCTCGGCGGCGCTGGCGAATTCGCGGACGACGAAGCGGCCGCCGGCGATCTGGACGTCGCGCATCAGCTGGCGGAGCAGATGCCCGGTCTCGGCGTACATCGTCGTGAAGCGCCGCACGCGCGCCACCGGGAAGGGGTGCTCGCCCGGGCCGAGGATCGCGCGGTCTGCCTCGTAGCGTTCGGAGATATCCGGCTCGTCCTCGCCCGGTCTCGGCGCGTCGGGCATCTGGAGATAGGTCGGCAGCCAGCGGATGCCATACTCGTCGCCGGTCATGATCTGGAAGCGGCGCCAGCTATAGTCCATCGCGGCCCGGAACTGGTCGAGCCATTCGGGCGTGACCAGGTCGGGCTCGAAGAGGCTCGCAGGGTGCCACTGGCCGCCGGCGATGTTCGACGTGGTGTGGGGCGGAAGCGCGGCCGCATAGAGCGTGACGGCGAACCCCGCCTCCTGGACGAGCCGCGCGGTGGTGAGCCCGACGATCCCCGATCCGATCACCGCAACCGGGCCCGAATGGCCGGGCAGGCCGAGCTCGATCGCCAGGCGCGACGTGCCCCAGGACAGCGTGATGCCCGCGCCGCCATGGCCGTAATTGTGGACGAGGCGCTTGGCCCCGAACGCCTCGGCGCGGACGACGAAGCCCGAGGGGCGATAGGGCCTGAGGCCCGCAACGGTGCGGATCACGCGTGCGGGGGAGACGCGGGCCGGCGCGAGGCATTCGGGCCGACGTGCCGCGATGCGCAGGCGCGTCGTGGTGCAGCCCGGGAGCGCGAGCGCGGCGGAGGCGACCAGCTGGCGGCGGGCAAGGAGCATGCCGTCAGCCTAGGGATGGCGCGCGCGGGTTCAACCGCCTTTGTGTTGGGGCAGGGATGAGGGGAAGTAATGGCACTTGGCCCCTCCCCTGAAGGGGCGGGGCCCTTCAGATTAGGTGGCCGAGTCCAGCGTCTCCACCGTGAGTCGGTCGTTGGTGTAGACGCACAGGTCGCCGGCGATCTTCATCGCCTTGCGCGCGATCGTCTCGGCGTCGGCCTCATATTCGACCAGCGCGCGGGCCGCGGCGAGGGCGAAGTTGCCGCCCGAACCGATCGCGGCGACGCCGCCCTCGGGCTCGAGCACGTCGCCATTGCCGGTGACGACCAGAGTCACGTCCTTGTCGGCGACGATCAGCATCGCCTCGAGGTTGCGCAGATACTTGTCGGTCCGCCAGTCCTTGGCGAGCTCGACCGCGGCGCGCAGCAGCTGGCCGCCATGGCGCTCGAGCTTGGCCTCGAGCCGCTCGAACAGCGTGAAGGCGTCGGCGGTGGCGCCGGCGAAGCCCGCGATGACCTTGCCGTCGCCCAGGGGACGCACCTTGCGGGCGTTGGGCTTCATCACCGTGTTGCCGGCCGAGACCTGGCCATCGCCCGCGATCACCACCTTGCCCGATTTGCGCACGGAGAGAATGGTCGTGCCGTGCCACGCATTTGTTTCGCTCATGGCCGGGATATGGGGAGGCGGCGGCGAACCGCGCAAGGGGCGTGGACCCGTAACCGGTTACGGTGCTAGCACGCGCGGCACAAGGGAGAGCGGATGTGACGCAGGGCGACAACGCGCCGATCGGCAGGATCACCATCGTGGGCGGCGGCACCGCGGGCTGGATGACGGCGGCGATGCTCTCCAAGCTGTTCGTGCGCGGCTACCGGATCCGGCTGATCGAGAGCGAGGAGATCGGCACCGTCGGTGTCGGCGAGGCGACGATCCCGGCTATCCGCGAGTTCAATCAGCTCGCCGGTGTCGACTATGTCGCGATGGTCAAGGCCACGCAGGCGACGTTCAAGCTCGGCATCGAGTTCGTCAACTGGCGCGATATCGGGCACAGCTACATCCACGGCTTCGGCAAGATCGGGCAGGACGTGTGGTGGCTCCATGCGCACCAGCTCTGGCTCAAGATGCAGGCCGAGGGCCGGGCCAGGCATTTCGACCATTATGCGCTGAACTGCGTCGCGGCGCGCAAGAACCGCTTCTGCTTCCCCGATCCCGCGAACCCGACCTCGCCGATCGCCGGGCTCGACTATGCCTTCCATTTCGACGCCTCGCTCTATGCCCGCTTCCTGCGCTCCGAGGCCGAGGGGCGCGGAGTGGAGCGGATCGAGGGGCGGATCGTCGAAGTGAAGCAGCGCGAGGACGGCTTCGTCGATCATGTCGTCCTCGCCGACGGGCGGACGGTGGACGGCGATCTGTTCGTCGATTGCTCGGGGATGCGCGCGCTGCTGATAGGGCAGACGCTCGGCGTCGGCTACGAGCATTGGAACCGCTGGCTGCTCAACGATCGCGCCTTCGCCGTGCCGTGCGAGAATGTATCGCCGCTCACCCCCTATACGCGCTCGACGGCGCATGGCGGCGGCTGGCAGTGGCGCATCCCGCTCCAGCACCGCACCGGCAATGGCCATGTCTATTCGAGCGCGCACGTCTCGGACGACGAGGCCGCGGCGACGTTGCTCGCCCATCTCGACGCGCCGGCGCTCGCCGAGCCGCGCCAAGTGAAGTTCGTACCGGGCAAGCGCATGCGGGCCTGGGAGAAGAACGTCGTCGCGATCGGGCTGTCGAGCGGGTTCCTCGAGCCGCTCGAATCGACCAGCATCCACTTGATCCAGACCGGCATATTGCGCCTCGTCGCGCTGTTCCCGGGGCGCGGGTTCAATGCCGCCGACATCGCCGAATATAATCGCCAGCACGATTTCGAGTTCGCCGACGTGCGCGACTTCATCATCGCCCACTACAAGGTGACCCGGCGCGAGGACACAGACTATTGGCGCTATCTCAGGCACATGGACGTACCCGACAGCCTCGCCGAGCGGCTCGAGCTGTTCCGCTCGTCGGGACGCTTCTTCCTCCACGGCAAGGCCGAGCTGTTCCGCGAGGAGAGCTGGGCGCAGGTGCTGATCGGGCAGGGGCTCGAGATGCGCCACGACCCGATGGTCGACATGATCGACCCGGCCGAGCTCGCGCGCTTCATGGACGACGTGGTCGAGGTGATCGAGGACGTCGCGGAGGCGATGCCGACGCACGAGGCCTTCATCGAGCGCAATTGCAAGGCACCGGCGCCGGAGGAAGCGGGCGCCACTGTTGCCGGATAGGCACAGCCTCGGGGCAACCGCACGGCTTCCGACAGCGCTGACAGAAGCCGCTTGACAAGCTTCCCTGAAACCGGTTTCAGGGCTGTTACAGAACATAAGAGACCATATTCTGGCGTGTAACCGGTTACACCTACGGGTTGGGGAGGATTGAAGTGACGAAATTCAACGCGAATCGCGCGATTCTGACGCGTGGCATCTCGGCCGCGGCGCTCGCTGCCGCGCTCACCGTCGCGGCACCTGCCTTCGCACAGACCACCTCGGCGCTGCGCGGCCATGTCGAAGGCGCCGCCGCCGGCACGTCCATCACGATCACCGACACCAGCACCGGCCGCACGGTCACCGCGACGACCGACGCAAATGGCGACTATTTCGTGCCGGGTCTGCGCCCCAGCACCTATCGCGTCGAGGCGCCGGGCGTCGAAGCCGACACGGTGGTCGTGCCCGTCGGCCAGACCGTGGTCTACGACATCACGCCGCCCGCCGCGGGCGGCAACGAGATCGTCGTCACCGGCACGCGCGGCCGCAGCGAAGTTCGGACCGCGACGATCACCACCAACGTCACCACGGCGCAGATCGAGAACCTGCCGCAGAGCGACCGCAACTTCCTCAACTTCGCCGCGCTCGCCCCGGGCGTGAACGTCTCGCCGCCGGGCAGCAACCGCCAGATCCAGGCCGGCGCGGTGAGCCCGGACAACACCAACGTGTTCATCGACGGGTTCAGCCTCAAGAACCCGATCAACCATGGCGGCCTGTCGGGCCAGAACTTCTCGCAGGGCAATCCCTTCCCGCAGCTCGCGGTGCAGGAGTTCGCGGTCAACACGCAGAACTTCAAGGCCGAGTACGAGCAGGCCGGCTCCGCGATCATCACCGCGGTGACCAAGACCGGCGGCCAGGAATTCCATGGCGACCTGTTCGGCGAGTGGCAGCCCAAGGCGTTCATCGGCCAGCCCTATTTCGACCGGCCGGGCAACAACCCCAACAACCCCAACGGCAATCCCAAGCCCGACTACAACCGCTGGCAGTATGGCGCCGATCTCGGTGGGCCGATCATCAAGGACGTGCTGCACTTCTATGCCGCGTTCGAGGGGATGGACAAGAAGAGCCCGTCGACCGCGGTCAACTTCCAGGCGCCCGTGCCGCAGAGCATCATCTCGCAGTACAACGGCACCTATCCGCAGGATTTCAAGCAGCGGCTCTATTTCGGCAAGCTGACCTTCTTCGCGACGGCCGAGGACACGGTCAACCTGTCGGCCTTCATCCGCGACGAGCAGAACCTCGCCGATTTCGGCGGCACCGCGGTGCCCAGCCACGGCCATCTGCTCAACAACAAGGTGAAGACCTTCCAGGCCGACTGGAACCATCGCGGCGAGAACTGGCTCAACGAGTTCCAGGTCTCGTACAGCCGCGTCGACAACGGCACGCCGCGCACCTCCGAGGGCCCCGAGATCAATCTGTCGAACGGCACCGATTTCGGCGTGATCGCCGCGCTCGGCACCAACAGCTTCGAGCAGAACGACCACCAGGAGACCTACACGGTCAAGAACAACGTCACTTTCTATGGCGGCGAGCACGTCTTCAAGCTGGGCGGCAAGGTCTCGTTCAACCGCTATGAGCGGACCGAGGATTCGTACAGCAACGGCGGCTATTTCTTCAACGCGGCGAGCTTTACCGATTTCGCGAGCAGCACGCCCTATGGTGCGCGCGTGTCGGTGATCCCGTTCCGGCCGGCGAGCGCGAACAACACCCAGATCGGCCTGTTCGCGCAGGACGACTGGACGCCGGACGAGCACTGGACCTTCAATCTCGGCCTACGCTGGGATTTCGAGACCAACGCCAAGAACGAGAAGTTCGTGACTCCGGCAAACATCGCCGCGGCGCTGATGGCCTATCCGGG
This sequence comes from uncultured Sphingomonas sp., assembly GCA_966186155.1. Taxonomy (GTDB): domain Bacteria; phylum Pseudomonadota; class Alphaproteobacteria; order Sphingomonadales; family Sphingomonadaceae; genus Sphingomonas. The sequence continues at coordinate 11,267 of CBIFVW010000075.1, forward strand.
CTGGAAGGCAGCCGGGATCGATCCGGGCGACTACATCTCGACCGGCGACAACCGCAAGCCGTTCTGGGGCGCGATCCAGCCGCGCCTCGGCGTCAGCTACGACGTGAAGGGGGACCGCGACCTGGTCTTCTTCGCCGGCGCCGGCCGCTATTACGATCGCCCGCTCTTCATCACCGCGGGCATCGAGACGGTGAAGAGCTATTACCAGCGCGTCCTGACGCTTACCTTCTGCGACGGACCGGGGCAGATCACCTGCGCCGCCGCCGCGGCGGCGAACGGGGGCGTCCGGCCGGCCACGACCATCCCCTATTCGGCGGCCTACAAGGACGTCGACGCGCTCCGCGCCGTGGCGACGGCGACCGGGTCGGGCGGCGACGTGTGGCTGCTCAACAACGACACCAAGCTGCCCTATTCGGACCAGTTCAACCTCGGCGTCCGCAAGCGCTTCGGGCAGATCCAGACGTCGCTCACCTATTCGCACATCCGCAGCCACAACATCTTCCGCTACGTGCGCGGCAACCGCCTGCCCAACGGCACCTACACGTCGCAGGGCGATACCTGGATCGAGGATAATTTCCCGGCCCAGGGCCAGCTGCCGGGATTCAGCGGCAAGCTCAACATCGGCGACAACAGCGGCAAGGCGGTCTACAACGCGCTGTACCTCACTGCGGAGAAGCCCTTCAATGCGAACAGCCGCTGGGGCTTCACGTCGTCGCTGACGCTGCAGCTGGCGCGCACCAACGTGGCGCAGGAGCTCGCCAACAACGACGAGTTCTACAACGGCCCGCGCGTCGACGCCTATGGCTGGCAGTGGGTGCAGGGCGTCGAGAAGTACCGCTTCGTCGGCACCGGCATCGTCCGGGGGCCGTTCGACACGGTGCTCTCGGGCACGCTGACGCTGAGCTCGGGCCCGTCCTTCGGCCACATCATCTTCCCGAACCCTGCCAATTCGGTGATCAAGACCGCGCCGGAGAACGCCTGCTGCTACGGCAACATGGGCGGTGTCTATTTCCCGAAGGAGACCTTCGCCTATTCGAACCTCGACCTCAGGATCGCGAAGAACTTCAAGATGCCCTGGGGCCACGACATGGAAGTCAGCTTCGCGGCGTTCAACGTGTTCGACACGGTCAACCGCAACTATTCGGCCTGGGGCGCAGGCAGCGGCGAGAACCCGACATTCGAGGAATATGGCACCGTCGGCAATGCGCGCAGCTTCCAGGTCGGCGCCAAGTACAAGTTCTGAGCCTTACGGCCTGGCTTTATCGGGGGAGGGGAGCAGCATGTTCCCCTCCCTTTTTCTGCGGGACGAGTGATGCAGCCCCAGCTTCTCCGCATTGGCGCGAGCCGGAGCCCGGTGGTGACGATCGACGGCTTCGTCGAGAGCGTCGCGCCGCTGGTGGAGATCGCCGCGGCGATGGCGCCCTTTCCCTCGGCGGCGGGAACCTATTATCCGGGGCTCAGGCGCGCGATCGGCGAGGCGGACGGCGCGGCCTGGGATGAAGTCGGGCGCATCCTCGAGGCGGCGGCGCCGTTCATCGGCGGCGCGTTCGACTTCGCGCGCTTCGACCTCATCGAGGCGAGCTTCTCGATGGTGACTCTGTCGCCCGCCGCGCTGCAGCCGGCGCAGCGCGCCCCGCATTTCGATTCGACAGACCCCTTCTATCTCGCGCTGCTGCTCTATCTCTCCGAGACGCCGGGCACCGCCTTCTACCGCCAGCGCTCGACGGGGATCGAGAAGGTGGACGATGCCGGTTTCGCGCGCTTCGTCGAGGCCGCGAAGCGCGAAGGCGCCGCGCTCACCGGCTACACCGCCGGCTCCAACGGCCATTTCGAGCAGGTCGCGGCGATCGCGGGGCGGCCCGGCCGGATGGCGATCTACCAGGGCTGCCTGCTCCATTCGGGGATCATCCCCGATGGCCACGACTTCAGCGACGACCCGCGGCGCGGGCGTCTCACGCTCAACCTGTTCGTACGGGGACATCGATGATGCGCACCAGCTTCCTGCTCGCCGCCGCGCTGCTCGCCGCCGGCGCGGCGCACGCCCAGTCGGGAGGCCAGACCTACGCCAACCCGATCGACATCGACTATCGCTACAATTTCGAGCAGCTCAACCAGCGCATCTCGTACCGCACCGGCGCCGATCCCGCGATCGTCCGGTTCAAGGGCAAATATTATCTCTTCCAGACGCTCGCCGACGGGTATTGGAGCTCGCCCGACCTCGTCCAGTGGACCTTCATCACGCCGAGCCGCTGGCCGATGCAGTCGATCGTGGCACCCGCGGTGTGGACCGACGGCGAGCGCATCATCATCCAGCCTTCGATGATGGAGCCGGGGACGATCCTCTCGACCACCGATCCCGACAGCGGCAAGCTCGACTTCTGGGTGCGGCGCATGCCCCAACTCCCTGGCCAGGTGCGCCCGGGCGAGGAGGAGAAGATCAAGCCCGGCGACGGGCAGGTGCCCCCCGGCCCCTGGGACCCGGCGCTGTTCAAGGACGACGACGGCAAATGGTACATGTACTGGAACTCGTCGAACGTCTTCCCGCTCTACGCGATGGAGATCGCGTTCGAGGACGGGCGGCTGATCTACAAGGGCAGGCCGCAGGCGATGCTGGCGCTGCACCCCGATCGGCATGGCTGGGAGCGGTTCGGCCAGGACCATAGCGGCGGCCTTCCCAACGGCACGCCGATCAAGCCCTTCATGGAGGGCGCCTGGATGACCAAGGTCAACGGCCGCTACTATCTCCAGTACGGCGCGCCGGGGACCGAGTATAACGCCTATTCGAACGGCACCTATGTCTCGGACAAGCCCTTGGGCCCGTTCGAATATGCGCCTTACAATCCGGTGGCGTACAAGCCGGGCGGGTTCGTCCAGGGCGCGGGGCACGGCTCGACCTTCGAGGACGTGCACGGCAATTGGTGGAACAC
>CBIFVW010000076.1:0-14064 GCA_966186155.1 uncultured Sphingomonas sp.
CGCGCCCGCCACGGCTATCGCGCGACGGTGCTCGCCTATCACATGGCGCCGGTCCGACCGCTCGCGACGATCCGCGAGCTGATGGCCGGCCTGTTCTTCGGGCGCGTGCCGCCGCGCATCCTCGCGCGCCAGCTGCTCCGATCCTACCTGCCCAAGTCGCTGTATCGCTCGCTGGTCAACCAGTTCGTGCACCGCTTCGGGAAGGTCGAGGCAATCTCCGGAAACGCGGGGAAGTGAATGGCAAGGGACCAGGGAGAGATGCGCAGAGGGGATATGGAGCCGCCGCTCTTCTCGGTGGTCGTGCCGACCTGGAACCGGCGCGCGACCATCGGCGAGGCGGTCGCGTCGGCGCTCGGGCAGAATGTCGCCGATCTCGAAGTGATCGTCGTCGACGACGGCTCGACCGACGGATCGGCGGAGGTGCTCGCGGCACTCGACGATCCGCGGCTGCGCGTGATCGTCCAGCCTAATGCCGGCGCCGCCGCGGCACGCAACCGCGGCATCGCCGAGGCGCGAGGGCGCTATGTCGCCTTTCTCGACTCCGACGATCGCTTCTTCCCCGACCATTTGACCGACCTGCTCCCGCTGCTCGCGCAGGGCGACGACGTGGTCGCCTATAGCCGAGTCGTGGTCGATCGCGGCGGAGGGCGCCACTTCCTCAAGCCCTGGCGCGGGATCGCCGCGGACGAAGGTGTCGACCGCTATCTGATGTGCGAACGCGGCTTCATCCAGACGAGCAGCATCGCGCTCAGGCGCACGCTCGCGGAGCGGGTACGCTACCGCGAGGATGTCGGCTTCGGCGACGACACCGATTTCGCGGTGCGCCTGTCGCTCGCCGGCGCCCGCTTCCTGATGGCGCCGCGCGCGACGGTGCTCTGGGCCGATCGGCACACCGGCAACCGCCTCTCGCAGGTGCGCGCGAGCATCGGCAACCTCGCCTGGCTCAAGGATCTCCGCCCCCACATCTCGGCGCGCGCCTATTCGGCCTATATGGGCTGGCACGCCGCCAAGAGCGTATGGCCGACGAGCCGGCGCACGGCGCTCCGCTATTATTTCGAGGCGTTGCGAAGCGGGGCGTTCGGGCCGCGCGTGGCCGCGATCGTTCTCCTGCAGATCATCGTGCCCGATCGGCTCTATCGCCATGCCGCAGACCGCTGGATCGCCTTCACCAGCCTGTTCCGGGGCTATAGCGTATGAGGCGCCGCGCCTTCATCGCCGGCTTCGCGGCGACGAGCGGCGTCGCGATGACGGGCAGCGCCGAGCCGTTCGTCCCACCGATGCCGAGCATGGCCGGACCGGGCCTCGACGCCCGCGCACGGCGGAGCGCGCGGCATTTCGGCTGCGCGATCAAGTCGAGCCAACTCGCCAGGGATCCCGCCTTCACGGCGGCGGTCGCCCGCGAGGCGGGGATGATCGTTCCCGAATATGAGCTCAAACGCCACGTCACCCAGGCCGTGCCCGGCAAGTACGACTTCAGCGGCATCGACAAGCTGATCGCTTTCGCCCAGGCGCACGACCTCACGGCACGCGGGCACACCCTGGTGTGGTACACGGCCAATCCGCCCTGGCTCGAAGCGGCGCTGTCCGATGCGAACGCGCAGGCGCGCGAGGCGCTGCTCGGCGGCTATATCCAGGCCGCGATGCGGCGCTTTTCCGGGAAGATCGACGAGTGGGACGTGGTCAACGAGCCGGTCGAGCCCACCCAGGGCCGGCCCGACGGATTGCGCGCCAAGAACATCTGGAGCGAGGCGTTCGGCGACCGCTATATCGATCTCGCCTTCCACCTCGCGCGCGAGGCAGACCCCTCCGCGAGGCTGTTCCTCACCGATTTCGGCCTCGAGCATGATTCGCGCCGGTGCGCGGCGCGGCGGGCGGCGATGCTCAAGCTTCTCGAGGGCGCGCTCGCTCGCGGCGTTCCGATCGATGCCCTGGGCATCCAGGGGCATTTGAAACCGTTCCGCGAATCCTTCTCCGAGCGCGTCTTCGCCGATTTCCTCGACGAGGTCCGCGGCATGGGGATCAGCATGGCGATCACCGAGTTCGACCTTGCCGATCGCGGCGGCCCGAACGCGATCGATCGCCGCGACGCCGAAGTGGCGGCGGTCGCGCAGGCCTTTCTCGACGTCGCGCTCGCCAATCCGGCGATGGGATCCGTGCTGAGCTGGGGGCTTTCGGACCGCTATTCCTGGCTCTCGACCTATCCCGACTATCGCTGGCCGGGCGGCCAGCTCTCGCGCGGGTTGCCGCTCGACGGCGATCTCAGGCGCAAGCGGCTCTGGGCAGCGATGGCCGGCGCATTCGACGCGGCGCCCGTCCGCAGTACGAAGGGAAGGTCGGCATGAGGATCGCGCCACTCACCGGCCTGCGCGGGATCGCCGCGGTGTCCGTGCTGCTCTATCACATCTCGCACAACCCGGCCTTCGCCGCCTGGGCCTTCCCGCTCTTCTCGCGCGCCTATCTGTGCGTCGACCTGTTCTTCGTCCTGTCGGGCTTCGTCATCTCGATCGGTTATTACGAGCGGGTGGTGCGGCGGCCGGGCGCCGCCAGCTATGGCGACTTCCTCGTCAATCGGCTGGCGCGGGTCTGGCCGCTGCATTTCGTCGTCGCGCTGGTCTTCCTCGCGCGGATCCTGCTCAACGTCTCGGGCGAGCAGGCCGTGGCGCTGACGCCGGCAAACATCGTCACCAACCTGCTGATGGTGCAGAGCTGGGGCTGGGGCACGCAGGCGCTGGCGGGCAACAGCTGGTCGGTGAGCACCGAGCTGGTCGCCTATCTGCTCTTCCCGCTGGTCGCGATCCTCACCTTCTCGCGCTGGGCCTGGGCGCAGGGTCTCGCGGCGGCGGGGCTGCTGGTCCTCGTCGCCACGCTCGGACACGGGTCGCGCGGGCCGCTCGACGTAAACGACGCCGATTCCGTCCTCCCGGTGCTGCGCTGCCTCGCCGGCTTCTCGCTCGGCGTGATCGCCTACCGGCTGGTGCAGGACCCGCGCTGCGAGAAATGGCTGGGCGGCGAGCACGGCTTCTGGGGCGCCGCGGCGCTGATCGCATTGGCATTCCTGATCCCGCGCGGCGACGTGGTGGTGGCGCTCGCTTTCCCGCTGCTGGTGATGGCCTGCTATTACAACGGCCGCTCGGCGCGGGCGCTGCTCGCCAACCCCGTCTCGTTCCATCTCGGGCTGATCAGCTACTCGATCTATCTCTGGCACCCGCTGGTCCGCGACATATTCGCGCGGATCATGGGCATCGCGCACCGTCATGGCTTCACCGGCATGGATTGGGCGTTCGTCGCCGCGACCCTGATCGCGACCTGGCTGATCTGCTGGGCGAGCTATCTGCTGATCGAAGTGCCCGGCCATCGCGCGATCAAGAAGCTCGAGCGGCGCACGGTGCACCCTGCCCCCGTGCTCCAGCAGCAGCCGGCGGAGTGACGATGCGCGCGACTCTTGTGCCCCTTGCCCCACCGAGCCTGACCGCGGCGACGATCGTCGCGATTCCAACCTTTCGCCGGCCGGATCGGCTGCGACATCTGCTCGACGCGCTGGGCCGGATGGAGCCGCTCGACGACGTGGCGCTGCTGGTGGCGGACAACGACGCGGCCGAATATGCGGGCGCCGCCGTCGCGATCGCGATGGCCGAGGCGGGATTCCCGATCCCCCTCGACGCCATAGCCGTACCCGAGCCCGGGCTCTGCCACGTCCGCAACGCCATCGCCGCACGCGCGCTGAGCCATCCCTCGATGCGGCGGCTGGCGATGATCGACGACGATGAGTGGCCCGAGCCCCGATGGCTGGCGGAGCTGCTGCGCGTGCAGCGGGCGACCGGCGCCGGCGTGGTCGGCGGCCCGGTAACACCGGCCTTCGAGCGCGGAACGCCCGACTGGGCGCGGGAGACGCTGGTGTTCCGGCCCGAACACCGGCCGGAGGGCGCCACGGACATGCTCTATGCCAGCAACAACCTCCTGGTGACCCGCGAGGCGCTGGAAGCGCTGGACGCGCCCTGGTTCGACCCCCGCTTCAACCGCAGCGGCGGCGAGGATCTCGACTTCCTGACCCGGCTCAAGACGGCTGGCCAGCTTTTCGCCTGGGCACCCGGCGCGCGGGTGTCCGAATGGGTGGGTCCCGAGCGCGCATGCAAGACCTGGGTGCTGCGGCGGATGTGGCGGATCGGCATCACCGACACGATGGTCGCGCGCAAGCAGCGCCCTGGGACGGCCGGCCGGCTGCTGCTGGCGCTCCGCTCGCTCGCGCTGCTCGGCCTGCGCACCCTCACGCTCCCCGCGCTAGCCTGGCGCGGCGAGCGGCGTCTCGACATCGCCGGCCAATGGGTCAAGGCGCTCGCACGCCTCTATGCGCTGGCGGGCGGGAGCGACGCGCCCTACGCCGCTCCCGGTCCGCTCAGTTCGCCCAAACGCGGAAGCTCTTGACGATCATGTCGCCCGAACCGTCGTCATAGGCGCTGGTCGTCTTCACCGCCACGTCCATGATCGGATAGAAACGGAAGCCGCGGAACGGATTGACGCTCTGATAGGTCTCCAGCCCGTCGACGAACCAGGTGATATATTCGGGCCCGATATCGACTGCGAAGCGGTGATAGCCGGTGGAGAAGCCCGAGAGCTGGTACGCCTGCTCGGCCTGGATCACCGAGCCGCGCTGGAAGGTCCGCACGCCGCCGCTGCCGCCGTGGAGCGTCGCCGAGATGTGCTTGTCGAAATTCCAGTAGCTCTGATAGCCGAAGCCTTCATAGACATCGATCTCGGGCGGCCAGCCCGACGTCGAGATCAGCCAGAAGGCCGGCCAGGAGCCGCGCCGCGTGGGCATCTTCGCGACCCATTCATACTGGCCATAGCCGATCTGGGTGGTCGGCGTGTTGTGCCCGCTCAGCACCACCGAGCCGTAATAATAGTTGGTGCCCTGATAATTGATCGGAGCGGCGAGCTTCTGCGTGTGCATCACCAGCCCCTCGTCGGTGTAGCGCAGCGGCGCTTCGGCATTGGGGTACAGGCTGCCGTCCAGATAGAGCCCGGTCTCGCCATTGGCGGTCTGGGTGCGGCCGTGCGAGAGCTTGGTCGACCAGACCCCGGCCCCGCCCGCATCGGACCAGCGCATCGTCGCCGGGGTCATCTCGTACTGGAGCGTGCCATAGGTTCGGAACGTCCGCGGCATGCGGAAGCCGGAGACCGCCGCCGCGGTGGCGGTCTGGTTCGCGTCGGCCGTGACGGTCGCACTCGCCGTGCCCTGGTAGGCCCCCCAGGGCGCCTCGCTCAGCTTGAGCGAGAATTTCTGGCCCTGCGTCGCCGAGAGGATCGGCACCGCCACGGTTTGGCGCAGCGGATCGTTCGGGCGGAAGATCACGACCGCGCTGGTCGTCTTGTAGTTGATGCCCGAGATCGCCTTGGTCGTGTCGGTCCCGTTCACGGTGGTGACGCGAGCGATCACGGTGTTCGGCGTCGGCTGGCTGAGCGTCACCGGCACATAGGCGACGCTCGCGCCCGGCGCGTAATAGGCGGGTTCGATCGACAGCGTAGCCTTGGCCGGCAGGCGCGTGCCGTTGGCGAAGTCGAAGGTCGAGAAGGCGTTGGTGACTGCCGGTGCGGCGACCGTTACCGTGCTCTGGCCGCCGGTGGCCGGCGCGGTGGTCTCCGTCGTCGAAACGAGGACGATCCCGGCGCTGTCGGTCGAAGAATTGCCGCCCGAGCACGCCGCGAGCGCGCACAGGCCCAAGGCGCCCGCGAACGGGCGCAGATTGAGGATATGCATGAAACACCCCCCGGTGTCGGCCGGCGAACCGTTCGCCGCCTATCCCGGAATATAGGGTAATCTCATGTATTTGCAGGGACGGTTTGCGACGAACCGACTCCCACTTATCGAAAATGATCCCTAACGTGTTGTTTACAATGAAGCGACCATCACGACCGGCTCGGGCGCGCCGCGCTCGGCCAGCGCGCGCGCTTCGGCACGGCCCTGCAGCAGCCGCTCCGCGAACCGCTCGACCTCGCCGCCCAGCTCGGGCCGCGCCAGGGCGACGGCGAGATTGGCGTGGAGGAAGCCGGCCTTGTCGCCGCAGTCGTAGCGCACGCCGTCGAAGGTCAGGCCGTGGAAGGGCTGCCGCCCGATCATCCGCGCCATCGCATCGGTGAGCTGGATCTCGCCGCCGGCGCCCGCTTCCTGGCTCGCCAGCACTTCCATCACTTCGGGCTGGAGGATGTAGCGACCGATCACCGAGAGATTGGAGGGCGCGGTGCCCGGCGCCGGCTTCTCGACCAGCCCGCGCACTTCGGTCAGCGCACCGTCGCGCCCGGCCGGGGTGATGATGCCGTAGCGGTGTGTCTGGTCGTCGGGCACTTCCTCGGCGCAGATCAGGTTGCCGCCGACCAGGGCATAGGCATCGACCATCTGCTTGAGGCAGCCGGGCTTGCCCAGCATGAAATCATCGGCGAGCAGCACCGCGAAGGGCTCGTCCCCCACCACGTCACGCGCGCACCAGACCGCGTGGCCCAGCCCCATCGGCTCCTGCTGGCGAACATAGGCGACAGCGCCGGGCTTGAGGCGAGTCGCGTCGAGGATGTCGAGCGACTTGCCGCGCCCGCTCATCGTCGTCTCGAGCTCGAAGGCGATGTCGAAATGGTCCTCGATCGCGCTCTTGCCGCGCCCGGTGACGAAGATCATCTGCTCGATCCCCGCCTCCATCGCCTCCTCCACGGCGTATTGGATCAGCGGCCGGTCGACGACCGGGAGCATCTCCTTGGGGATCGCCTTGGTGGCGGGAAGGAAGCGGGTGCCGAGCCCGCCCACGGGGAAAACGGCCTTACGCACGGGTCTCGCAAACATCGCGCACCTCTCATTTCCGTTGCAATGCAGCATAAAACGGAGCGGTCGGGGCGGCAATTTCGCTTCGCCGCCCCGCCGGCACGCGCGGGCTCAACCTAGGGCGTCTTCGCCCCGGCCGCCTCGAGGATGAGACGGCTGATCGCATCGGGGTGCGAGAGGAGCGAGAGGTGGCTCGACTTGAGTTCGATCGTCCTGGCGCCCATCCGCTCGGCCATGAACCGCTGGAGATCCGGGTTGATCGTGCGATCCTCGGTCGAGACGGCGTAGAAGCTCGGTTTCGATCGCCATGCGGCCCGACTGGTCCTGCCCGCGAGCAGCGCCCGCTGGAAGGGCTGCTGGACGGCGTAGAGCAGCTTGGCCTTCGCCTCCGGCAGATCGCCGGCGAAGTCGCGGAGGAACGCCGCTTCGCTCAATCGTCCTTCATCGCCATCGTACACAATGCCGGCGCTCGCCGGCGGCGCGGGAAACTTGCCCGCCAGAGCCGCATAATCCTCCCGGGCGTCGGGCGCGCGCGCCGCGACATAGACCAGAGCCGAGACGTTCGGATGGATTCCGGCCTCGGTCACGAGCATGCCGGCGAAGGAATGGCCGACGAGCACGGTCGGGCCGTCCTGCCGCGCCAGCACGCGCTCGACCGCCGCGACGGCGTCGGGCAACGTCGTAAGCGGGTTCTGCACCGATGTGACGTTCAGGCCGGCTCGCTGCAGGCGCGCGATCACTTCGGTCCAGCACGAGCCGTCCGCGAACAATCCGTGCGCGAGAACGATGTTGCGCGCCGCCAGGGGCGCCGCGGCCATGCCGCGCCTGGGCAGAAAGGAGGCAACCGCGCTCGCCGTGCATGCGACCGTGAAAGCACGTCGGTTCATCATCACGGCACTCCTTTCGCGATGGCTCTGCTATTCGAACTCCAGGATCGCCGCATCGACCGCGAGGCTGTCGCCGGGACCGAAATTGGCGGCCTTCACGACTCCCGCCCGCTCGGCGCGGAGGATGTTCTCCATCTTCATCGCCTCGACCACCGCGAGCGGCTGGCCGGCCTCGACCTTGTCGCCGGGCGCGACATGGAGCCGGGTGAGCAGTCCCGGCATCGGCGCGAGCAGGAATTTGCTCATGTCGGGCGGCACCTTCTCGATCATGTGGTGCCGGTATCGCGCGACGTGCGGTGGCAGCACTTCGATCCGGTGCGCGGCGCCGTGCGCCGTGAGCTTCCACGCCACGCCCTTGCGCTCGATACCGACGGTGAGCGGCACATCGTCGATCGTTGCGGAGAACAAGGGCTCGCCCGGCCGCCAGCGGCCTACGATGTCGAGCGGGGCCTCGCCCGGATCGAAATTCACCAGCAGGCCGCCATCATAGCCGTCGACGATGATTTCGAACCGTTCGCCGTCGAGGAGGACGACGCGCTCGGTGGTGCCGGCTAAGCGACCATTGAGTTGTCCCGAGATATCGGCGGCGCGCGCGCTGCGTTTGAGATCCGCGACCACCGCGATCGCCGCCAGCTTTCGCTTGAGTTCGGCCGATGCCGGGGCGCCGTGGAAACCCTCGGGATATTCCTCGGCGATGAAGCCGGTGGTGAGCGCCCCCTCGCGGAAGCGCGGATGCTGCATCAGCGCCGAGAGGAAATCGATATTGTGGCCGATGCCGTCGATCCGGAACCGGTCGAGCGCCGCGATCTGCTTGTCGATCGCCTCCTCGCGCGTCGCGCCCCAGCTGATCAGCTTGGCGATCATCGGGTCGTAGAACATGCTGATCTCGCCGCCCTCGACCACCCCGTCGTCGACGCGTATGCCCCCCGTGGCCGCCGGAGGGCAATAGCGGACGAGGCGCCCGGTCGAGGGCAGGAAGCCGCGATAGGGATCCTCCGCATAGACGCGGTTCTCGATCGACCAGCCGTTGATCTTCACATCGTCCTGGGTGATCGACAGCCGCTCGCCCGCCGCGACGCGGATCATCTGCTCGACCAGGTCGAGGCCGGTGATCTCCTCGGTCACCGGATGCTCGACCTGGAGCCGGGTGTTCATCTCGAGGAAGTAGAAGCCCTGGCCGGTCTTGTCGGCGCCCGAGACGATCAGCTCGACGGTGCCGGCACTGTAATAGCCCACCGCCCGCGCCAACGCGACCGCCTGCTCGCCCATCGCCTTGCGCATCTCGGGCGTGACGAAGGGAGACGGCGCTTCCTCGACCACCTTCTGGTGGCGGCGCTGGATCGAGCATTCGCGCTCGTTCAGGTAGAGGATGTTGCCGTGCTGGTCGCCCAGCACCTGGATCTCGATGTGGCGCGGGCTCTCGATGAACTTCTCGATGAAGACGCGGTCGTCGCCGAAGCTCGCCAGACCCTCGCGCTTGGTCGCCTCGAAGCCTTCCCGGACGTCCTGCTCCGAATAGGCGAGCCGCATCCCCTTGCCGCCGCCGCCGGCCGAGGCCTTCATCATCACCGGATAGCCGATCTCGCCGGCGATCCGCACCGCTTCGTCGGTGTCGGCGATCTCGCCGAGGAAGCCGGGGACGACATTGACCCCCGCCTGCTTCGCCAGCTTCTTGGATTCGATCTTGTCGCCCATCGCCGCGATGGCGTTCGGCGGCGGCCCGACGAACGCGATCCCGGCCTCCGCGCAGGCCCTGGCGAAGCTCTCGCGCTCGGAAAGGAAGCCATAGCCGGGATGGATGCAGTCGGCCCCCGTCTCCCTGGCGGCGAGCAGGATCAGTTCGGCCTTGAGATAGCTCTCCGCCGCGGGCGCCGGCCCGAGCCGCACCGCCTCGTCGGCCATCTGCACGTGCGGCGCGCGCGCGTCCGCGTCCGAATAGACCGCGACGGTGGCGATCCCCATCTTCTTGGCGGTGCGCATCACCCGGCACGCGATCTCGCCACGATTGGCGACCAAGATCTTCTTGAACATCAGCTTCTCTTAATGCCGCGGAAAATGATGACGAGTACGACCACGGAGAAAATGGTCGGAATGATCAGGTCGAGCAGCTCTCGCAACCCGGTTTGAAACCAAATGACGCCCCAAACGACAGCGATCAGCAAGATCGCTGTCGGGATCTTGCGCCGCATCGGACCACTGCCGTCCGGCGTCGGAAGTCCCAACTTCCGATTGGCGCGCAAGCCCATCCAAACGCCGAACGATATGCCCAATAACACAGCGATAATGACAATCGCGTACGCGATGGCCTCACTCACTCCGCTGCCTCCAGCTCCGCCTTCGTCTCCGCGGCCATCGGCGTCAGCCCCAGCTTGGCGAACAGCGCCGCGTCGGCATCGTCGCCGCGATTGCCGGTGGTGAGCAGCCGGTCTCCGGTGAAGATCGAATTGGCGCCGGCCATGAAGCAGAGCGCCTGCGTCGCCTCGCTCATGCTCTCGCGGCCCGCCGACAGCCGGACCATGCTCTCCGGCATGGTGATCCGCGCCACCGCGACGGTCCGCACGAACTCGATGTCGTCGATCTTCGCCAGCGGCGTGTCGGCCAGCATGTCGCCGAGCACCGTGCCCTTCACCGGCACCAGCGCATTGACCGGCACGCTCTCGGGATGCCGCGGCAGCGTCGCCAGCGCGTGAATGAAGCCCACCCGATCACCGCGCGTCTCGCCCATGCCGACGATCCCGCCGCAGCACACGTTGATCCCCGCCTCGCGGACATGCTCGAGCGTCTCGAGCCGGTCCTCGAAGCTGCGGGTGGTGATCACCTCGCCATAGCGCTCGGGCGAGGTGTCGATATTGTGGTTGTAATAGTCGAGCCCGGCATCGGCGAGCATCCCCGCCTGCTTCTCGCTCAGCATGCCGAGCGTCATGCAGGTCTCCATCCCCATCGCGCGGACGCCCCGCACCATCTCGACGATGGCGGGCATGTCGCGGTCCTTGGGGTTGCGCCACGCCGCGCCCATGCAGAAGCGCGACGAGCCATGGTCCTTGGCCTGGGCAGCCGCCTGGAGCACGGCGCGCACGTCCATCAGCTTGGTCGCCTCGAGCCCGGTCTCGGCATGCGCCGACTGGTTGCAATAGCCGCAATCCTCCGGACAGCCGCCGGTCTTGATCGAGAGCAGGGTCGAAAGCTGCACCGTATCGGGCCGGTGGTGTTCCCGATGGACCGTCTGCGCGCGATAGACGAGTTCGCCGAACGGCAGGTCGAACAGCGCTGCGATCTCCTCGCGGGTCCAGTCGGTACGCACGTCACTCATTCGGCTGCTTCCTCCATCGGGGGCATGTTGTGGCCGAGCAGCCTCAGCACGTCCTCGGCGGCTTTGACAAGGTTGGTGCCCGGCCCGAAGATCGCCTGCACCCCGGCCTCGCGGAGGAACTCATAGTCCTGCGGCGGGATCACCCCGCCCGCCACCACCTTGATGTCGGCGCGGCCGGCATCGGCGAGCGCTCGGATCAGCTCGGGGATCAGCGTTTTGTGCCCGGCGGCGAGGCTCGACGCGCCGACCACGTCGACTTGCCGCTCGAGCGCGAGCGCGGCGGCTTCCTGCGGAGTCTGGAAGAGCGGTCCCGGCACCACGTCGAAACCCAGGTCGCCGAACGCCGAGGAGACCAGGTTGGCGCCGCGATCGTGCCCGTCCTGGCCCATTTTGGCGACGAGCAGGCGCGGCTTGCGGCCGAGCCGGCGCTCGGTGGCGGCGACGCCCTCGCGCAGCCGCTCCCAGCGCGCATCGTCCGCATAGGCGCCGCCATAGACGCCCTGCACCGGCACCGGCTGGGTGGCATAGCGGCCGAACCCCGCCTCCATCGCCGCGCTGATCTCGCCGAGCGTGGCGCGGGCACGCGCGGCTTCGATGGCGAGCGCCAGCAAGTTCGCGCTGCCCTCGGCGCCCGCCTGCAACGCCTCGAGCGCCACCTGGCACGCGGCTTCGTCGCGCTCGGCCTTCACGCGCTTGATCCGCGCGATCTGCGCATCGCGCACCGCGTGGTTGTCGACCTCGAGGATCTCGATCGGCTCCTCGTCCCGCAGCCGATATTTGTTGACCCCCACGATCACTTGCTCGCCGCGGTCGATCCGCGCGGCGGCGGCGGCGGCGGCTTCCTCGATCATCGCCTTGGGCCAGCCGGCCGCCACGGCCTTGGCCATACCGCCTTCGGCCTCGACGCGCTCGATGATCTCCCAGGCCTTGTCGACCAGCTCCTGGGTCAGCGCCTCGACATAATAGGAGCCGCCCAGGGGATCGACGACCTTGGTCATCCCGGTCTCTTCCTGGAGCACGATCTGCGTGTTGCGCGCGATCCGGGCGGAGAAGTCGGTGGGCAGCGCGATCGCCTCGTCGAGCGCGTTGGTGTGGAGGCTCTGCGTGCCGCCGAGCATCGCCGCCATCGCTTCGATCGTGGTGCGGATGACGTTGTTGTACGGGTCCTGCTCGGTCAGCGACACGCCCGAGGTCTGGCAATGGGTGCGCAGCATCTTCGAGCGCTCGTCCCTGGCGCCGAGCCTGGTCATCACGCGATGCCACAGCACGCGCGCGGCGCGCAGCTTCGCCACCTCCATGAAGAAGTTCATGCCGATCGCGAAGAAGAAGCTCAGACGGCCTGCGAACTTGTCGATGTCGAGCCCTGAAGCGACGCCATATTTCACATATTCCATGCCGTCGGCGATGGTGAAGGCCAGCTCCTGCACCTGCGTCGCCCCGGCTTCCTGCATATGGTAGCCGGAGATAGAAATACTATTGAATTTCGGCATGTTCGCGCTGGTATATGCGAAAATGTCCGAAATGATCCGCATGCTCGGTTCGGGCGGGTAGATATAGGTGTTGCGGACCATGAACTCCTTGAGGATGTCGTTCTGGATGGTCCCGTCGAGCTGGCTCTGATCGACCCCTTGCTCCTCGCCCGCGACGATGAAGAAGGCGAGCACCGGGATCACCGCGCCGTTCATCGTCATGCTCACCGACATCTCGCCGAGCGGGATGCCGTCGAACAGGATCTTCATGTCCTCGACCGTGTCGATCGCCACCCCGGCCTTGCCGACGTCGCCGGTGACGCGCGGATGGTCGCTGTCATAGCCGCGGTGCGTGGCGAGATCGAAGGCGACCGACAGCCCCTTCTGTCCCGCCGCGAGGTTGCGGCGATAGAAGGCGTTCGATTCCTCGGCGGTCGAGAAACCCGCATATTGCCGAATCGTCCAGGGCCGCCCGGCATACATCGACGCGCGCACCCCGCGCGTGAACGGCGCGAAGCCCGGCAGGCCGGGGTCGATCCCCGCCACGTCCTCGGCGGTATAGAGCGGCTTGACGGCGATGCCCTCGGGCGTGTGCCAGGTCAGGTCCTTGCCCCTGACCTCCTTGTCGGCGAGCGCCTTCCACTCGTCCCTAGTCGCCACGCGGCGTCTCCATGATCATGACGCCACCATCGGCACGCGCGCCAGCGACGTGCGGACGGCCGCGATATCGGTTTCGGGAGCGAGCGTCGGCTTGCCCATGCCGACCTTGAGGCGCAGTATCTGCGTCTCGCCGGCGGCGATGTCGATGGCGACCGGCGCCGCCTTGCGCCCCTGCACCGCCGCGGCGACCTCGTGCCGGCCAGGCGCCAGATCGAGCGCGGCGAAGCGCGGCGACTTGAGCTGGGTGCGCACCGTGCCGTCGACCGACACATCGACGCCCGCCGCCTTGCCGTAAAATCCCTCGCGCACGACGAGCAGCTGCGCCCGGCCCTCGGTCGCGCCCTGCAGCGCCCGGGCACGGGCAGCGTCATCGGCCATTGCCACCTTCCGGTTGCTCGACAGGCCCATATAGACGCTGCCGGCCACCACGCCGAAGATCAGGCCGATGAACGTCGGCGACGTCGTGGGCGGATTGGGAGCCCCGGCGGTGATCGCCGCGAGCAGGAACGACGTTACAAACGCCACAACGGCGACGATCGCGGCGAATGTCAGCTGCTTCTTCAAGCTCAATGCCATGGTAGCTCCCTCCGATAGACGCGGGAGTCCCTGCCCCGCCCGCCGCGAAGGACGCAGGCGCGGGCAGTTGGTTGCGATACCGGATCGATTTTTGGCGAAGGGCTCAATGCCCCTCCCCCTTCGGCGTCTCCATGATCTCGGTGAGGACACCGCCCATGTCCTTCGGATGGACGAAGAAGATCGGCGTGCCGTGCGCGCCGATGCGCGGCTCGCCGAGCAGCTTGCACCCCTTCGCCTCGAACCAGGCCTTGGCCGCGTGGATGTCCGGCACTTCGTAGCAGAGATGATGCTGCCCGCCCGCAGGGTTCTTGGCGAGGAAGCCGCGGATCGGCGAATCCTCGCCCAGCGGCTCGATCA
>CBIFVW010000077.1:0-14022 GCA_966186155.1 uncultured Sphingomonas sp.
CCCTCGGCGGCGATGCGTTTCCAAGGGGTGACGCGTGTCCGGTAGACACGCCAGCCGGGCCGAGCCTCGGCAGGCGTCGGCTGGCCGCTGCGGACGAAGTCCCAGCTGTTGTTGTCGCCGTCGGCGGGGGCCAGGCTTGGATCCGGCCGTTCGGCGAAAACGGCCGAGCGGCGCCAGTCGCGCACCTGAAGCGCAGCGGGCGTCGCCGGAACCTGCGGACGCGGAGCGACATCCGCGCGGTCGATCACGAGCGTGGCGGGCTTCAGTCCCGCGGCGGTGGCACGCACGGTGATGCGGCCCCGGCCCGCTCCGGCACGGACGATCAGCTGCGCCAGGCCGTTGAACAGCGAACGCGCGCCTGCGGGGCCCGCGAACTGCTCGGGCTCGTGGCAATTGGGATCGCCATTGCCGACGCCCAACAGTGCCGCGCCCTCGACGGTGAAGCGCGTCATCAGATTGGCGGTGGGAACGTGGCGGCCGCTCGCGTCGACCGCGTCGATCGTGATCGGCTGCGCATCCTCGTCGTCGCCGGCCATCACCGTGCGGGCGGGGGTGAGGCGCAGCGCCACTGGTGCGCCCGCGGTCTCGTGCACTGCGGTCGCCACCACCCTACCGCCGCGCATCGCGCGTGCCTCGATCCGGCCGGGGGCATAGGGCACGGTCCATTCGTTGCCCATGATCCGGTCGACCTGCTGCACGCCCAGGTCGCGGCCGTTGAGGCGCAGCGCGACGGTTTCCGCGTTGCTGGTGACGAAGACCTTGATCGGCTCTCCCTCGCGGCCCGGCCAGGTCCAGTGCGGTGCGATCGCCACCACGGGCCGGTCGTCGATCCAGTGCGCGCGATGGATATCGAACGCGGTCTTGGGGAAGCCGCACAGATCGAGGATGCCGAAGAAGCTCGAGATGGTCGGCCATTCGTGCGGCGTCGGCTCGCCATGATAGTCGAACCCCGTCCAGACGAAGCCGCCCGCGACGAAGGGCCGCTCGACGATGTTCTTCCAGGATTCGCGATGCGTGCCGCCCCAGCTCGCCGCAGCGGTGTCGTATGAAGTGATGACGTGCCCAGCCGGATCGGTGGCGAAGGCGCCACGCGTCTCGAAGGAGCTGGTGTCCTCCGAGCTGGTCATCGGCTTGGCCGGGTTCAGCCGGTGGAACTTGTCATAGTCGGCCTGGTAATAGTTGAACCCCATCACGTCGACGACGCTCGACACGTTCAGGGGGGTGTAGAAGGAACCGTTCATCGCGGCGGTGATCGGGCGGCTGTCGTCGAGCCGGCGGACCGCGGCCGACATGCGGCGCACCATCTCCACTCCGGCCTCGGTGCCCTGCATCGGCTCCTCGTTGAACACCGACCAGAGGATCACGCTCGGATGGTTGCGGTCGCGCCGCACCAGCCATTCGAGCTGGGCGAGATATTCGGGTGCGGGATTGAAGTTGCGGTTCTCGTCCATGACGAGGAAGCCCATCCGGTCGCACCAGTCGAGCAGCTCGGCATTGGGCGCGTTGTGCGACATGCGGATCGCGTTGCAGCCCATCGCCTTCAATCGTTCGAGCCGCCAGGCGAGCAGCGCGTCGGGCACGGCGACGCCGACTCCGGCATGGTCCTGGTGAAGGCAGACGCCCTTGAGCTTGACCGGCTTGTCGTTGACGAACAGTCCCTTGTCGGCGTCGAAGAGCACGGTGCGGAAGCCGATCGCGATGCGGCGCTCGTCGACGATCTCGCCGCCGCGCAGCACACGAGCGCGCACGGTATAGAGGGTCGGCGTCTCGACCGACCAGAGCGACGGGGTGCCGGCGTCGAGGGTCAGCGCCGCGTCGGCACGTCCGAGCGTCGGGACGGTAGCGTCGGCGCGCTGCGTCGCGACCTCGCGGCCATCGGGGGCGAGCAGGGCAGCCTCGACCGTCACGCCCGCGACGGCGCGCTCGATATTGCCGAGCGTCGCGGTGACGGGGACGCGCCAGCTTCCATCGGGCGCCTGGCGTGGGTCGCAATGCACGCCGTCGCTGACGATCGCCACGGGGGCGCGACGGACCAGCCAGACATGGCGATAGATGCCGGCGCCTTCGTACCACCAGCCCTCCTTGGCATCGGCATCGGCGCGCACGACGATCATGTTCGTCTCGTCGCCGAAGCGCGCGAAGGGCGTCAGGTCGACATAGACGCTGTTGTATCCCGACCAATTATGCACGGCGAGGCTGCCATTGACCCAGATCGTCGCATTGGTGGCGATGCCGTCGAAATGGAGCTCGATCGTCTTGCCGCGATCCGCGGGATCGAGCCGCAGCGCGCGCCGGTACCAGCCGATGCCGCGCGGGCGATAGCCCTGCGAGACGTTCGCGGTGCGGACGAAGGGCTGCGCCGCCGCCCAGTCGTGCGGCAGCCGTATCTCGGCCCAGTCCGAATCGTCGTAGAGCATCGCCGCCGCGCCGCGCGCGTTGCCGGCCTTGACGCTGATATAGGTCGCCTCGTGCCCCTGCGGCTCCGGCGTCGGGATGTCGCCTTCATGGAAACGCCAGCCGAGCTCGAGGCGGGTACGCGCGGGATCGGGATCGGGAAGTCGCGGCAGGAGGCCCCGCTGGGCCGCCGGCATCGGGAAGCCGTCGCCGTCGCCCGGCGCGGCGGCCGCGGGACCGATCCCGGATGCGGCGAACAAGGCGCCCGC
This sequence comes from uncultured Sphingomonas sp., assembly GCA_966186155.1. Lineage (GTDB taxonomy): Bacteria > Pseudomonadota > Alphaproteobacteria > Sphingomonadales > Sphingomonadaceae > Sphingomonas. The sequence continues at coordinate 2,664 of CBIFVW010000077.1, forward strand.
ACCCGCGCTTCCGAGGAGGAGCTGGCGGCGATCCATTGCTGATACTCCGATTGGGGGCGGCGGAGGAAAGGGTGGGGCTAGATGTCGCTGAGCTCGGCGACGAAATCATAGGCGTCGCCGCGATAATAGGAGCGCGTGACTTCGGCAGGGCGGCCGTCGCGCAGGAAGGCGCGCCGCTCGATCAGCAGCCCGGCATGGCCGGGATCGACGTTCAGCATCCGGGCGTGCTCGCCGCCGAAGGGCACCGCGCGAAGCCGCTGCAGCGCGCGCACCGGCCGATTGCCGGCCCTTTCGAGCGCGCTGTACAGCGAGTCCTCGACCTCATCGACCGAAGCGAGGCAATAGCCGGCGATGGTCGAGAATTCGAGCGCCATCGGCTCGTCGTCGGCATAGCGGATGCGGGCGAAGCGCAGCACCGGTGCGCCGGGCGAGAGGCCCAGCATCATCGCTTCCTCGGGGTTCACCTGGCCCGGCGCGCGCGAGATCCAGCTGCTGCTGGCCTTGCGGCCGCGCGACGCCATGTCCTCGGTGAAGGACGAGAGTTTGGAAAAGACCTTCTCGACGCGCCCCGCGACGAAGGTGCCGGCGCCGCGGCGGCGCGTGAGCAGCCCTTCCTCGACGAGCCCGCCGATCGCCTTGCGCACGGTGATCCGCGACACGTCATATTCGGTGGCGAGATCGCGCTCGGGCGGAATCGCATTGCCGGGGGCGAGGACATTGGCGTCGATCGCGTCGCGGATGAGCTGCTGCAGCTGCAGGTAGAGCGGCGACGGATTGTCCTCGCGGAAACGCCCGATCTGGTCCGAAAATGCCATCAATCCTCCCCGGGGAGCTCTGCCGCCGTGGGTCCCCTGCCTGCCGACAACGCTATCGCAACCCATCCGGTCGAGCAATGGGATGTGCGTGGATTTATATTGGTATCTCGTCTTCCCCCAGGAGGATAGAAGCATTTTTCAGATGATGCCGGCGACCGAACGCGGCTATTGTGCCTAAGGACTTATATTGGTTACACCGTCGCCGACTGCGTGTCGGAGCGCCAGCGGGAGGATGGGATATGCGGATTATCGGGGCGGAACGGATGCGCCATCTGGGCTGGGCGCTGCTGCTCTGTAGTTCGGCGGCGACGGCGCAGACCGCCGATCCGCTGCCGCTGACGCCGCTTCCTCAATCGGTCGTGCGCGGTACGGGGGGCTTCACCGTGCGCGACGGCGCGACGATCGGCACCGCCACCAATGACGCGGGCATCGCTGCGGCGGTGCGGGTGCTGGCGGCGCATGTGAAGGTCGAGCGCGGCCTGTCGCTGGCGCCGCGCGACGGCGCGGGCGCGATCATGCTCAGCCGCGATCCCTCGGTCCGCGGCGACGAGGCCTATCGGCTGGTGGTGGACGCGAAGGGCATCCGGATCAGCGCATCGGGCGATCGCGGGCTGCTCTACGGCGCGATGACCGTGGCGCAGCTGCTGAGCCCGGACCGCAATTTCGGCAAGCCGGTGAAGGTGCCCGCGGTGACCGTCGAGGACGCGCCGCGCTTCGGCTGGCGCGGGCTGATGATGGACGTCGCGCGCCATTATCAGCCGATCGAATCGATCTATGCGGTGGTCGATCAGATGGTATCGGTGAAGCTCAACACGCTGCACCTCCACCTGACCGACGACCAGGGCTGGCGCTTCGAGGTGAAGCGCTATCCCAAGCTCACCGAAGTTGGCGCGTGGCGCACGCCGCCCTCGTCCGGCGGCACGCCCGGCGCGAAGGTCGGCGGCTTCTACACGCAGGAGCAGCTGAAGGCGCTCGTCGCCTATGCCGCCGAGCGGGGCGTCACGATCGTTCCCGAGATCGACCTGCCGGGCCACGCCCAGGCGCTCGTCGCCGCCTATCCCGAGCTCGGCGTGTTCGGCGACCGGCCCGAAGTGTCGCACGACTGGGGGATCAACCCCTATCTGCTCAACCCGGGTCCCAAGGGCGTCGCCTTCGTCAAGCAAGTGCTCGACGAGCTGATGGAAGTGTTTCCTGGAACCTACGTCCATCTCGGCGGCGACGAGGCGATCAAGGACCAGTGGCAGCGCTCGGCAGAGGTCCAGGCGCAGATCAAGGCGCTCGGTCTCAAGGACGAGAATGCGCTCCAGAGCTGGCTGATCGACGAGTTCGGCAGCTATCTCGCGGGCAAGGGCCGCCGGCTGATCGGCTGGGACGAGATCCTCGAGGGCGGGCTGCCGCCCTCGGCTTCGGTGATGTCGTGGCGCGGCGAGAAGGGTGCGGTCGAGGCAGCCAACCAGAATCACGACGTGGTGCTAAGCCCCGCGCCGACGCTCTACCTCGACAGCTTGCAGAGCGACCGCGGCGACGAGCCGCCGGGCCGGCTTTCGATCCAGACGCTCGCCGACGTCTACAAATATGAGCCGATGCCGGCGGGCATCGATGCGGAGAAGGCGAAGCACGTGCTCGGCGCCCAGGCCAATGCCTGGAGCGAGTATCTCGTCACCCCCTATCAGGTGCAGCACGTGATCTTCCCGCGCGCCGCCGCGCTCGCGGAGATCACCTGGTCGGCCAAGGACAAGCGCGACTTCGCGAGCTTCCTCATGCGCCTCGATCCGCAGATCCAGCGTTGGCGACGCTCGGGCGTGGAGGTGGCGGACAGCGCCTTCGCGGTCGGCTTCAAACTTGAGGGCACGCGCGGCGAGGCTCTGCGCGCCGAGAAGGTGCGCGTCGCGCTGGCGACCCAGGCGCCCTATGGCACGGTCCGCTATACGCTCGATGGCAAGGCGCCGACGGCCAAGTCGCCCCCCTACAAGGCGCCGCTCGAACTGAAGCATGGCGTGACCGTCCGCGCCGCCGCGTTCGACGCGTCGGGCAATGCCACCGCCGCGCCGCGCAGCTTCGACACGGGCCGGGCGGCGCTGCTCACCCGGACGAGCTCGGAGCTGGTCGCCTGCCCGCGCGGCGCCTTCGGCCTCCGCGTCCCGCTGACCTCCGAGGCGACCGACAATGCGCCCGTGTTCAACGTCAATCTGTTCGACACCTGCAGCGCCTATCCCGCTGCGCCGCTCGACATCGCGCGGAGCTTCACCGTCGATGTCGCGCGGCTGCCGCGGCACTATGGGCTGGCGCACGAGGCCAAGGCGCTGCGCGAGCATTACAGCGTCACCACCCATGGCGAGCTGGTGATCACCGCGCGGTGCATCGCGGCGGCGAAGGACAAGTCGATCGCGCCGATCGTCGTCGCCACGTTCCCGCTGCCCGATCCGGCGACGGCGCCGGCGCGGTTCAGCTTCTCGGGTGCGCTGCCGGCGATGGCGGGAGACGAGGATCTCTGCTTCCAGTTCACTTCGCCGCTTTCGGATCCCTTTTACGCCGTCGAGCGTGCCGTGTTGAGCGAGGCCGCCAAGTGAGGCTGCGCGCGCTCGCGCTGCTGCCGGCACTGCTTGCCGCGGTCTCCGCCTGGGCGGGGCCGCGCGAGACGGTGTCGCTCGACGGCGTCTGGGACGTGCGGATCGATCCCGCCGATGCCGAGGCGGCCAAGGCGCATCCGAAGGAAGCGCAATGGTTCCCCGCGCGAGTGCCCGGCAGCGTCCAGCAGGATCTGATCGCCGCCGGCCGCGTCCCCGATCCGTTCAAGGGGATCAACGAGGCACCGATCCAATGGGCGGGGCTGACCAATTGGCAGTTCCGTCGCGTGATCGACGTGACGCCCGCGATGCTCGCGCGCGACCATGTCGAGCTGGTGTTCGACGGGCTCGACACCTTCGCGACGGTGACGCTCAACGGTGTGCAGCTGCTGACCGCCGACAACGCCCATCGGCGCTGGCGAGTCGATGCCAAGGCGGCGCTCAAGGCCGGTCGCAACGAACTGGTCGTCCGCTTCGCCTCGCCGATCCGGACGCTCCAGCCGATGGTGCTCGCCGAGCCCAATCCGCTGCCGGGCGAATATGATTCCGCATTCGGCGACGAGCCCAAGGGCAAGCAGACCTCGCCCTATATCCGCAAGCCCAAATACCAGTATAGCTGGGACTGGGGGCCCCGGCTGGTGAACATCGGCCTTTGGCGGCCGGCGCGGCTCGAGGCATGGGACGATGCGCGGATCGATGGATTCCGCGTCGATCAGGAAGCGGTCAACGATGCCGAGGCGCGGCTCGTCGCGCGCTGGCGGATCGTCGCGGGTGGGCCGGCCAATGTGACGGTGCGGGCGCGTGTCACCGGCCCCGACGGGCGGCAGGTCGAGGTTCACCGTGCCGCCAGCCTGGTCGTCGGTGAGAATTGGATCAGCGCCCCGCTCGCCATCGCCAAGCCGCAGCGCTGGTGGCCCGTCGGCTATGGCCCGCAGCCGCTCTATACGGTCGAGGCGACGCTCGACGTCGGCGGCGAGGCCAGCGACCGCGTGGCCCAGCGGATCGGGCTGCGCACCACCGAGCTCATCCGCAAGGACGGCAGCTTCGGCTTCCGGATCAACGGCGTGCCGATCTTCGCCAAGGGTGCGAACCTGATTCCGTTCGACAGCTTCCCGGCGCGCGTGCCCGAGGCGCAGGTCCGCCAGATTCTCGAAAGCGCCCGCGACGCCAACATGAACATGATCCGCGTCTGGGGCGGCGGCTATTATCTCGACGACGCCTTCTACGCGCTCGCCGACGAGATGGGGCTGATGATCTGGCAGGACTTCATGTTCGGCGGATCGATCACGCCGCCCGACGCGGCGTTCCGCGACAATGTACGCGCCGAGGCCGAGGAGCAGGTCGAGCGGCTCCAGCCGCATCCTTCGATCGTCGGCTGGACCGGCGGCAACGAAGTGCTGTCCGGCTGGGAGAACTGGTCCGATCGCAAGGCGTTCAAGAAGCGCATCGGCGCCGACGCGCAGGAGCGGATCGGTGCAGGCATGGCAGTGCTGTTCGATCGCGTCCTGCGCGACGCCGTGCTGACCCGTGCGCCGGGCACCACCTATTGGCCGGGTTCTCCGTCGACCGACTACGAGGGCCCAGTCGACACCGACGAGGACGGAGACCGGCATTTCTGGGATGTGTGGTCGGGATCCAAGCCGGTCGAGCGCTATCTCGATTCCTGCCCGCGCTTCATGTCCGAATATGGCTTCCAGGGCATGCCGGACCTGTCGACGATCCGCGGCTTCGCGGGCAAGGGCCCGCTCGCGCTCGACAGCCCGGTGCTCAAGGCGCACCAGAAGTTCCTGGCGGGCGAGGGCAATGCCCGCCTCCAGCTCTATCTCGACCAGAGGCTGCGCAAGCCGAAGGACTTCGCCGACCTCGTCTATCTGACGCAGGTCAACCAGGCGCAGGCGATCGAGATGGCGGCGCGGCACCATCGCGCCTGCCGCCCGGTGACGCTCGGATCGCTCTACTGGCAGCTCAACGACGTCTGGCCGGGCATCACCTGGGCGAGCGTCGACCATGGCGGGCAGTGGAAGCTGCTCCACTACGCGGCGCGGCGCTTCTTCGCGCCCCAGGCGATCGTCGCCGAGCGCAAGGATGGCGCCACGCGGATCGCGCTCGTCTCCGACGCCACCACGCCGATCGCCGCCGAGTGGCGCATCCGGGCGTTCGACATGACGGGCAAGCCGCTGGGTGCGAAGGGCGCGCAGGTGACGCTCGCACCGCTCGGCGCGCAGGAGGCGGCGAGCATCGCCGACGCCGAACTGTTCGCAGGCGCCGATCCCAGTGCGAGCTACGCGGTCGCCGAGCTGCTGGTCGACGGGCGCAGCGTTTCGCGCGTCATCGTCGAGCGCGCGCAGCCCAAGGACATGGCCTATCCGGTGCCGGGGCTCACTGCGCGTTGGGAGGGCAAGCGCGTGACGGTCACCGCTTCCGCGCTCGCCCGCGCGGTGATGCTCGACTTCGGCGACATCGCCGCGCAGCCGAGCGACGACGGGTTCGACCTGCTGCCCGGCGAGAGCGTGACGGTCGACGTTCGCTCGGATGCTTCCGCCGCCGCGCTCCGGCGCGCGCTCACGCTTCGCACATTGGGGCCGCAGCAATGATCCTCCCGATCCTGTTCGCGGGTGCCGAGCCCGATCCCGATGCGGTCGCCAAGGCGATCGCGACGATGACCGTCGAGGAGAAGGCGGCGCAGCTCCAGAGCACCGCGCCCGCTGACGCGGAGGCGAGCATCCCGGCCTATGACTGGTGGAACGAGGGGCTGCACGGCCTCGCGCGCAACGGCCATGCGACGGTCTTCCCCCAGGCGATCGGGTTGGCCGCGACCTGGGACACCGCGCTGATGCAGCGCGTCGGCGACGTGGTCGCGACCGAGGCGCGCGCCAAGTTCAACGCGCGCCCGATCGGCGCCGACCGGCGGATCTACGAGGGCCTGACGATCTGGTCGCCCAACATCAACATCTTCCGCGATCCGCGCTGGGGCAGGGGGCAGGAGACCTATGGCGAGGACCCGTACCTCACGGGGCATCTCGGCGTCGCCTTCATCCAGGGCCTGCAGGGGCCCGACCCGGCGCACCCCAAGGTGATCGCCACGCCCAAGCACCTTGCGGTGCACAGCGGCCCCGAGGCCGGGCGCGACGGCTTCGACGTCGATCCGAGCCCGCAGGACTTGGAGTCGACCTATCTCCCCGCCTTCCGGCTCGCGGTGACCGAAGGCAAGGCGCGCTCGCTGATGTGCGCGTACAATTCGATCCACGGGGTCCCCGTCTGCGCGCTGCCGTCGCTGATGATCGACCGGCTGCGCGGCGACTGGGGCTTCACCGGCTTCACCGTCTCGGACTGCGACGCGGTCGCCAACATCCATCTGTTCCACCATTACCGGCTCGACGGCGCGGCCGCCGCCGCCGCCGCGCTCAAGGGCGGAACCGACCTCAATTGCGGATCGGCCTATGCCGCGCTGCCCCAGGCCTTGAAGCGCGGGCTGGTGAGCGAGGCGGAGATCGATACGGCGCTCGTCCGCGCGCTTTCCGCCCGCCAGGCGCTCGGCACCTTGTTCGGCGCGGACAGCCCCTGGAACCGGATCGCGCCTGACGAGGTCGGCACGCCCGCGCATCGCGCGCTGGCGCTCGAGGCGGCGCGCAAGGCGATCGTGCTGCTCAAGAACGACGCCGGCCGGCTGCCGCTCGCCAGGGGCAGCCGCATCGCGGTGATCGGCGCCGATGCCGACGACCTCAATGTGCTCGAGGCGAATTACCACGGCACCGCCGCCGATCCGGTGACGCCGCTGGACGGCATCCGCCGCGAGTTCGGCGCGGCCAATGTCCGCTACGCACAAGGCTCCGTGCTCGCCGACGGTGCGCCGGTAGTGACGCCCGAGACGGCGTTCGCGGCGGAAGGCAAGCCGGGACTGAAGGCGGAGTATTTCGCGAGCGCCACCGTGGCGGGTGCGCCGCTGGCGGTGCGGCAGGATCGGCGGATCGACTTCAACTATACGCGCGTCGCGCCCTTGCCCCAACTCGACTCGAAAGGCTTCGCGGTGCGCTGGACCGGTGAGCTGGTGCCGCCCGGCCCGGGTCGCTACACGCTGGTGATCGACATCCCGGCCTGCTGGAAGGATTGCACCCGGCACGACGCCGTGCGGCTGTGGATCGACGGCAAGCCGCTACACGACGGCGTGCTGGGCAAGGCTCGCATCGAATTCCCGATCGTCAGCGACGGCCGCCGCCACGATTTCCGCCTCGAGCTCGACCATCATGGGGAGGACGAAGGCATCAGGCTGCTCTGGCTTCCCCCCGCCGAGCCTCTGCTCGGCCAGGCGGTGGCGGCGGCGCGGGAATCCGACGTGGTGGTCGCCGTGCTCGGCCTCTCGCCCGATCTCGAAGGCGAGGCGCTGCAAGTGAGCGTGCCCGGCTTCGTCGGCGGCGACCGGACCGACATCGCCTTGCCGCTCGCGCAGCAGCGTCTGCTCCAGGCGGTCCGCGACACCGGCAAGCCGGTGGTGCTGGTGCTGACCAGCGGCAGCGCCGTGGCGGTGGACCCGGCGATGGCCGACGCGATCCTCGCCGCCTGGTATCCGGGCGAGGCCGGCGGCACCGCGATCGCGGAGACGCTCGCCGGGCTGAACAACCCTTCCGGACGCCTGCCCGTGACCTTCTACAAATCGACGTCGGACCTGCCGGCGTTCGTCGACTACGGGATGAAGGAACGCACCTACCGCTTCTTCACCGGCGCCCCGCTCTGGGGCTTCGGCCATGGGCTGAGCTACACCAGCTTCGCCTATTCGCGGCTGGCGGCGAAGGGTGCGGACACCGCTTCGCCCGTGGAAGTGCAGGTGACCGTCCGCAACAGCGGCGCGCGCGCGGGCGAGGAGGTGGTGCAGGCCTATCTGGTGCCCCCGGCGGCGAAAGGCGGCGCGACGCTGACCACGCCGATGCTCCAGCGCCAGCTGGTCGGCTTCCGCCGCGTCGCGCTGGCTCCGGGCAAGGCGCGGACGCTGCGCTTCGCGCTCGATCCGCGCAGCATCAGCACCGTCGCGCGCGACGGCACGCGCCGGGTGGCCCCGGGCGCCTATCGGCTATGGGTAGGAGGCGGCCAGCCCGGCGACGGTCCCGGACAATGGGCCGAGTTCACGCTGAGCGGCGACGCCCGGGAGCTGCCCCGATAATGGACCGCCGCGAATTGATCGGCGCCGGGCTCGCGCTGGCCGCGACTCCGGCGCTCGCCCGGCGCGGCCGGGACGGGAAGGGGGCGCCCAACCTGTTCATCGGCACCGGCGGGACCGGCCATACCTATCCCGGCGCGACCTTGCCCTTCGGCATGGTCCAGCTGAGCCCCGACACCGGAGTCGAGCGCTGGGAGACCTGCTCGGGCTATCATCGCGGCGACACGACGATCCTCGGCTTCTCGCACACCCACCTCTCGGGCACGGGCATCGGCGACATGCTCGACATGCTCGTCGTCCCCGGCACGGGCGCGGTGCGGCTCCAGCCCGGATCGCCTGACGCGCCGGGGTCCGGCTATCGCCAGCGTTTCGGCGACGAGCATGCCGAGCCCGGCTATTATCGCGTGGCGTTGGAGAATGGCGTCGCGGCCGAGCTGACGGTGACCGAACGCACCGGCTGGCACCGCTATCGCTTCCCGGCGGGGGCGGGGCACCTCCTGATCGACCTCTCGCATCTCGTGCCCGACCGGCCGGGCGCGCGCCCGCTGATCGACGAGGCGATGCTGGCGATCGACGCCGCCGGCACGTTGACCGGCACGCGCCGCGTGTTCCGCTGGGCCAAGGGCCGGCGGATCTTCTTCGCGATGCAGCTGTCGCGCCGGCCGGATCGCGTCACCTTGATCGGCGACGGCGACATGGAGCAGCCGGCGGGCGCGACGCGCGTGTCGGGCAAGCGGCTCAAGGCAGTACTCCACTATGACGATGCGGGAACGGCGCCGCTGCTGGTGCGCTGCGGAATCTCGGGCGTCGACGTAGCAGGAGCGCGCGGCAACCTGGCGGCCGAGGCGCGTCATTGGAGCTTCGACCGTGTGCGGCGCGCTGCCGCGGCGCGCTGGCGCGAAGCGCTGGATGCAGTGACGGTGGAAGGCGGCACGGCCGACCAGCGCACGATCCTGTCGAGCGCGCTCTACCATGCGCAGCTGGCGCCGACGCTCTTCTCCGACGCCGACGGCCGCTATCCCGGAATGGACGGCAAGGTGCACCGCGTGCCCGAAGGCGGCGCGGCGTTCAGCACCTGGTCGCTCTGGGACACCTATCGCGCGCTGCACCCGCTGCTCACGCTGGTCGCGCCGGACCGGACCAGGCTGCTGGTCGACGACATGATCCGCCAGACCGCGCAATCGCCTTTCGGCCCGCTGGTCTGGCCGCTCCAGGGCAAGGAGACCGGGACGATGATCGGCTGGCACGGCGTGGTGCCGCTGGCCGAGGCACAGGCCAAGGGGATCGAGGCGGACTATGCCGCGGCCTGGTCCGCCATCCGCCGCCGCAGCTTCGATTTCGCCGCCCCCGACAAGGAGAACAGCCTGGGCCGCGATCTCTACGATCGGCTCGGCTATGTCCCCGCCGACAAGGTCAACGAGAGCGTCAGCCGTACCCAGGAATATGCCTATGACGACTGGGCGTCCTCGCGCCTCGCCCGGGCGATCGGCGAGACCGCCGATGCGGCGCGGCTCGGCAAGCGCGCGGAGAATTGGCGCAACGTGATCGACGCGCGCATCGGCTTCGCGCGGCCGCGCTTCGCCGACGGCAGCTGGTGGAAGGATTATGACCCGGTCCAGCTCGGCCACATGCCCAAGCCCGACTGGCGCGACTATACCGAGGCGAATGGCTGGCAGGCGACCTTCCTCAACCAGCACGACATCTACGGCCTGATCGCGCACATGGGCGGCGACGCGGCGTTCGAGGCGAAGCTCGACGCGTTGTTCGATGCGCCCTCGACGCTGCCCGCCAATGCCCCGCCCGACATTTCGGGCCTGGTAGGCCAATATGCCCATGGCAACGAGCCCGATCAGCACGCGCCCTATCTCTATGCCTATGCCGGCGCGGCGTGGAAGACGCAGGCGATGGTCCGCCGGCTCTGCGCCGAGATGTACCGCAACGATCCCGACGGGATCATCGGCAACGACGATTGCGGGCAGATGAGCGCCTGGTTCGTCTTCTCCGCGCTCGGTTTCTATCCGGTCGACCCGGTCGAGGCGGCCTATGTCTTCGGCTCGCCGCTGTTCGAACGCGCCGAGCTGCGGCTCGGCCGCGGGCGCAGGCTGGTGGTGGACGCGCCGGGCAACGGTCCCGACACGCCCTATGTCGCCGCGGTCGAGTGGAACGGGCGTCCCTGGACCCGGAGCTGGATCCCGCACGCCGAGCTGGCGAAGGGCGGCACGCTGCGCTTCGCCATGTCCCGCACCCCCAATCGCGGCTTCGGCCGCGCGCTTGCCGACCGGCCGCCGTCCTTCGGCCGCACTCCTGCTTGAAGAGGATTGGAATGACCGAGCTCTCCCGGCGCCACCTGATCGCAACCGGGCTCGCCGCGAGCGCACTTCCCGCGGTGCCCGCACTCGCACGGACGGCGCCGCCCAAGCCTTTCGGCGCGGTGCCGAGCGCGCGGCAGTGGCGGTGGCACGGGCGCGAGCAATATGCCTTCGTCCATTTCTCGATCAACACCTTCACCGACAAGGAATGGGGCTATGGGGACGAGGACCCCAAGCTCTTCGATCCCGGCGATTTCGACGCCGACCAGATCGTCGCCGCGGCCAAGGCGGGCGGGCTCGAGGGGCTGATCCTCACCGCCAAGCATCACGACGGCTTCTGCCTCTGGCCGACGATGCTCACCGAGCATTGCATCCGCAACAGCCCCTATAAGGGCGGCAAGGGCGATATCGTCCGCGAGCTGGCCGACGCCTGCCGCCGGGCGGGCCTCCCCTTCGGCGTCTATCTCTCGCCATGGGACCGCAACCATGCCGAATATGGCCGCCCGGCCTATGTCG
>CBIFVW010000078.1:0-13947 GCA_966186155.1 uncultured Sphingomonas sp.
AATACCCCTCCACCAGCCTGCGGCTGGTCCCCCTCCCCCTCCGGGGGAGGAATGATGGGCCGCTTCCTGAATGTCGTACGCCTAATTCCCGATCAGCTCCCGGCCGATCAGCATCCGCCGGATCTCGTTGGTGCCCGCGCCGATGTCGAGCAGCTTGGCGTCGCGTGCGAAGCGCTCGACCGGCCAGTCCTTGGTATAGCCGGCGCCGCCGAGCGCCTGGATCGCCTCGAGGCTGACCTTCACGGCGCTCTCCGAAGCGATCAGGATCGCGCCCGCGGCGTCGAACCGCGTCGTCTTCCCCTCGTCGCAGCTCTTCGCGACGGCATAGACATAGGCGCGGGCCGAGTTGAGCGCGACGTACATGTCCGCCACCTTGGCCTGGATCAGCTGGAAATGGCCGATCGGCTGGCCGAACTGCTTGCGCTCGCGGACATAGGGCAGGACGACGTCGAGGCAGGCCTGCATGATGCCGAGCTGGATGCCGGCGAGCACGGTGCGTTCATAGTCGAGCCCCGACATCAGCACCCCGACGCCGCCGTTGAGCGGGCCCATGACATTCTCCTCGGGCACTTCGCAGTCGGTGAACACCAGCTCGGCGGTGGGCGAGCCGCGCATGCCCATCTTGTCGATCTTCTGGCCGATCGCGAAGCCGGGCATGTCCTTCTCGATCAAGAAGGTGGTGATGCCGCGCGAGCTCTCGCCCGTCTTCGCATAGACGACGAGCGTGTCGGCACAGGCCGCGTTGGTGATCCAGAACTTGGTGCCGTTGAGGACATAGCCGCGGTCTGTCCGCTCGGCGCGCAGCTTCATCGAGACGACGTCGGAGCCGGCGCCCGATTCGGACATGGCGAGTGACCCGACATGCTCGCCCGAGATCAGCTTGGGGAGGTATTTCGCCTTCTGCTCGGGGTTCGCCCAGCGGCGGATCTGGTTGACGCACAGGTTCGAGTGCGCGCCATAGCTGAGCCCGATCGAGGCCGAGGCGCGGCTCACCTCCTCGCAGGCGATCACATGCTCGAGATAGCCGAGGCCGAGCCCGCCCGCTTCCTCCTCGACGGTGATGCCGTGCAGCCCGAGCTCGCCCATCGCAGGCCAGAGCTCGTCCTTGGGGAACCAGTCCTCGGCGTCGATCCGCGCCGCGAGCGGGGCGATCCGCTCCCTGGCGAAGCGCGCGGTGGTCTCGCGGATCATGTCGGCGGTATCGCCGAGGCCGAAATCGAGCGTCGGGTCCATGTTCATCCTCTCAGGCAGTCACGATCATGCCGTCGCGCACCGCTACCGGCCAAGCCTGTAGCCGCGCGCCCGCGCAAGGGCCACCCACGCATTCGCCGTCCTCGATCCGGTAGAGCGCGCCGTGCCACGCGCACTGGATGAGGGCGCCGTCGGGGGTGAGATAGTCGTCGAGCTTCTGGGTGAGCGGGAGCGCCATGTGCGCGCAGCGGTCGACATAGCCGTGCACCGCCTCGCCCTTGCGCACGACGAAGCCATGGAAGCGGCCGGCGCGCATCTCCAGGACGAAGTTGCGGGCGGTGCCGTCGGGGACGAGGCCGAGCGGGCCGAGCGGGATGCCGGCCGGGGTGGAGAGCAGGCGTTCCACTAGCGAACTCCTCCCCCGGAGGGGGAGGGGGACCGCCGGCGAAGCCGGTGGTGGAGGGGTAGTGAGCCACAGGCTGCGTCGCTGGTGGAGACTACCCCTCCACCAGCCTGCGGCTGGTCCCCCTCCCCCTCCGGGGGAGGATTGAGAAGGAAGCCGTTCACTCCGGCAGCTGCGCCTTCGGGAAGCCCGCCCATGCCGCGTCATAGTCCGGCTGGGCCCGCTCCAGCGCGTAGCGGGTCGGCCGGTACGGCCAGCAGGTCTCGACCATGAAGGCCATGGTGCCTTCGATCTTGTGCGGCTTGAGATCGGCGTTGGTCGCGCCGCGCCAGCTCGCCACGTCGGGGCCGTGGCCGGCCATCATGTTGTGGAGCGACAGGCCGCCGGGCGCGAAGCCTTCCGCCTTGGCGTCATAGGCGCCGTGGATCAGCCCCATCGCCTCGCTCATCACGTTGCGGTGGAACCAGGGCGGGCGGAAACTGTCCTCGGCGACCATCCAGCGCGGGGGGAAGATCACGAAGTCGGCATTGGCGCGGCCCGGCACGTCGCTGGGCGAAGTGAGCACCGTGAAGATCGACGGATCGGGATGGTCGAAGCTCACCGTGTTCATCGTGTTGAACCGGGCGAGATCGTAGCGCCAGGGCGCGAGATTGCCGTGCCAGGCGACGACGTCGAGCGGGCTGTGATCGAGCGTGGTGGTCCAGAGGGCGCCGAGGTGCTTCTGGATCACTTCGAACGACTCGTCCCGGTCCTCGAACCAGGCGGCGGGCGTCTCGAAGTCGCGCGGATTGGCGAGGCCGTTGGCGCCGATCGGGCCGAGATCGGGGAGGCGGAACAGGCTTCCGTGATTCTCCGCGACATAGCCGCGCGCCTCGCCATCGGGGAGCAGCGCGCGGAAGCGGACGCCGCGCGGCACCAGCGCGACCTGGCCGGGAGCGACGTCGATGCGGCCGAGCTCGGTGAGGAGGGTCAGGCGGCCGGCCTGGGGAATGAACAGGAGCTCGCCGTCGGCGTCGAAGAAGACACGGGTCTCCATGTCCTTGTTCGCGGCATAGACATGGACCGCGACGCCTTCGAGGTCGGCGGGGTCGCGGTTGGCGAGCATCGTCGTCATGCCGTCGACGAGGTCGGTGCCGGGCGGCGGCGGTGCGATCGGGTCCCAGCGCAGGCGATTGGGGGGCAGGGGATCGCCGATCGTGCCTGGCGCGAAAAGCCTCGCCCTTTCGTAGCGCCGATAGGGCGGGTGCTCGGCGGTGGGGCGCAGGCGATAGAGCCAGGAGCGCCGATTCTCGTGGCGCGGCGCAGTGAAGGCCGTGCCCGAGAGCTGCTCGGCATAGAGGCCGAAAGCGGGCTTCTGCGGCGAGTTGCGCCCGACCGGCAGCGCGCCGGGGACGGCTTCGGTCGAGACATGGTTGCCGAAGCCGGGGAAATAGCTGGTCATTCCTGGGTCCTCGGAACTGGCCGGACGGCAGTGCGAAACGCTACTGGCGCTGCCGCCCGGCTCTCCTCTCCAACTCTGTGATGCAATCAAGCGTCGACCTTGATCACGCCGCGGCGGATCTGGTCGAGTTCGATGCTCTCGAACAGCGCCTGGAAATTGCCGTTGCCGAAGCCTTCGTTGCCCTTGCGCTGGATGATCTCGAAGAAGATCGGCCCGAACATGTTCTCGGTGAAGATCTGGAGCAATATGCCCTCCCCGGTCTCGACCGATCCGTCGATCAGGATGCGGTTGCGCTTCAAGCGCTCGAGGTCCTCGCCATGGCCGGGGACGCGCTTGTCGACGAGTTCGTAATAGGTCTCGATCGTGTCCTGGAGCCTGACGCCGCGGGCGCGCAGGCGCTCGACCGTGTCGTAGATGTCCGGCGTCGTCAGCGCGAGATGCTGGATGCCCTCGCCCTTATACTCGCGGATGAACTCCTCGATCTGGCTCTTGTCGTCCTGGCTCTCGTTCAAGGGGATGCGGATCGCCTTGTCGGGCGCGATCATCGCCTGGCTGAACAGGCCGGTCGCCTGGCCCTTGATGTCGAAATATTTCTGCTCCTCGAAGCCGAAGAGCGTGCGGTAGAACTCGCTCCACACCCGCATCTGGCCGCGGCGGACATTGTGGGTGAGATGGTCGAGCAGGTCGAGCCCGACATTGTTCTTCGCCTCGGCCTCGCGCCAGCCGGGAAATTCGGCCCAGCTCTCGTAGAGATCGTGGCCGTCCTGGATGAAATAGAGGTACGAGCCGCCGATGCCCTGGATGACGGTGTCGTCCTCGTCGGTGGGCTTGGCGCCGTGCGCGAGCGCCCATTCCATCGCCTTGGCCGGATCGGCGACGCGGAACGCCATCGCGCTGGCCGAGGGGCCGTGCTCGCCGCGGAAGGCGGCGACGCGGCCGGCCTCGTCGCGGTTGAGCATCAGGTTGATGCGGCCCTGCTTGTAGCGCGTGATGTTCTTGGTGGGGTGCCGGTGCGAGGGCACGAAGCCGAGCTGCTCGAACTGCTTCCCCATCGCTTCCGGATCGGGCGAAGTGAATTCGACGAACTCGAAGCCGTTGAGGCCGAGGGGATTGTTCGGATCGGTCATGGCGCGCTCCAGGTTACAACGCGGCGCGCTAGACCTTCGGACAGTTAGTGTCAATTGATACTAGTTGCTTAGAGCCCTTCGCCTCCCACCCAGTGCGCGTTGGAGAGGCGGCGGGCGACGCTCCAGGTCTGGGTGCGGATGTCGGGGACCGCGACGATCTCCCAGAAGGCGCCGCGCGTCATCGGGCCGAGCGCGTAGAGATTGGCGTTGGGCCGGCCCGCGGCGTCGATCGTCTGGCCCTGATTGTCGACGTCGATGCCGAGATGCGCGGCGTCGGGGCGGATCACCCCGCGCGCGGCGAGCTTCTGGAGCAAGGGCTCGTCGGTGCGCGCGAGGTCGCCGAGCGGACCGGTGCAGTTGACGATGCGCTGGACCGGCATCGTCTCGGACGCGTCCTCGCCGCGGCGGCGGAGCGTGACTTCGATGCCGCCGGGCTTCTCGACGAAGCCGAGCGTCTTGCCGGCGATCACCTCGAGCCGGCCGCGCTCGACGACCGCCATCAGGCGCGCATGGACCTCGGGCGCGAGGCGGTGGCGATGGACGTCCCACCAGGGACGCAGATGACGGAGGAAACGGCCGCGCTCGGCCTCGCTGGCATTGCCCCACATCGCCTGGGTGAAGGGGCGGAGCTCGTCGACGGCGTTGCGCCAGCCGATCGCCTCGCCGCGCTCGCGGACGGAGCGGACGAGCCAGGAGGCGACCGTCGCGGGGCGCTCGGCTATCCTCTCCCACTCGGCGCCCGGGGCATGGGGGCGAGGGAGAAGGCCGCGGCGGGAGAGGGCGACGATCTTCCCCTTGAAGCCGCGCGCGTCGAGCAGGAGGACGACGTCGACCATGGTGAGGCCGGTGCCGATGACGAGCACCGTGTCGTCGTCGGACAGATCCTCGGGCACGCTCGCGTCCCAGGGGTCGCCCTTGTAACGCGCGCTCGAGAGCTTCCCGGGATCGAGGCCCGGCGGATCGTGCGGGGGCAGGTTGCCCACCGCGAGCACGGCGGCGTCGGCCTCGATCGTGCGGTCCCGGAGGCGCACCTTGACGTCGTTCGCGAATTCGAGGTCCTCGACCTCGTCACGCACCAAGGTCAGCCGGCCGTTGGAGGTGCGCAGGGCCGCTTCGAGCAGCTCGCGCAGATATTCGCCATAGGTCACGCGCGGGATGAAGGCGCCGGGCGCGTCCTGGACGCCTCGCGCCTCGAGCCAGCGGACGAAGTGCGACGGATCGTCGGGAAAGGCGCTCATGTTCGCGGCGCGGACATTGAGCACATGGCTGGGGTGCGCGGCGCCGTAAGCGAGGCCGGTGCCGGCCACCGGCGCGCGCTCGATCAGCGTGGCGCGGGGGCCTTCGTGGCGGAGCAGGTTGATCGCCTGCAGCGTGCCCGAAAAGCCGGCGCCGATGATGGCGACGTGCTCGATCACTCGCTCAGATCTCGTATTCGATCTGCCACTCGGGCTGGTGGAAGGCGGGCTGGCGCTGCGCGAAATTGGGCTGGCGCGCCATCATCTGCCCGTAGAGCTTCTTCACCACGTCGCTCGCGGTGCGCACGAACAGCGCGGGGACGATCGCGTGGACGATGCAGGCCGCGCCGCCGATCATCATGGTGAAGCCGAATCGCGCCGCGGTGGCGGCATGCTCGCCATAGCTCTCGCCGACGGCGCGCGGATGGGACAGGAAGATGCGCTCGATCATGGGGAGGGTTTAGAATGTTCGACCACCTTCGTCACCCCGGACTTGTTCCGGGGTCCACTCGACCTCGCCGGATGCCCTAGAGCCTCCCGCCCATGACTCGCCTCCCGGTGGACCCCGGCACAAGGCCGGGCGACGAGAGGGCGATGGCGGGTTCCCATCCCGCGCGGACTGTGGTTTGGTTATCGGTAACAACCAAAAGGGGAAGATATGAACGAGGTCGAGGACGCGCTGCCCGAGCATCACGAGGCTACCCGCAACGAGAAGATGGTGATCGCCGCCTCGTCGCTGGGCACCGTGTTCGAATGGTATGATTTCTACCTCTATGGCCTGCTCGCGACGACGATCTCGGCGCAGTTCTTCGCCGGAGTGAACGACACCACCGCGTTCATCTTCGCGCTCGCGGCATTCGCGGCGGGCTTTGCCGTCCGGCCGTTCGGCGCGCTCGTCTTCGGACGGATCGGCGACCTCGTCGGCCGCAAGAACACCTTCCTCGTCACCATGGGCATCATGGGCGGATCGACCTTCGCGGTGGGACTGCTCCCCAATTTCGCCACTGCCGGCGTGGTCGCGCCGATCCTGCTGGTGACGCTGCGCGTGCTCCAGGGCCTCGCGCTCGGCGGCCAATATGGCGGCGCCGCGACCTATGTCGCGGAGCACGCGCCCAACCACAAGCGCGGGCTCTACACGAGCTGGATCCAGACCACGGCGACCTTGGGGCTGTTCGCTTCGCTGCTCGTGGTGATCGGCACTCGATCGGCGCTGGGCGAGGCGGCGTTCGCGAGCTGGGGCTGGCGCATCCCGTTCCTCGCCTCGGTGCTGCTGCTAGGCGTCTCGCTCTGGGTGCGGCTGCAGCTCAACGAGAGCCCGGTCTATGCCCGCATGAAGGCGAGCGGCAACGTCTCCAAGGCGCCGCTGACCGAGGCGTTCCTGCGCTGGGGCAACCTCCGCATCGTGCTGATCGCGCTGTTCGGCGCGGTCGTGGGGCAGGCGGTGGTCTGGTACACCGGCCAGTTCTACGCGCTGTTCTTCCTCGAGAAGACGCTCAAGGTCGACGGGATGACCGCGAACATCCTGATCGCGATCGCGCTGGCGATCGGCACGCCCTTCTTCGTGTTCTTCGGCTGGCTCTCGGACCGGATCGGGCGCAAGCCGATCATCCTGGCCGGCTGCGCGCTCGCCACGGTGAGCTATTTCCCTTTGTTCGCCGCGCTCACCCAGGCGGCCAATCCCGCGCTCGCCCATGCCCAGGCGCGCGCGCCGATCACGGTGACGGCGGACCCCAAGGAATGCTCGTTTCAGTTCGACCCGATCGGCAAGAACAAGTTCGACACGACGAGCTGCGACATCGCCAAGGCCTGGCTCGCCAAGGCGGGCGTGAGCTATCACAACAAGGCCGCGCCGGCCGGGACCAGCGCCGTGGTGCAGGTCGGCGAGCGCACCGTCCCGGCCTATGATCCGCGCAAGGACAGCATCGCCGACAGCGTCGCGCGCGGCGTCGCGATCGCCGACTTCCAGGACGCGATGAAGGCCGCGCTCGCCGAGGCCGGCTATCCGGCCAAGGCCGATCCCGCGGCGATCAACCAGCCGCTGGTGATCGCGATCCTGGTCGCGCTCGTGCTGCTCGTGACGATGGTCTACGGCCCGATCGCGGCGATGCTGGTCGAGCTGTTCCCGAGCCGCATCCGCTACTCCTCGATGTCCTTGCCCTATCACCTGGGCAATGGCTGGTTCGGCGGCTTCCTGCCGGCGACGGCCTTCGCGATGGTGGCGGCGACCGGGGACATCTATTACGGCCTCTGGTATCCGGTGGTGGCCGCAGCGGCGACTTTGGTGATCGGCCTGCTGCTGCTGCCCGAGACCTTCCGGAGAAAAATCGAGGAATGAGCGTCGACACGGCCCGCGCCTGGCTCGCGGAACATGCGCCGGACCTCGGGCTGATCGAGCACGAAGCGAGCACCGCCACGGTGGCGGAGGCCGCGGCGACGCTCGGCGTCGAGCCCGCGCGGATCGCCAAGACGCTGGCGCTGCGCGTGGGCGAGGCGGTGCTGCTCGTCGTCGCGCGCGGCGACGCGCGGCTCGACAACGCCAAGACCAAGGCGGCGTTCGGCGGGCGGCCGCGGATGCTCGACGCCGAGGAGGCGCTGGCGGTCACCGGCCATCCGGTCGGCGGGGTCTGCCCCTTCGGGCTGGCGACGCCGGTGCCGGTCTATTGCGACGTCTCGATCCGCGATTTCGCGACGGTGTTCCCGGCGGCGGGATCGCGCACCGCCTCGGTCGAGGTGGCGCCCGAGCGGCTCGCGACGCTGGTGTCGCGGCGCTGGGTGGACGTCTGCAAGCTGCCCGAATGAGGGCGGTTGCCAGCGTGGCGTCCGGAATGGCAGGGAAGGGGCCGTGAGGCTTCGATCCCTGCTCTTCGTGCCCGGCGACCGGCCCGAGCGTTTCGCCAAGGCCGCCGCCAGCGGCGCCGACGCGCTGATCCTCGACCTCGAGGACTCGGTGACGCCCGAGAAGAAGCCCGAGGCGCGGCAGGCGATCGCGGCCTGGCTGGCGGGCGAGCGGAACGTGCCGTGCCTGGTGCGCGTCAACCCGCTGGGCGGCGAGGCGATCGACGCGGACCTCGCGGCGGTGCTCGATGCCGGGCCCGACGGGCTGGTGCTGCCCAAGGCCGAGGGCGCCGCCTCGGTGCGCCGACTGGTCGAGCGCGTGGGCGCCGCCTGCCCGCCGATCCTGCCGATCGCGACCGAGACGCCGGCGGCGGTCTTCCAGCTCGGCAGCTATGGCGAGGTCGCCGCGCATCTCCTGGGCGTCACCTGGGGCGCCGAGGACCTTCCCGCCGCGATCGGCGCCGCGACCGCGCGCGAGGCTGACGGCAGCTACACCGCGCCCTATGCGATGGTCCGCGGCCTCACGCTGTTCGGCGCGCATGCCGCGGGCGTGGCGGCGATCGAGACGGTCTTCCCGGACATCGCCGATGCCGAGGGGCTCGCCGCCTATGCCGCGCGCGGCGCGCGCGACGGCTTCACCGGGATGATGGCGATCCATCCGGCGCAGATCGCGGCGATCAATGCCGGCTTCACGCCGAGCGAAGCCCAGATCGCGCATGCCCGCGCGGTGGTGCGGGCCTTTGCGGACAATCCCGGCGCGGGAGCGCTGAAGCTCGAGGGCAGGATGATTGACCGCCCGCATCTCGCCCAGGCGAAGGCTCTGCTGGCGCGGGCGGGACCGGCGGTGAATTGACGGGCGGCGCGGCGAAGAATCGACAAGCACTCGCCTCGCTTTTAGAACCATTTGGACTTGCCAGTTCAGATCGGACGGTTAGCCTCGACGAATTCGCGGGGGCGGTGCCATGGTCGATGAAGCCAAGACGTTGACGATGCTCTCCCGGGCCGGCGTCGCGATCGTCACCGTCCTGGGCGCGGCGACCATCGGCTGGGCCTTCGGTGTCGCGGCCAACCGCGTGAACCTGTTCGAGGCCCCGTTCGGATTGGCGGTGCTGGTGGCGGCGATCGCCGCGGCCCTCGTCATGGTCGTCGTCGCCGGCCGGGTCGCCGCCCGCGAGACCAAGCAGCGCCGGCGCCAGCAGCTGGTCGAGACGATCATCGAGAACACGCCGGCGGTGATCTACGTCAAGGACGTGGCCGGGCGCTATCTGCTGATCAACCAGCGCTTCGCCGACATCTTCCATTTCGATCGCGCGGCGGTGATCGGCAAGACCGACCATGAGCTGTTCGCGAAGGGGGCCGCCGACGCCTTCCGCGCGATGGACGTGCGCGTCGCCAAGGCCGAGCAGGCGCTGACCGAGGAGGAAAGCGCGCCGCTGGACGACGGGCCGCACGCCTATGTCTCGGTCAAGGCGCCGCTTCGTGACGATTCAGGCAAGGTCTATGCCGTGTACGGCATCTCGACGGACGTCACCGAGCAGCGGCGTGCCGAAGCCGCGTTCCTGGAAAGCGAGCAGCGCAACCGCCTGGTCCTCGAATCGGCGCTCGACGCGATCGTGACGATCGACGGCGACGGCGCGATCACCGGGTGGAACCCGCAGGCCGAGGCGACTTTCGGCTGGTCGCAGGACGAAGCGCTCGGCAGGCCGGTGGACGAGACGATCATGCCCGAGCGCTATCGCGAGGCGCATCGGGCCGGGCTCGCCCGCTATCTCGCGACCGGCGAGGCCAGGGTGCTGAACCAGCGGATCGAGCTCGTCGGGCTGCACCGCGACGGCCACGAATTCCCGCTCGAGCTGTCCATCACGCCGATCCGGACGGGCGATTCGCTGAGCTTCAGCGCGTTCGTCCGCGACATCACCGACCGCAAGGAGGCCGATGCGCGGCTTCAGGCGCAGCTCGACCGGCTGCACCTGCTCGAGCAGATCACGCGCGCGATCGGCCAGCGCCAGGACGTGCAGAGCATCCTCCAGGTGGTGGTGCGGACGCTCGAGGACCGGCTGCCAGCCGATTTCGTGTGCATCTGCCGCTACGATCCGGTCTCGCAGTCGCTCACCGTGGCGCATGTGGGGACCCGCAGCGCCGAGCTCGGCGGCGAGCTCGGCATCACCGAGCGCGCCGAGATCCCGATCGATGGAAACGGCCTGTCGCGCTGCGTCGCGGGCGAGCTGGTCTACGAGCCCGACGTGACCGAGGTCGACTTCCCGTTCCCGCGCCGGCTCGCCGCGCATGGCCTGCGCTCGCTGGTGGTGGTGCCGCTCGCGATCGAGACCGAGGTGTTCGGCGTGCTCATCGTCGCGCGGCTGCAGCCGCAGGCGTTCCGGAGCGGCGATTGCGAGTTCCTGCGCCAGCTCGGCGGCCATGTCGCGCTCGCGGCGAACCAGACCCAGCTGCACGACAGCCTGGCGCGGGCCTATGAGGACCTCAAACAAACCCAGCAGGCGGTGGTCGAGCAGGAGCGGCTGCGCGCGATCGGCCAGATGGCGAGCGGCATCGCGCACGACATCAACAATGCGATCTCGCCCGTCGCCGTCTATACCCAGGCGATGCTCGAGCAGCGGCGCGACTGGCCGTCCGACGTGCGCGACTATTTCGAGCTGGTCGGGCGCGTGGTGCGCGACATCTCGGCCACGGTCGCCCGGATGCGCGACTTCTATCGTCCCGGCCGGGACGAGGAGGCGCTGGTGCCCGTCGACCTCAACGAGCTGGTGCCGCAGGTGGTCGAGCTCACCCGCGCGCGGTGGAGCGACATGCCGCAGCGGCGCGGGGCGGTGATCCACGTCTCCACCCAACTCGAGGCCGACCTGCCCGCGGTGATGGGCAACGCCTCCGAGCTGCGCGAGGCGCTGACCAACCTGATCTTCAATGCCGTCGACGCCATGCCCGAGGGCGGGACGCTGACGGTCCGGACCGAGACCCCGCGGTCCGATGCGAGCGAGGCGCGCTCCGTCCGGCTGGAGGTAGGGGACGACGGCGCCGGGATGGACGAGGAGACGCGCCGGCGCTGCCTCGAGCCCTTCTTCACCACCAAGGGCGAGCGCGGCACCGGTCTCGGCCTCGCGATGGTCTATGGCGCCGCGCAGCGCCACAAGGCGCGTCTCGACATCGACAGCGCACCGGGCAGCGGCACGCGCGTCTCGCTCGAGTTCGCGGCGGCGGAGGGTCGCGGGCAGGCGAGGGACCGCGACGCGGCGAAGCCCGACGACCGGCCGCTCCGGCTGCTGCTCGTCGACGACGATCCCGCCGTGCTGAGCTCGACCGTGTTCGTCCTCAAGCTTCACGGCCATGCGATCACCGCGGCCGATGGCGGGCAGGCGGGGATCGACGCGCTGCGCGGCGCGCACGCCGCGGGCGAGCCGTTCGACCTCGTCGTCACCGATCTCGGCATGCCCTATGTCGACGGCAACCAGGTCGCGCGGGCCGCCAAGGAGCTGTTCCCGGCGACGCCGGTCGTCCTGCTCACCGGCTGGGGGCGCCGCATGACCCGAGGCGACGAGGCGCCGGCGCATGTCGATTTCGTGCTGCCCAAGCCGCTCGAGCTCGATCAGCTGCGCGAGATATTCGCCGAGGTCGCGGGCGGGGCCTAGGCCGCGCGTGACATTCAGCAGATCCTCCCCGGAGGGGGAGGAATGGAAGGGCCGCTTTCTGAATGGCAGCACGACCCTGGGAGCTGAAGCGATCATATGACGGCATGTATGTATCATTATAAGCAACATATTCCGCTATATATGCACATATCTGCGTATGCGCGCTTGCATGTTGCTAATTAAGCGATAATCTCCCCCAAAACAGAATATCACAGGGGAGAATGCCGATGACCATCCGACCGCTATTCGCCGCGGCGTTGTTCTGCTTGCCCTTCCTCGCCGTCCCTACCCAGGCGCAGGTCGCCGTCCAGCAGGTTCCAGCCGAGGCCGACTCCTCGAACCAGGCCGCGTGGTGGCGCCCGATCGTGGTCAAGGGCGACACCACCTACATCGCCTTCAACGCGCCCGGGAGCACGCCCGGCACGCACGAAGTGAAGATCGGCGTGCAAGTGAACGGCGGCCCCTGGGTTATCGGATCGCTCAAGAACCCCAGCGGCTCGATCTGGAGCCACACCGACGATGTCGGCCACGACCAGCCGACGATCGCAGTCGACGGCGACGGCTACATCCACGTCTGGGCCGACCATCACGTCGACAATTGGCGCTATTTCCGCTCGAGCGCCCCCAACGATCCCTCGAACATGCTGCGGCGCTACGACATGCCCGGGACGGTGGCGGCGACCTATCCGATCGCCGAGGACGCGCCGAACGGCGACATCTATCTGATGCTGCGCAACCACAGCAACGGGGCGGGGCAGGGCGAGCTCTATCGGTGGAACAACGCCGCGAACAGCTGGTCGCACGTCAGCACCTTCGCGCGCGAGGACGGGAACTATGTCTATCCGGACGACCTCGAGGTCGACAGCGCCGGCAATGTCCATGTCATCTTCGAATGGGCCTATGGGACGCCGCGCCCGCTCCGGCACTATGGCTCCTATCTCAAATATGACGTCGCCGCCGGACAGTGGCGCACGGCCAACGGCGTGGCTCCCGCCCTGCCGGTGACGCGCGCGACCGCCAACCTCTTCTTCCAGGGGCTCTCGACCGGCGAGCTGTGGAACAATTCCGATACCGGGATCGGCATCCAGGCCGCGGGACTGACGGTCGACAACCAGAACCGCCCCAGCGTCGCCTATCGCTACCGCACCGACGGCGGGTCGGACGCGCTCGACTACGACATCTACCGCATCCGCTGGAACGGCAGCGCCTGGTCGGACAAGGTGAAGATCTACACGGCGGCCAGCAACGTCTCCGCCGCGGTCGAGACAACGCACAACGGGACACGCGCGCGCGTCTACTTCACCATCGCGGGCGTGGGGCTGGTCGGCGCCGAGAGCCCGGGCTGGGCGGTGCGCACGCTCGCCCCGGCGCAACCGGCGATCTCGCGCATCTCGGCAGTGCTCAAGAGCGCGACCGACGACATGGTCTATGGCGCCGCGCCGACCGAGATCGATGCCGATCGGGGGCGGGTCTATGTCATCGACGTCGGCAACACGCTGCCCTGAGCGGCCGGGCGGGCCGGGGCGAGCCATGCGTCTCGTCCTGCTCGCGGCGGCAGGCCTCGCGCTGCCGGCGCTGGTCTGGCTGCTGCTCCGCGACGGCGAGGCGCCGGCCGGGACCGGCGTCGTCCGCGCTCCACCGGCGGCGGAGGCGATAGCGCGCGTGCCGAGTCCGGCGACGCGGGCTCCGGAGGCCGAGCCCATCCTTGCCCAGGTAGTGCTCGCCGGCAGCCGCTCGGCCGCCCGGTTTCGGATGCCGGACGGAGCGGTGCGCGAGGTCATGGTCGGCGGCGAGCTTCGCCCCGGTTGGAGGCTGGTCAAGGTCACGTCCGCATCGGCGACGTTCGAGACGCCGCAGGGGCGCCTCGGCTATGCGCTCTCCGGCGTCGCGATCACGGTGGGCGAGCCGCCGGCTGCGCCCGGGGCGCGGCGGCCGGTCGTCGTCGAGCCCGAGCGCCCCGCGGTCGATGCCGAGGGCGCGGCGGCCGCGCGATGCGGCGATCCCGAATGCTGATGGCTGGTGACCCCTACGGGACTCGAACCCGTGTTTTCGCCGTGAGACAGAAATCTGC
>CBIFVW010000079.1:0-13943 GCA_966186155.1 uncultured Sphingomonas sp.
GCAGCTCCATCGCGCTGAGGTCCTCGGCGATCACGAACAGGGTCGGCGTGTTGAACGAGGCCGCGACGGTCTGGCCCTCGTCGATCTGGCGCGCGAGCACCACGCCGTTGACCGGCGAGCGGATCACCGCCTTGTAGCGCTGGGTCTCGTTCGAAGAGAGCGCGGCGCGCTGCGACACGACGTTCGCCTGGGCGGAGCGGACATTGGCGACCGCGCGCTGCACGTCGGCCTGGGCCTGCTCCATCTCGACCTTGGCGGGAACCTTGCCGCCCGATAGCCGGCTGACTTCCTGCAGGCGGGCGAGATTGGCCTGGGCTTGCGCCAGCGTCGCCTGGTTCTGGGCGACCGTCGCCAGGGCGGCGTTGAGCGCCGCCTTGCTCTGGGTGATCGCGTCGTCGAGCCGCGACGTATCGAGCACCGCGAGCGGCTGGCCCTTCACCACCCGGTCGTTGACGTCGACGCTGACCTTCTCGACCAGGCCCGAAAGCTCCGAGCCGACTTGCACCTGGTTGGTCGGGGCGAGCTTGCCGGTGGCCGAGACGGTGACGGTCAGGTTGCCGCGCTGGACGTCGTCGGTCGCGTAGCGCACTTCGCTGCTGGTGCCGAAGAAGCGCCAGGCGAGCAGGACGAGCAGCAGCGCGCCGAGCCCGATCAGCCCCCATTTGAGCCAGCGCCGCCACCAGGGCCGCGGCGGCGTGCCGAGAAAGGCATCGAGATTCTGGTTGGGGTCAGTTGCCATTGGCGGTGCTGCCTGTTGCGGGAGCGGTGGGAGTCACGCTCGGATCCCAGCCGCCGCCCAGCGCCTGGTAGAGCTGGATCAGCGCGGTCGACTGGTCGGACTGGGCCGAAACGAGGCCGTTCTTCGCCGAGATCAGCGACGATTCAGCCTGGTTGAGCGTGGTGAAGTCGGTGAGGCCCGAGCGGTATTGCATCCGCGCGAGCAGCGCCTGGTTGTTCGCTGCTTCCAGCGCGACTCGGAACTCGGCCTCGCGCCGCTGCGCCGCCTGGAGCGCGACGATCGCGTTCTCGATATCCTCGAGCGACGTGAGCACGGTCGATTTATAGGCGAGGAAGGCGCCGTCGGCCGCCGCCTGGGCCGAGCGGATCTGGCTGCGCGTGCGGCCGCCATCGAAGATCGTCTGCGCGATGTTGGCGAAGAGCCGGCCGGTGATCGTGTCGAAGAGCGCCGAGAGCGCGCTCGATCCGGCGTCGATGCTGCCGCCGATCGAGAGTGCCGGGTAGAGCTGCGCCGTCGCGATGCCGATGTTCGCGGTCGCGGCGGCGAGGTTGCGCTCGGCGGCGCGCACGTCGGGCCGCTGGCGGAGGGCGTCGGCGGGGATGCCGGCGGCGACTTCGGCGGGCCCTTTCGGGATCGGCTTCGCGGCTTCGAGTTCGGCCTTGAGCGCGCCGGGCGCCTGGCCGGTCAGCACGCCGAGCCGCGAGACGAAGCCGTTGTAATTGGCTTCGAGCGTGGGGATCGAGGCCGCGGTCTGGGCGCGCGAGGCGCGGGCCTGTTCCTGGTCGAGCGACGAGACCAGCCCAGCCTGGACGCGCCAGCCCGCGATCTCGAGATTGTCGTCGGCGATCGCGAGGCTGTCGCGGGCATTGGCGAGCTGCGCCTGCGCCGCACGGGCGAGGACATAGTTGCGCGCGGTCTCGGCCTCGACCGAGATCAGCACCGTCGCATAGTCGAACCCCGCCGCCTCGTAGCTCGCCCGCGCCGATTCGACGCCGCGGCGCACGCCGCCGAACAGGTCGACCTGGTAGTTCGCGTCGGCGCCGATCGAGAAGCTCGTGCTGCCCCCGCGCGAGAAGCTGGTCACCGTGCCGTCGGGCAGGGTCGTGGTGCTGGTGCCGCCCCGGAGCGGCTCGCTGCGCGACACCCCGCCCGAGGCGCTCAAGCTCGGCAGCAGCTCGGCGCGTTGCTGGACCAGCGACTCGCGCGCCTGGCGCAGCCGCGTCACCGCCTGCGCCACGTCGAGGTTCGCCGCCTGCGCGCGCTCGACGATGCGGGCGAGCATCGGATCGTCGAACCTGGTCCACCAGGTCGTGAGGTCCTCGCGCGCCTTCTGGTCGGCAGGGACCGAATAGGCGTCCGGGACGCCGAGCTCGGCCGCGGCGCGCGGATGATAGTCCGGCCCGACCGAACAGGCCGCCAGGGGCACGAGGAGCGCGAGGCTCAGGGTGAGCGGACGGTTCGCCATGAGGGACAAGATGTTTCCGGGACAGCTTCAGTTCCAGCAAAATATTGTCGCAATATGTCTCGGGGCACGGAAGTTCGGGCATCGGAGCGCTGCCGGAACGGATTCGCGGTTGCATCTGCTTCGCGGTTCGGCAGAGAGGAGGAAAGAACCGAGGAGCCAAAACCCATGAGCGACAGCGTCTACCCGGTGCCCGAGAATTGGGCGCGCAATGCCAGGGTCGGTGCCGCCGCCTATGAGAAGCTCTATGGCCTGAGCCTCGCCGATCCCGGCAGCTTCTGGCTCGACCAGGCCCGCCGGCTCGACTGGATCAAGCGCCCCGAGATCGCCGGCGACTGGTCGTTCGACGAGGAGGATTTCCGGATCCAGTGGTTCGCCGACGGCAAGCTCAACGTCGCCGCCAACTGCATCGACCGGCACCTCGCCCGGCGCGGCGACGCGGTCGCGATCCTGTGGGAACCCGACGACCCCTCGGAAGCGCCGCGCAGCTACACCTATCGCCAACTCCATGCCGAAGTGTGCCGCTTCGCCAACGTGCTGAAGGCGCAGGGCGTCCGGAAGGGCGACCGCGTCACCATCTACATGCCGATGATCCCCGAGGCGGCGTTCGCGCTCCTCGCCTGCGCGCGGATCGGCGCGATCCATTCGGTGGTGTTCGGCGGCTTCTCGCCCGAGGCGCTGGCCGGGCGCATCACCGATTGCGACAGCGCGGTCGTGATCACCGCCGACGAAGGACGTCGCGGCGGAAAGAAGGTGCCGCTCAAGGCCAATGTCGATGCCGCGGCGGCGGCCGCGCCGGCACTGCAGAAGGTCATCGTCGTCAAGGCGACCGGCGGCGAGGTGCCGATGCAGCCGGGCCGCGACATCTGGTATCACGAGGCCGCGGCCGGTGTCGGGGCCGACTGTCCGGCCGAGCCGATGGGCGCCGAGGACCCGCTGTTCATCCTCTACACTTCGGGCTCGACCGGAAAGCCCAAGGGCGTGCTCCACAGCTCGGGCGGCTATCTGCTCTGGGCGAGCCTCACCCATGAGGTCACCTTCGACTATCGTCCCGGCCAGATCTACTGGTGCGCGGCGGACATCGGCTGGGTGACCGGGCACAGCTACATCGTCTACGGTCCCCTCGCGAACGGCGGCACGACCTTGATGTTCGAAGGGGTGCCCAACTGGCCCGACGCCAGCCGGATCTGGCAGGTGGTCGACCGGCACAAGGTCGAGATCCTATACACCGCGCCGACCGCGCTGCGCGCGCTGATGCGCGAGGGCGACGAGCATGTGGCGAAGACCTCGCGCAAGTCGCTCAAGCTGCTCGGCACGGTCGGCGAGCCGATTAATCCCGAGGCGTGGCGCTGGTATCACGAAGTGGTGGGCGAGGGCCGCTGCCCGATCGTCGACACCTGGTGGCAGACCGAGACGGGCGGGCACATGATCACGCCGCTCCCCGGCGCGACCGCGCTCAAGCCGGGCTCGGCGACCAAGCCCTTCCCCGGCGTCGATCCGCAGATCGTCGACAGCGAGGGCAACGTCCTGCACGGCGCGGCCGAAGGCAATCTCGTCGTCGCGCGCAGCTGGCCGGGGCAGATGCGCACCGTCTGGGGCGATCATGCGCGCTTCTTCCAGACCTATTTCACCACCTATCGCGGCAAATATTTCACCGGCGACGGCTGCCGGCGCGACGAGGACGGCTATTACTGGATCACCGGCCGCGTCGACGACGTGATCAACGTCTCGGGCCACCGCATGGGCACCGCCGAGGTCGAGAGCGCGCTGGTGCTCCACCCCAAGGTCGCCGAAGCCGCGGTGGTCGGCATGCCGCACGACATCAAGGGCCAGGGCATCTACGCCTATGTCACGCTCAATGCGGGCGAGACGGCGTCCGAGGAGCTGCGCAAGGCGCTGCGCGACTGGGTGCGCAGCGAGATCGGCCCGATCGCCACGCCCGATGCGATCCAGTTCGCGCCGGGCCTGCCCAAGACGCGCTCGGGCAAGATCATGCGCCGCATCCTGCGCAAGATCGCCGAGGGCGACGTGTCGAGCCTGGGCGACACTTCGACGCTCGCCGATCCGGCAGTGGTCGACGACCTGGTCGCGAACCGGGTGCAGTGAGCGGCCCGCATATTCCGGAAACCCAAATCCCGTTGCTAGCCACGCGAGCAGCCGTTACCCTCGGCTAATACAGCTATTCCGGTACGGGGGATTCCCATATGAAGATCAAGACCTTGGCTCGCCTCGCCGCGGGCGCGGCGCTCATCGCGGCGGCGGCGCCGGCGCTCACCCAGTCCGCCACCGGCGGCGATCCGCGCTACGGCGCCTTCGGCATCGACCTCACGGCGCAGAAGCCGAGCGTCAAGCCCGGCGACGATTTCTGGGCCTATGCGAACGGCAGCTGGGCCGACCGCGTCCAGATCGCGCCGGACCGGGCCTCGGCGGGCTTCGGCACCCAGCTCTCGATCGAAGCCGAGGCGAACGTTCGCAGCATCCTCGACGACATGGCGAAGAACCCGGCCGCCTATGGCGCGGCGGGCCGGCAGGTCGGCGACTTCTATGCGAGCTGGATGGACGAGGCCGGGATCGAGGCGCGCGGCACCGCGCCGCTCCAGCCCTATCTGGCGCGGATCGCGGGCGTGAAGGACCTTGCCGGGCTGCAGCTGCTGTTCGCCACCGTCGGCTACGCGTCGCCGATCGAGCTCGGCACGATCCCCGACCTCGCGGATCCGAGCCGCTACACCGCGGTCACCGGCCAGGCCGGGCTAGGCATGCCGCGCGACTATTATCTGCTCGAAGGCGAGAAATATGACGCCTTCCGCAAGGCCTATCGCGCCTATGTCCAGAAGATCCAGGAGCTCGCCGGCATCCCCGATGCGAGCGCCAAGGCCGACGCGATCTTCGCGCTCGAGACGACCATGGCCAAGGCGCAATGGTCGCCCGAGCAGAGCCGCGACATCGCCAAGCTCAACGATCCCCAGCCGCTCGCCGGGCTCGAGGCCAAGGCGCCCGAGTTCGACTGGGCGCTGATGCTCAAGACCGCCGGGATCGACAGCGCGCCGACGGTGCTGATGGCGCAGAACACGGCGGTGACCGCGCTCGGCAAGATCATGGTTGCTACGCCGCTCCAGACCTGGAAGGACTATCTCGCCTATCGCTTCGTCAGCGATCACGCGCAGTTCCTGCCCAGGGCCTTGGACGATGCGCGCTTCGACTTCTATTCGAAGACACTGAACGGCGTGCAGGTCCAGCGCGACCGCTGGAAGCGCGGCGTCCAGCTGATGAACGGCTCGATGGGCGAGGCGGTCGGCGCGATCTACGTCGCCAAATATTTCCCGCCCGCGGCCGAGAAGCAGATGGCCGAGCTGATCGAGAATCTGCGCGGCGCCTATCAGGAGCGGATCACCCGCTCGACCTGGATGGACGAGGCGACGCGCAAGGCTGCGCTCGCCAAGCTCGCCGCGTTCGAGCCGCGCATCGGCCATCCGGTGAAATATATCGACTATGCCGCGCTCAAGGTCGATCGGAACGACTTGCTCGGCAACGCGATGCGCGCGGCCGAGTTCGATCACCAGCTCGATCTCGAGCGCTTTCCCAAGCCGGTCGATCGCAGCTTGTGGAGCATGACGCCGCAGACGGTGAACGCCTATTACAATCCGCTGTCGAACCAGATCACCTTCCCGGCGGCGATCCTCCAGCCGCCCTTCTTCGATCCCAATGCCGATCCGGCGGTGAACTATGGCGCGATCGGCGCGATCATCGGCCATGAGATGGGCCATGGCTTCGACGACCAGGGCAGCCAGTTCGGCCCGACCGGCAAGTTCGAGAATTGGTGGACCGACGCGGCGAAGAAGGCGTTCAAGGAACGCACCGGGGCGCTCTCCGCCCAGTACGACGCCTATGAGCCGGTGCCCGGCACCAAGATCAAGGGGGCGTTGACGCTCGGCGAGAATATCGGCGACCTGGGCGGGATCGAGGCGGCCTATGCCGCGTACCAGCGATACCAGGCCAAGCACGGCAAGGCGAAGGTGATCGGCGGGCTGACCGGCGACCAGCGCTTCTTCCTCGCCTATGCCCAGGCATGGCAGACCAAGGTGCGCGAAGGCGCGCTTCGCCAGCAGCTGCTCACCGATCCGCATTCGCCGGCCATGTTCCGCGTGAACGGTGTCGTCCGCAACGTCGACGCCTGGTACAAGGCGTTCGACATCAAGCCGGGCGACGCGCTCTACCTGCCGCCCGAGCAGCGCGTGCACATCTGGTAAGCGAATCGTCGGCCGATCCCGCAGCGACGCCTAGCCCAGCTCCGCGCTCCTCCGCTCGAATTGGGGCAGCGCGGGGTTGGGCTGAACCCAGGACAGCCGCTCGCCGGTCCAGATCTCCTTGTCCGGCGGGAAGGCCTCGGGATCGTCGAGCGTCGCCGTCGTCACGTCGAACAGGCCTGGCCGATTGGCGCGGCGATAGGTGAGGGTGGTGCCGCAACGCGCGCAAAAGCCCCATTCGACGCCGGGCGAGGTCGCGTGGATAGCGGCCTCGCCCGCGACGATCTTCACCTTCTCCTCGGGGAAGATCGCCCAGGCGAGCGACGGCGCACCGGTCATCCGGCGGCAGTCGCCGCAATGGCAATGCGACGTGGCGGCGGGTTCGCCGGCGACGCGGTAGCGCACCGCGCCGCAATGGCAGCCGCCCTCGTGGACCGGCTCGATCATCCGCCGATCCAGCGCCAGATGCCGGCGGGCAGGATCCCGCCCAGTGGCGCGTGCGCCCAGGTCGCGGCGAGCCACAAGAGCGTGCCGAGCAGGAGCGCGCGCCCGTCGAGGCTCCAGCGCGCGCGGCCCGAGAGCAGCGCCGCGAACGGCCAATAGGAAGTCCGCGCCTTCCAGTCGGCCCAGTTGGGCATCGCCGCGGTCTTCTTGGCGTCCTGCAGCGCCGCGCCCACCAGCGCGAGAATCAGGATCGCGGCGGTGAGCACGGCGTTCGAGGCCATCGGATAGACTGCGAAATGGATCAGCGCCCAGAGTGCGAAGCCCCACATCATCGGGTGCCGGGTGACTGCGTAGACGCCCGTTGCCTTGCCGATCGCCTCGTGGCCGCCGGTGCCCGTCGGATCCGGCAAGGCGGGATTGCCGAACAGCGATCCCATGAACAGGATCGCAGCGACGAGCATCACCCCGCTCGCCACTGCCCAGCCGGCATCGCCGGCATCCCACCAGAGCGGCTCGGGCGGGATCGCGCGGAAGGCTAAGACCATCCAGGCGAAGCTCGCCAGCGCCGAGACCACATAGACGCCGAAGAAGCCCTTGAGCCCGATCGCGCCGATCACCGGCCCGCGCAACGGATGCGAAAGCAGGAAATGGAGCCCCACGAACGTCACGCTTGCGGCGATCAGCGACTCCATTGCCCGTCCCCGGCTATTTGACTCCGTGCATCCAGCGCTTGAGCGGCCAGCTCAGCAGCAGGAGAAGCGCGCCCAATCCGATAGCCCATTCGGAGATCACCGTGAACACTGTGACATAGGCATCAAGGCTCACCTTGAAGTTGGTCACCTGGCCACCGACCGTGTCGACGCTGGCGAACTGGGCGACCACGCCCGCGACATATTGCGCGACCGAGATCGACAGGAACCAGACGCCCATCATCAGCCCCACCACGCGCGCGATCGAGAGCTTGGTGACCATGCTGAGGCCCACGGGCGAGATGCACAGCTCGGCGAAGCTGTGGATGAAATAGAGGCCGGCGAGCCACCAGATGCTGACCCGGAACGCCGCATCGACATAATTGGCGCCCCAGACGAGCAGCAGGAAGCCTGCCGCCACGCTGATCAGCGCGATGCCGAACTTGACCGGGATCGACGGCTCGATCCCGCGCCTCGCCAGCGCGGTCCACAGCATCGCCATGAACGGCGCGAGCAGCACGATGAAGGCGGCGTTGAAGAACTGGGTCTGGCCGGCGGTGATGCTGAACAGCCCGAACACGGAAAGATCGGTGTTGCGGTCGGCGAACAGGGTCAGCGACGAGCCCGCCTGCTCGAACAAGGTCCAGAACACGACGTTGAAGACGATGAGGATCATCGCCGCCAGCATCATCTGGAATTCCTGCCGGTTCCCGGCGAACCACGACCAGATCAGGATGCCGGGCACCGAGAGGAGGAAGGTGCCGAACAGGAACTTGCCCATCAGCGGCAGCGACGCGATGTAGCCGAGGACGCCCGATCCCGGCGCCGGTTCGGGCGAGTTCATCAGGTTGACGTAGAGGAAATAGAAGACCGGCACGATGCAGAGCGCGCCGGCATAGATCCACCATTGCTGCCGCTCGACCTCCGGGCGCGCGGGCGGCTCGCCATAGCCGGCGAGGGTGTTGCCGTTGAACTGGATCAGTGCCCAGGAAATGAGCATGCCGATCGCGGCGAGGCCGAAGCCCGCCCACCAGTCGAGCACCACCGCGAGCCATGGGCAGAGGAGCTGCGAGAAGAAGGATCCGATGTTGATGCCCATGTAGAAGATGGTGAAGCCGGTGTCGCGTCGTCGGTCGCCGGGCTCGTAGAGCTCGCCGACCATGGTCGAGATGTTGGGCTTGAAGAAGCCGTTGCCCGTCGAGACCATCGACAGGCCGATCAGCATCACCATCACGTAGAAGGGGCTGCGGTCGGCGTCGGATTCGAACTTGCCCTTCTCGATCTTGCGCACTGCCGCGCCGCCTTCGATCAGGTCGACCGTGCCGTCGTCATTCCCCTTGATCTCGAGCTTGCGGGTGCCGTCGACGACGTAGCGGACCTCCTTGTCCGCCACGCGCTCGATCGAGACCTCGTAGCGCTGGCCGTCGATCGTCGCGTGCGGCTTGGCGGTCGGACCGCCGAAGCAGAGGATCAGATAGCCGATCGACATGACGATCGCGCCGAACTTCACCGCGCGCTTCGATCCCAGGAACTGGTCGGCGAGATAGCCGCCGATCAGCGGGGTCAGATAGACGAGCGCGGTATAGCCGCCATAGAGGCCGGTCGCCTGCCGGTCGCCGAACATGAAATGCTGGGTGAGATAGAGCGTCAGCAGCGCCCGCATGCCGTAGAAGCCGAACCGCTCCCACATCTCGGTGGAGAACATGCGCGCGAGCTGGCGGGGGTGGCCGAACCAGGTCTTCTCCGCGGCGGGATTGACGTGGCTGATATCGGGTTCTGCCGGACTATCGGCGGTTGGCGTGTCGACCATGCGGATTTCTTGCCCTTTTATATCGGTTTCCGGGCAGACGCCCGGCGCATGGGCGGCCAGACTAGACGGAATGATGCGGCTGTAAAGCGGGGCGGCGGTCACGCCGCCCCTCGGAGCCTAGAGCGGGCTCAGCGCGGATCTGCCATAGATGATGAACGCGCAGATCGCCGCCACGACGAGCCAATAGATCATCGGCCCGTAGTTCGCGTCGCCCGAACGAAGGTGCAGCGCGCAGAAGAGCAGCATCTCCGCCGCGATCACCGTTGCGGCGACCGGGACCAGCATCGCCAGCGGCCGATGGAACAGCGGGACTACCAGGCCGAGGCTGCAGAGCAGCTCGACCAGGCTCATCGCCAACCACGCGCCATGCGGAATCGCGCTGAGCGAAGGGACGGCCTGCTCGGAATTGGAGAATTTCCACACGGCGCCCACCGCAGTGTGCAGCGCGAGGAGAATTTTAAGAATCCACAAGGCGATGTTCATGACGGGCTGCTCCTCCTGTTCGTTCGGGGTTAGTCGGCGCGCGCCGCGACTTGCTCGAGCTGGGCGAGGAATTGCTTCCAGCCGAGCTTCGCCCCGCCGAACGCCTGTTTCTGTTCGGGCCGGAAGCCGACCTGCTCGACGCGCAGATGCGTACCCGCGTCCGTCGGCGCGAGCGTGAAGGTCACCACGCTTTCCAGGGCGAAGGCAGGATCGTCGTTCGCGAAGTTCCAGGTGTAGGAGAGCTTCCGGTTCGGCTCGATTGCGAGCACCTCGCAGTCGAGCACGCCGCCCCAGTCGGCGCGCAGCCGGAAACGGTGGCCGATCGCCGGCACGAAGTCGTTCTTCATCAGCCATTCCTCGATCAGGTGCGGCTGGGTGAGCGCGCGCCAGATCCGTTCCGGCGGATGCGCGATCTCGCGCTCCACCACGACGGTGCGGGTTTCGGCGAAGACATCGGTCATTGGTCCATCCTCTTGAGCAGGTCCTCGAGATCGTCGAACCGGGCTTCCCAGAATCCGGTCATCCGGCTGGTCCAGTCGACCAGCGGCGCGAGCGCGCCCACTTCGGCGCTGTAATGGGTCTGGCGCCCCTGGGGCCGGTCGCGCACCAGTCCCGCCTGCTTCAGCACGCCGAGATGCTTCGACACCGCCGGCTGCGAGACGCCCGCCCGCGCCGTCAGCGCCGCGACGGTCTGCTCGCCGTCGCGGCAGAGGCGCTCGAAGATGGCGCGTCGGGTCGGATCGGCGAGCGTTCGGAACAGCAGGTCTGGCGTGGGTTGCATCGCAATACATAACTCGCTGGCTATGATTCGTTTTCATAACTGGCGAGTTATACATGTCAAGCGGCGTCGGTTTGCGCCTTCGGCCCCCGCTCCCTAGATGCCGGAGCATGTTCAACGACATTTCCAGCCCGCTCTCGCTTCTCCGCACCCGCCGCTCGGGCAAGCCGCGCGACCTCGTCGCGCCCGGCCCGGCGCCGGAGCAGCTCGAGGAGATGGTCGCGCTCGCCTCGCGCACGCCCGATCACGGCAAGCTCTTCCCATGGCGCTTCGTGATCGTGCCCGAGGATGCGCGCGAGGCGCTCGCGGCGAGGTTCGTCGAGATCCTCCGGGTGGAGAAGGAGGATTGCAACGATCGCGACGAGGAGGCGGCGGTTCAGTTCGTCATGCAGGCGCCCGCGCTGGTGGTCGTGCTCTCCGCGCCCGTGGCCGGACACAAGATTCCGCAATGGGAGCAGGAGCTCTCGGCAGGCGCCGCCTGCATGAACCTGCTCCACGCCGCGCATGCGATGGGCTTCGCCGCGGGCTGGCTCACCGGCTGGGCGGCCTATTCGGAGCGCGTTCGGGACTTGTTCGGGGAAGCGCCGCAGCGGATCGCCGGCTTCGTCTTCATCGGCACGCCGGGGCGCGCGCTCGAAGAGCGTCCGCGGCCCCGACTGTCCGAAATCGCACATAAGTGGAATCCGGGGTATGGACCCGATCGCTAATTGGTGTATTATAGCACCATGACAGCGCTAGAGCATGAGGACAGCCCGGTCTATCTCAAGCTGCGCGCCAGCATCGCCGCGGCGATCCTGCGCGGGCAATATCGGGCAGGGGACCAGCTTCCGTCGGTGCGGGCCCTCGCGGCCGAGCACGGCGCCAATCCGCTGACGGTCGCCAAGGCCTATCAGAGTTTCCAGGACGACGGCTATGTCGAGGTGCGGCGTGGGGTGGGGATGTTCGTCCTGCCCGGAGCGGTGGAGAAATTGCGCGTCGCCGAGCGGGATCGCTTCCTGACCGGCTATTGGCCGCGCATCCGCGAGCATATCGCGCTGCTCGGCCTCGACGCGAACGAGCTGCTCGACCGCGAGCATGCCTGAGGCGCGCGCGGGCTGGGTCCGCACGGCGCTGGGCTGGGGCCTGCTCGTCGCTGGGGTCTTCGCCTTCCAGACCGTCGCGGCGAAGCCCTTCTACATTCCGTCGAGCTCGATGATGCCGGTGCTGCGCAAGGGCGACCGGCTGATCGTCAGCAAATATCCCTATGGCTTCTCCTACGCCTCGCTCACCGTCCATGGCAGCGCGGTGGTGCCCGGCCGCCTGTTCGGCCGGCCGCCCGAGCGGGGCGACATCGTCACGGTCGCGCGCCGGGGCGACGGAGCCGACCTCATCAAGCGCGTGATCGGCCTGCCCGGCGACACGATCGCGGTCAGCCATGGTCAAGTGATCCTCAACGGACGGCCGGTGCCGCGCGTGGCGGACGGCAACGCGATGATCCCGGTCGACGCGAACGTGCCCTGCGACGAAGAGGTGCTGCTGCCCTTCCGCCGCCCCGGGCCGGACGGCAAGCTCTACTGCCAGCTCCCGCTGTTCCGCGAGACGCTGCCCAATGGCGCGAGCTACGACGTGATCGACCTCGGCGACACCTATCTGCCCGGCGGCTATGTCAGCCCGCGCGACAATTACGGCCCGGTGCGCGTGCCGGAGGGCCATGTCTTCCTGATGGGCGACAATCGCGACCAGTCGGCCGACAGCCGCTTCGACCTCGACGAGAAGGGCCTTGGCGGCCCCGTGCCGTTCGAGAGCATCGGTGGGCGAGCCGAGATCGTCACCCACAGCTATTCGGGCGAGGGTTCGTGGTTCAATCCGCTCGCCTATCTCACCGCGCTGCGCGACGGGCGGGCCGGCACCAGCCTCAGGCCGGAGCGTCGCTGACCGGCGCCTGGGCGCGGTCGCGCATGCCATAGTCGCGGATCACGCGCGCGATCCGCAGCCGATAGTCCGCGAAGATCTCCGCGCGTCCCTCCGCCTGCGCGGCGCGGTGGCGTTCGGCGGTCCGCCAGCACGCCACCGCCGCCTCGTCGCGCCACCAGGAAAGCGAGAGCAGCTTGTCGGGATCCGCGAGGCTGCGGAAGCGCTCGATCCCGAGGAAGCCGTCGATCGCATCGAGCTCCGGGCGAAGCGCGGCCGCGATGTCGAAATAGCGCGCGTCGCGGCCCTCGCGCGGCCAGGCCTCGAACAGCACCGCGATCATGGCCGCACCAGCGGCGCGTGCGGCGCCGAGAGGTTGCGCAGGAAGATCCGGTCCTCGCGCCGGATGAAGCGCTCCCCGGCGGCGAAGGCATAGTTCGCGCGCCCCGCCGGATCGTCGCGCAGCCGCGCGCGATAGGCTTCGTAGGCCGCGAGCGATTCGACATGGTAGACGCCATAGGCGGTGGTGGCGGAGCCTTCGGCCGGGCCGAAATAGCCGATCAGGTCGGCGCCGCAGCGCGGGATCGCCTGGCCCCAGTTGCGGGCATATTCGGCGAAGGCGTCGGCGGAATAGGGATCGATCTCGTAGCGGATGAAGCAAGTGAGCATGGACTTCTCCTTCGCCCGCCTCCTGACCCATGTCCCGCGCACGACGTTTCGGCCATTGCCGTAGCATCGGGCCGGCCGCTGCGGCACAAGGAGGCCATGCAGCGCATCTCCGCCTTCGCCGAAACCGCCGCGCTGATGGGCGAGCCTGCGCGCGCCAACATGCTGTTCGCGTTGATGGACGGCCGCGCGCTGACGGCTGGCGAGCTCGCGCGCTTCGCCGGCGTGACGCCGCAGACCGCGAGCGGCCACCTCGCGAAGCTCGCCGAGGCCGGGCCGCTCGTCCCGGGACCCCCGGCCCGTCACCGCTAGTTCCGCCTCGCCTCGCCTTCGGTCGCGCAGATGATCGAAGGGGTGATGGGAGTCGCCGAGGAGCTCGGCGCGCGCACCCGGCCGCACACCGGCCCGCGCGACGCGGCGCTGCGCCGGGCGCGGACCTGCTACGATCACCTGGCCGGCGAGATCGCCGTCGCGATCGCCGGCCGCATGGCCGAACGTGGCGAGCTGGTGCTGGCCCATGACGGCGCCGCGCTCACCGAGAAGGGGACGGGCCTGCTGCTGGAGATGGGCGTCGAGGCGGAGGCGCTCCGCGCCCCGTGCCGGTCGTGCCTCGACTGGAGCGAGCGCCGCCCGCACCTCGCGGGCGTGGCGGCTACGGCGCTCTATCGCCGCTTCGTCCATCTGGCCTGGCTCCGCCCGCGCGAAGGGTCGCGATCGCTCGAGATCACGCGGGCGGGG
>CBIFVW010000080.1:0-13907 GCA_966186155.1 uncultured Sphingomonas sp.
GCGGCGAGCTCGTCGCGGTGGGCGAGAAGTTCGGCGTCCGGCTCACCGAGATCACGCAATGGCCCGATTGACCGCTGCGTTCCTGTCCGTCCTCGCGTATCTCCTCCTCGCGCCCGCGGCGCTTGCCCAGGCCGGGCGCCTCGGCGGCGGCGGCGCGCTCGACATCTCGCTCACCCGCATCGTGACGGCGCTGCTCCTGTGCCTGATGCTGGCCGCGCTCGCCGCGCTCGCGCTCAAGCGCGGCGGCGGCCGGATCGATCTTGCGCGGATGCGGGGGCTGTTCGCCACGCTGCCCGCGAAGCGCCGGATCGAAGTGGTCGAGACGCGCCGCGTGAGCCAGCACGCCGATGTCTGCCTGCTGCGCTGCGACGGCCGCGAATATCTGATCCTCTGCGCCGCCCAGCAGCAGCTGGTGCTGCGCGAGGCCGCGTCCGCCGAGCCGGAAGCAGGGGAAGCGGAGTGAAGCTTCCCCGAACCCTGCTCGGAACCGGGCTTGCGGCGGCCGCGCTGCTGGCCCCCGCCACGGCTTTCGCCGCTGCCGGCGGCCTGGGGATGAGCACCGACATCGTGCGGACGATGCTGATCCTCACCTTGCTCGCGGTGGCACCCGCGATCTTCATCAGCATGACCAGCTTCATCCGCATCGTCGTCGTGCTGGCGATGGTGCGGCACGCGTTCGGCATGCCCGAGACGCCGCCCAACCCGGTGCTGATCAGCCTGGCCCTGTTCCTCACTGCCTTCACGATGGCGCCGACCTTGAACGCCGTGAACGCCCAGGCGCTCAAGCCGCTGATGGCGGGCACCGCGACGGTCGAGCAGGCGATCGAGCGCGGCAGCGCGCCGCTCCGCACCTTCATGCTCGCCCAGACGCGCGACAGCGACATCGAGGCGATCTACGCGATCGCCAAGGCGCCGGTGCCCGACCGGCCGGAGCAGGTCGAGCTGCTCAAGCTCACCCCAGCCTTCATCCTCAACGAGCTGCGCGTCGCCTTCACCATCGGCTTCGTGATCCTGCTGCCGTTCCTGCTGATCGATCTGGTGGTGGCGTCGATCCTGCTCGCGCTCGGCATGATGATGGTGCCGCCCGCGACGATCTCGCTGCCGATCAAGATCCTGATGTTCGTGCTGATCGACGGCTGGGGGCTGATCCTGCAGGGCGTGCTGGGAAGCTTCCGGTGAAGCCGCAGCGGATCCGCTCGGGATTGGGGCTGCTGCTGGTGCCTCCGCGGGTCGAGGCGTCGCTGTGGCGGCGCTTCCGCTTCGAGCGCGAGCTCAAGTGCCGCGAGCAGATCTTCGCGCGCTATCGCGGCCTCGCCCGATCGATCGCGGTACGGCAGCTGCGCGCGCGCCCGCGCAACGGCGTCGAGCTCAACGACATCGAGCAGTTCGCCTATGAGGGCCTGCTCGTCGCGATCGACCGCTATGATCCGCTGCGCGGCATACCGTTCGGCGCCTTCGCGCGCCGCCGCATCCTCGGCAGCATCTCCGACGGCGCCGCGAGCATGAACGAGATCAACGCCCAGCACGGCTATCGCCGCCGCGCCGAGGGCGAGCGGCTGCGCTCGATCGCTGACGGGGCTAGCGGCGCCGATCCGCTGCGCGCGCTCGCCGATCTCGCGGCGGGGCTCGCGATCGGGCTGATGCTCGAGGGGACCAACCTGGTCGAGCCCGAGGACGGCGCCGACCATCGCCCCAATGCCTATGAAAGCCTCGCCTGGCGCCAGCTCCAGGCCCAGCTCGCCCGCGAGATCGAGCGGCTGCCGGAGCGCGAGGGTGCGATCATTCGCCACCATTATGAAAACGGCGTAAGCTTCACGCACATCGCCGAGCTCCTCGGGCTCTCGAAGGGCCGCGTGTCGCAGCTCCACGCAAATGCGCTCGCGCGATTGCGCGCGCGGATCGGTTATCGGTGAAGGAAGGGACGGGCATGACGCAATGCGGGGATGAGGAACTGGGGCAGCTGCTGGCGGCGATGCACGCCGGCGCGCCGGACGAGCTCAGCCTCGCCGAGCGGCTGATCGATGCCTATCCCGAGGATGCGCGGCTCCACTTCCTGCGCGGCTCGATGCTGGCGGGCGCGGGCAGGCCGATCGAGGCGCATGCGGCGCTCAGTCGCGCCGTCGCGCTCGCTCCCGATTTCGCACTCGCGCGCTTCCAGCTCGGCTTCTTCGAGCTCACCTCCGGCGAGGCGGCGCGCGCGCTGGCGACCTGGGAGCCGCTCGATACGCTGCCCGACGACCATTATCTCGCCCATTTCGTGCGCGGCCTGCGCCACCTGATCCAGGACAATTTCGGGGAGGCGATCGCCGCGCTCGAGCGGGGCATCGCCGCGAACACGGAGAATCTGCCGCTCAACCACGACATGCAGCTGATCATCGCCGAGTGCAGCCGGCTCATCGGATCGGGCGCCGGGGTGCCGGCGGAAGCGGAGCCCGAGGCTTCGGCGACGTCGTTCCTGCTCGACCAGTTCGGGCGCGGAACCACGCATTGAACCCGCCGGCATGACGCGCATCGGCAACATCGATCAGGTCCTGCTGCTGCTCCGGGAGCAGCTGCAGCGCGCCGGCCGCGGTCGTGACGCGGGGCGGACCGCGCGGGCCGGGCGCGGCACCGAAGCGACCGCGCGCCCGCTCGATCGGGTACGGGCGCTGGCCACGCTCGACACGCTCGAGGAGGAAGAGCTTCGCCGCGCCGTGGTCCGCGGGCTGCTCGCCGAGCAGTTCGGCGACGCAGTGAGCAACGAGCCGGCGCTCATCGCGATCGTCGACGAAGTCGCGCGCATGATCGCGAGCAGCGCCGAGGGCAGGGAATTGATGGACCGCGCCTTGGTCCAGTTGAAGGAATCCGGAGCATGAACCAGCAATCCGTCGCGGCGCCTGGCCGCTATGACCGGCTCGCCGAGCTGCTCCGCCAGGATCCGGACAATTCCGCCCTGCTCGCCGATGCGGCCGAGGCCGCCTATGCCGAGGCGCGCTTCGACGAGGCGGCCGAGCTCATCGATCGGCAGGGGCGCCTCGCGCCGCTGACGCCATCCGCGCTGCACCTCGCGGGCCTGCTGGCGATGCGGCGCGAGGATTGGGAAGCGGCGGCGGCGCTGTACCGGGAGCTGCTCGCCTCGGGCGCCGACGCGCCGCCGGTGCGTTTCAATCTCGCCTGGTCGCTCGCGATGGCGAAACGGTTCGACGCAGCGCTCGAGCTGCTCGACGAGGCGACGAGCGCGGCGCTGCCCCAGGCGGCGCAGCTCGAGGTGCAGCTGCTGCACGAGCGCGGCGATTTCGAGGTGGCCGAAGCGCGCGCCCGCGCGCTCGTCGCGCTGCATCCCGAGCATCGCGGGCTCAACGCTGTCGTCTCGACGCTCGCGGTCGACATCGAGGACAGCGCGCTGGCGCTCCAATGCGCGCGCGCGGCTGGCGATCATCCCGACGCGCTCACCACGCTCGGCACGCTCGCGCTTGCCGAGGACGCGCCCGAAGCCGCGGCGGAGCTGTTCGACGCGGCGCTCGCGCGGGCGCCCCAGGCGCCGCGGGCGTGGATCGGCCGCGGGCTCGTGCGGCTGCTCGACGGCGACAAGGCGGTTGCGGCGGGCGAGCTCGACAAGGGTGCGGACCTGTTCGGAACGCATCTGGGATCGTGGATCGCGGCGGGCTGGGCGCACGTCCTGGCCGGAGATCGCGCCGCC
This sequence comes from uncultured Sphingomonas sp., assembly GCA_966186155.1. Taxonomy (GTDB): domain Bacteria; phylum Pseudomonadota; class Alphaproteobacteria; order Sphingomonadales; family Sphingomonadaceae; genus Sphingomonas. Next base: position 3,680 of record CBIFVW010000080.1, read on the forward strand.
GGGCGCGCGCGGTTCGAGAAGGCGCTGGCGCTCGACGACAGCTTCGGCGAAGCCCAGGGCTCGCTCGCGGTGGTCGATATCCTCGAAGGCAGGATCGACGAGGGCCGCCGCCGCACCGAAGTGGCGCTCCGGCTCGATCGCCAGAGCTTCTCGGCCGCGCTCGCCTCGATGCTGCTGGCGGCGGGCGCGGACGACGGCGATCGCGCGGCGCGGATCTTCGAGGTCGCGCTCCACACTCCGATCGGCCCCGACGGCAAGACGCTGGCACGATCGCTGGCAGCGCTGGGGAATCGGTGAATCATAAATCCTCCCCAGACAAGCTCGGGGAGGAATGAGCGCCTACCCCTCCAGCCGCACCACGTCGAACGACTTGAGGCTCACGCGCATCGGGATCTCGCTCACCGACAGGATCGATAGCTTGGGGATGCTGCGGCGGGTGAGGTTCTTGAGGTGGCGGCGGATCTCGGCGCCGCACAGCAGCACCGGCGCGCGGCCCTGGCGGAACATCTCCTCGCTCATCGGCGCGAGGCGGCGGATGATCTGCTCGGCGAGCCGCGGCTCGACCGCGAGCGAGCCATGGCCGCCATTGGCGCCGATGCTCGCGACGATCTGGTTCTCGACGCGCGGATCGAGGCTCAGCACCGCGAGGTCGCCATGCGCGCCGCGCAGCTGGTGGCAGATGACGTAGCTCATCCGCTGGCGGATCTGCTCGGTGAGCTCGATCGGATCCTTCTGCGTCCGGGCGAGATCGACGAGGTGCTCGACGAGCAGGTCGAGATTGGCGATCGGCACGCCCTCGCCGAGCAGGTTCTGCAGCACGCGCTGGACGTCGGAGAGCGTCAGCGTGTTGGGAATGAGGTCCTCGATCAGCCCGGGCTGGCGCTCGCGCACTTCGTTGAGCAGCGCGGCGACCGTGGCGCGGGTGAGCAATGTCGGCGCCTCGCTGCGGACGATCTCGCCGAAATGCGTCACCATTAGCGTCATCGGATCGACGATCGTGTATCCCGCCGCGCGCGCCGCCTGCGCCTCGCTCTCCGCGACCCAATAGGCCGGCATGCCGAAAGCGGGATCGACCGTCTCCTCGCCCTGCAGCTTGCCCTTGCTGCCCTGGCCCGCGATCGCGAGCAGCTGGTCGGGGCGGATCTCGGCGGCGCCGTAGCGCGCCCCGAACAGGCGGATCTCATATTCGAAGCTGCCCAGCCCCTGGCCGTCGACCAGCTTGACCGCCGGGAAGCCGATACCCAGGCTCTCCTCCTGCGCGCGGCGCAGGCTCGCGATGCGGTCGAGCAGGATTGCGCCTTCCTTCTGCCACACCTCGCCGAGCTCGGCGCCGAGCCGGATCTCGAGCGGCGGCAGCGGTGCCGAACCTCCGGCCGCGGCGGTCTCGCTCTCTTCCAGCATGTCCGGCTGCGCGCCGCCGCGCCGCCTGATCCGCCACCAGGCGAAGCCCGCCGCCGCGCCGATCATCAGGATCGGCCATTTGGGCATGCCCGGCATCAGCATCAGCGCGAGCAGCACCGCCGCGACGATCAGCGGGATGCGCGGCTCGGAGGCGAGCTGGCGGAAGACCTCGGTCGAGAGCTGGCGATCGGCCGCCGAGCGCGTCACGATGATGCCGGTGGCGATCGAGATGATCAGCGCCGGCAGCTGGGTGGCGATGCCGTCGCCGATCGTCAGCAGCGTGAAATGCTGCAGCGCCTCTGACCATTCCATGCCCATCTGGCTCACGCCGACGATCCAGCCGGCGATGATGTTGATGAGAAGGATGATGATCCCCGCGATCGCGTCGCCCTTCACGAACTTCGACGCGCCGTCCATCGCGCCGTAGAAGCTCGCCTCCTTCTCGAGCTCCTCGCGCCGGCGTACCGCTTCCTTCTGGTCGATCAGGCCCATGTTGAGGTCGGCGTCGATGCTCATCTGCTGGCCGGGCATCGAATCGAGCGTGAAGCGCGCCGCGACTTCGGAGACGCGCTGCGCGCCGCTCGTCACCACGACATATTGGACGACCACGAGGATCGAGAAGACGACCAGCCCGATCACGAAATTGCCCTGCACCGCGAACGCGCCGATCGATCCGATCACGTCGCCGGCGCTGCCGCCGGTCAGGATCAGCCGGGTCGCGGCGACGTTGAGCGAGAGACGGTAGAGCGTCGCGACCAGCAGCAGCGAGGGGAAGGTCGAGAACTCGACCGGCTTGCCGACATAGAAGGTCAGCAGCATGATCGTGAGGCCGAAGCCGAAATTGACGATGATCGCCAGGTCGAGGAACGCCGGCGGGATCGGCACGAACAGGATCACGAGGATCGCGATCGTCGCGCCGACCAGGACGAGGTCCTTCTGGTTGCGGAAGAGCTTCTGGAACATCAGGCGGTTTCCGGTTGGGGCGAGGCGCGGCGGAGCCCGATGTAGAGCTCGGCCACGGCCTCATAGGTGGATGCGGGAATCTCGGCGCCCGGCTGGCAGGCGCGGTAGAGCGCGCGCGCCAGTGGCGGCCGCACGATGACGGGGATGCCGAGCCGCGACGCCTCGTGCCGGAGCGCGAGCGCGAAGCGGTTGCGGCCCTTGGCCGAGACCTCGGGCGCGGTCATCCGCTCGGCGTCGTAGCGCAGCGCCACGGCGAAATGCTCGGGATTGACCACCACCAGGTCGGACCCGGGCAGCGCGCCCATCCCCTTGCTCTGCTTGACGAACTCGGCATGGAGCTGCTTGCGCTTGGACTTGATCCGGGGGTCGCCCTCGCGGTCCTTCGCCTCGCGCGTCACTTCGCGGCGGCTCATCCGCATCTGCTTCAGGAACTCGCCGCGCACGAGCAGCTGGTCGAGGATCACGAAGCCGATCGCGATCGCGATGAAGACGAAGATCAGCCTGAGGCCCGCGCCGGCCAGTGCGTCGGCGAGCCGCTCGCCGTCGCTCGCCGCGACGGCATAGCGCGCGATGGCGTCCTTCAGCACGAACCACGCCGCGATCGCATAAACCGCCGATTTGAGCACCGTCTTCAGCGTTTCCTTGAACATCCGCATGGAGAAGAGCCGCTTGAGGCCGTTGGCGGGGTTCAAGCGAGTGAAATCGGGCTTGAGCGGCTGCGCGGTGAAGATCAGCCCCCGGAGCTGGAGGATCTCGAGGAAGATCACCACCGCCACGATGGTCGCCCCGAGCAGTGCGAGCGGCGCGATCGCGGTCCAGGCTATGTCGCCGATCATCGCCTGGGCCTGCTCGGGATCTGCGGCGCGGTCGATCCCGGCCGAGAAGGCCGTGCGCATCGCCTCGGCGATCTTGGCCATCAACGCGGGTCCCGCCACCGCGCCGAACCCCAGCAGCGCCACCAATCCGCCGAGAAAGCCGAGCTCGGCGCTGCGCGCGACCATGCCCTTCTCGCGCGCGCGCTTGAGCTTGAACGGCGTCGGCGCCTCGCTGCGATTCTGTTCCTGCTCCGCCATGGCTCAGATCAGTCGCGGCATGGTTTCGATCGCCGTCCGCATCAGCCGCGCGAACAGCGCGCCCGAGAAGGACAGCGCGAAGGGCAGCGCCGCCAATGTCGCAAGCGCCTTCACCTGGAAGCCGAGCAGCAGCACGTTCATCTGCGGCAGCGTGCGCGACAGGAAGGCGACGATCAGGTCGAGCAGGAACAGGACGAGCAGCACGATCCCGGCGAGCCCGACCGCCATCAGGAACACCACGCCCATATATTCCATCAGGGGCCCCGGATCGCCGCCGAGCGCCGCGGTGCCCAGCGGCACTTTCTCCACCGAAGCGGCCCAGACCGCGAGCAGGTCGTGCGGTCCGCCGAGCGCGAAGAACACTGCGGCGCCGGCATAGGCGAAGAGCGTCCCGACCAAGGGCATCTGGGTGCGCGTCGTCGGATCGACGAGCACCGCGAGCCCGAACCCCGCCTGGATGTCGATCGCGCGGCCGGCGGTCAGCAGCGCGGCGAAGGCGAGCTGGAGCGCGAGTGCGAGCGCGATACCGAGGAACAGCTCCCCCGCCGCGACCATCGGCAGCCCCGCATCCCAGAACGGCGCCCGCCAGGTCGCCTGCGGATTGCCCGCGACGAGCCAGGCCGCGAGGCTGATGCCCAGCATCACGCGCACCATGGGAGGCACGCGCAGCAAGGTGAAGGGCTGCGCGAAGCCCAGCATCGGCGCGATGCGCAGGCTGATCAGCAGCACCGCCACCGCCTGATCGGTGAAGTCGCCCATCTCAACCGGCGAGCGTCGGGATCACCAGGTAGAGCGAGCGTGCGAAATCGGTGATCCGGCCGATCATCCAGGGGCCGAGCGCGATCAGCAGGAGCGCGGCGATGAGCAGCTTGGGCACATAGCTCAGCGTCATCTCCTGCATCTGGGTGGCGACCTGCAGGACGCTGATCACCACGCCCACCACCAGCGTGGCCGCCAGGACGGGGCCCGCCACCACCAGGCAGTTCCACAACATCGCGTCGAGCAAGTTGAGCGCGTAGTCGGCTTCCATGAAATCCCCCCGGATCCGCCCGCCGCAGAGATTTCGCGAATCCCCGGGCAAGTTCTCGTTAACCATAATGTGGAGTGTGCGGCAGGCAATCTGAAAAGCCTGCAATTCAACGATTTTCCCTCGTTGGTTTCCTATTGGGCCTATTTTTTCGCGGGGCTCCTAAACAAAGGGCGGATTCCGCCGACTAGCCCGATGGGGTGGCGATCGCGCCATTTCGGAGTTTTCGGGCGGGGGTCCATAATGGTTGCGATTTTCACGGGCGCGGGCACGGGGTTCGAGCGCGGCTCGGGGAATGTGCTGGGTTCGTCCGGGTTGTTGGGTTCGGCGAGCCTGGGGCGTGGCGGGGACCAATTGTTCCTCAACGCGGCGACGGGCAATCTGCTGATCAACCGGCAGGACGAGTTCCTGGTGGGGCGCGGACCGGATGTCTCGATCGGCCGGACCTATAACAGCCTGGGCAACCAGAGCGACGACAATGGCGACAATTGGCGCCAGACCACGCAGCGGATCATCAAGAACTTCGTCTGGGGCGAGTCCGTCACGCGGGTTTCGGCGGACGGCTCGGAAATCGACTACGACTTTGACGGGACCGCCTATGTCACGCGGAGCGGTGCCGGAGCCTATGACAAGCTGACCTATAGCGGTACCGGGGTGGGCACCGGAACCTGGGCGTGGACCGACGGCGATACCGGGGTGACCGAGACCTATGCCGCCGACGGCATCCAATGGCGCATCGTCTCGCAGGCCGACACCAGCGGCAACAGCCTGGCCTTCAGCTACACCGGCGACAAGCTCTACCGAGTCACCACCGCCGACGGTGGCTACACTCAGTACAACTGGACCGGGAACCATATCTCGGAAGTGATCGCCGGCGATGGGACGGCCACCCGCTATTATTATGACGGCGCGGACCGTCTGGTGCGCGTCGACGTCGAGCTGGCCGGCGGCGGCGACGTCTATTCGCTCTTCTACACCTATGATGGCGCCTCGAAGCGCGTCGCCTCGCTGTCACAGACCGATGGCACTCGAGTCGAGTTCACCTACGCCCAGATCGGCGGCGATTATCGCGTCACGTCGGTCAAGCAATGGGTGGACGACATTTCGAGCCGCATTACGCGCATCGAGTACGACCTCGCCAACCGCATCACGACGGTCACCGATCCCAGCGGTGCCGGGACGCGCTTCTTCTACGATGCGAGCGGGCAGCTGGTCCGCCTCGAGGAGGGGGCCGCAGCGATTGGTGGCCGCGAGCACATCACGCTCTTCGACTATGACGGCCTCGGCAATATGACGCGCGCGCGGGGCTTCGACGGAGCCGCCAATCTCGCGGCGAACATCGTCAGTTCCTATGCCGCCTATCGCTACGACGCGCGCGGCAATGTCGACCAGCAGGTCGACGGCGCGCTCAACACGATCTCGCGCACCTGGTCGGCGACCAACAAGCTGCTGACCGAGACCCGCTACACCGGGATCGACCCGGACGGACTGGGCGGCGTGCTTCCCACCGGCGCGATGACCACCCGCTATGTCTATGATTCCTACGACCGGCTGATCTATGCCGTCTCGGCCGAAGGGCGCGTGACGCAGTACAGCTATGCCAACGACCTTCCCGTCTGGGTGGTGGACTATCCGGACCAGCGTTACGACGTCGGCGCGCTCGCGGCCGACACGGCGATCACCGCTGGGCAGATGGTCGCGTGGCGCGACGCGATCACCGACAAGAGCACGATCAAGCTCCGCCAGAACATCTACGACGTCCGCGGCAATCTCAGCCAGACGATCGACTGGGGCGCCGCCAATCCCGATGGCACGCCGTCGAGCGCCAACGACTACAAGCAGACCTTCTACGTCTACGACAATGCCGGGCGGCTGCTCAGTCGCACCGTCGCGGGCACCAATCGCGAGAGCTTCGTCTATGACGGGCTCGGGCGGCTGATCTCGAGCACCGATCGCAACGGCGCGACGACGCTCACCATCTATCGCGACGGGACCAGCCAGGTCGATACGGTCACGATTCCCGCCGGCGGCAATCTGGTGAACCAGGCCGGCTGGCCCGATGCGGGAAACGGTACCCGCGGACCCAATCTCGTCGACAACACCCATTGGCCCGAAGAGGAGCGGGGGCCGAACCTGGTCGATCTTTCGAACTGGCCGAAGGACCCGAACAATGTCCCGGGTGGGACGGCGGCGCTGCCCGGCTGGAATAACGGCCTAACCGCGGAAACCCAGTGGACGAGCACCCTCGGCCCGAACGGACTCCCCACCGTTGTCATGCATGCCGGCCAGTCCGATGCCTATGATCCGGGCGGTGGCAGCCACTCGAACCTGTTCGCGATCGATCCCACCAAGGCTTATGAATTCTCGATCACCTTCCAGGTGACCGAGCTCAACAAGCACCGCATCTATTTCGGCCTGTTCGGCGACGGGCCTAACGCACCGGTGCGGCAAGTCGAGGGCGGCTCCGAAGACAACAATCCTTATTTCACCTATCCCTTTCCCGACGGAAGCTCGGGCCTGGTCGCCGGGCGCTGGTACAAGATCGTCGGCTATGTGCTGCCCGAGGGCTCGGAAAGCGTGCCGCACAGCGCGCTGGGCGGCCTCTACGACATGGAGACCGGTACCAAAATTCAGGGGGTCGCCAACTTCCGCTGGAACGAGAACCGGTCGAGCAACAATATCGGATTGCGCTTCTTCAACTATTACAGTGCCGGGACCCAGGGCTATTACACCAACTTCTATCAACCCGAGGTGCACCAGCTGAACTACGGCAGCGGCTATGCGCAGGTGCCCGGCTGGCCCGCCAACTATATGGGCTATGTCGACGAGACGCGCTGGGCGCGCACGACCGGGCCCGACGGCCAGCAGGTCTGGGCGATCCAGGCCGGGCAGACGGACGCGAGTCAGGACGGCGGCGGGGCCCATACCAACGCGGTCACCATCGACGAACGCAGGGCGTACGAATTCACTTATTATTTCAAGAAGACCGACCTCGATTCGCACAACATCTATTTCGGCGCGCAGGACGATTGGGGCGGCAACGCCTATACGCGGCAGGCCTGGGACGGAGCCGTCACCAACAACCCCTATTTCTTCTCCGCCGATACGAACTGGCAGCAGCAGAATCTGCAGAGCGACCGCTGGTACAAGGTCGTCGGCTATGTGTTCGCCGAGGGAAGCGCCAACATAAACTCGAACGACTATGGCGGCGTCTATGACATGACGACCGGCCAACGCATAGCGGGCGTGAACAACTTCCGCTGGTACGAAGGTCGCCCCAGCGACCAGATCACCTCCCGCTTCTTCGACTATTACGAGGAGGGCGAGCAGGGCTATTCGACGCTCTTCTACAAGCCCGAGATCCGCGAATATCAGGGCCCGGCGCCGGTTCAGGCCGGCTATGCCACGGTGCCCGACTGGTACAATCCCACCGCGCATGTCGACGAGACCAACTGGGTGCGCATGACCGGCCCGGACGGGCGGCCGGTCGTGGCGATCCAATCGGGACAGACCGATTCCAATTATGAAGGCGGCGGCAATTACACCAATGCCACCACGATCGATCCTGCGCAGGCCTATGAATTCTCGCTCTACTTCCAGCTGAGCGCGACCGACACCCATTATGTCTATCTCGGCCTGACGCCGTCCGATCCGCCCTATGTGCTCAATCAATCCGGCACTGCGGACCCGAACCCCTATTTCATGTACTGGATCCCGACGGCGGCGGCGGGATACCAGACGGGCAAATGGTACAGGATCGTCGGCTATGTGCTGCCGCAGGGTTCCGCCACGGGAAGCGGCGCCGGCTATGGCGGCATCTACGACGTGGCGACCGGCCAGAAGATCCAGGCGGTCAACAACTTCCAATGGTCGGCCGGGCGGCCGAACGACAGGGTCTATCTGCGCTTCTTCAATTATTACCAGGAGCAGATTCAGGCGAAGAATACTTATTTCTACGGCGCCTCGCTGCGCCCGGTCGACGATTTCGTCCAGTCGACGCTCGAAGAGGCGACCTTCGTCCAGACCGCGCGCTATAATCGCGCCGGCGAACTGCTGAGCCTCGCTGAGAGCGGCAAGAACGTCACCGGCGGCACTGCGACCTATAGCTATGACGATGCCGGACGGCTGAGGTCGGCGACCGATTTCCGCGGCAACAAGCATTATTACATCTACGACAAGCGCGGACGGAAGACCGCGGACGTCGCCGCCGACGGCTCGATCATTGAATATCGCTACGACGCCGAAGGCCGGCAGGTTGCCAGCGTGCGCTATTACTATTCGCTCAGCAGCGCACAGATGCTGGTGCTCCAGCAGACCAAGGGCGCGATCGATATCGCGGCGATCCGCCCGCCCGCCACTGCGGGCGTCGATGTCTGGACCTGGAACGTCTACGATTATGACGGCCGGATCGTCGAGGCGATCGAAGGCGACGGCTCGGTCACCGCTTATGAATATGACGGCGCCGGCCGGCTCGTCCGCACCACCAGCTATTACAACAAGCTCTCGGGCGTGCAGCTGGCCGCCCTCGCATCTGCGCCTCCCACGGCAACGGTCCTCCCGACCGCCGATGCCGCGCGCGACAGCGTCACGCGCAGCTTCTTCGACAAGCAGGGGCTGCTCGTCGCGACGCTCGACGGCGAAGGCTATCTCACGCGCACCGTCTATGATGGCGCAGGCCAGGTGGTGGAGACCATCGGCTCTGCCAACCCGACCGGCGTGGCCTATCGCGCCACCGGCACGCTCGACCAGTTGATCGCCAGCGCCGGCACCAGCGTGGCCGACCGACGCATCCACTTCGTCTATGACGGCCAGGGCCTGCTGCGCTACCAAGTCGACGCGCTCGGCGGCGTCACCGAATATCGCTATGTCGAGCCCTATTCCTGGGCTTATGGCGTGGTGCGCAGCACGACGCGCTATGCGGGCGCGATCACGCTCCCTTCGACTTACACGCTCGGTTCGATCGCGACGGCGCTGTCGAATGCCGGCCTCGCCGGTGCCGCCGGAAACCGCACCAGCTACAATGTCTACGACAAGGCCGGCCAGCTGATCTATGCGATCGACGCCACGGGCGCGGTGACCGGCTACACCTATGACGATCTCGGCCGCGTGGTGCGCACGGTGGCCTATGCCGATCTGCGTCCGACGACTTCGCAGCCGCTTCCGGCCGAGATGGACAGCTGGGCGGCGGCGCATGCGGGCGTCGCCGCCAACCGCGTTGCGCGCAGCTTCTACAACGGCCGCGGCGACCTGCTCTACACCGTCGATGCCGAAGGCTATGTCGTCGAGCGCGGCTATGACGCCGATGGGCGCGTGGTCCGTACCCGCAGCTACGACGCGCAGACCAGCATCGCCGAGGGCGCGACGGCAGCCATGGTGGCGGCGGCGGTGGCTTCGTCGGCCTATTCCGAGGCGCAGACCGTCTACGACGTCCAGGGCCGAGTCAGCGACGAATATGACGCGATGGGCGTGCGGACCTATTACTGGTACCGCGCCAACGGCCAGCTCGGGCAAGTTTCACGCGCCTTCGGCACCGACGACCGAAGCGATACCTGGTTCTACTATGACGCCGCGAGCCGGCTGGGTTCCCGCTACGACGCCGGGGGCTCGGCTGAAGAGGCTCGCACCTATTTCGCCTATGACGGTCTGGGCAACTTAACCGCCACCACCGATCCCAACGGCCATACGACCAGCTTCACCTATGACCGACTTGGCCGCAAGTTGAGCGAGACGGACGCGGCGGGGGGTGTCACGAGCTTCGAGTATA
>CBIFVW010000081.1:0-13831 GCA_966186155.1 uncultured Sphingomonas sp.
GAGGGCGCGGTCGCCGCGATCTTCGCCGATCCGGGCGCGAGCGCAGTGATCGAGGAGTATCTCAAGGGCGAGGAGGCGAGCCTGTTCGCGCTCACCGACGGCACGACCATCCTCCCCTTCGGCTCGGCGCAGGACCACAAGCGGGTCGGCGAGGGGGATACCGGACCCAATACCGGCGGCATGGGCGCCTACAGTCCCGCGCCGGTGCTCACGCCCGCGCTCGAGCGCGAGGCGATCGAGACGATCGTGCGGCCGACGGTCGAAGCGCTGGCCCGCGCCGGAACGCCCTATTCGGGCGTGCTCTATGCCGGGCTGATGCTGACTCATGCCGGTCCCAAGCTGATCGAGTACAATGCCCGCTTCGGCGATCCCGAATGCCAGGTGCTGATGATGCGCCTGCAGGACGACCTGCTCGAGCTGATGCTCGCGACCGCCAGGGGCGAGCTCGCCGGGCGGCCTGCCCCCACCTTCAGCCGCGAGACCGCGCTCACCGTGGTGATGGCGGCGAAGGGCTATCCGGGCACCCCCGAGGCCGGCGGCGCGATCGCCGGCCTGGCAGCCGCCGAGGCGACCGGCGCGCGGGTCTTCCACGCCGGCACGCGGCTGGAGGGCGACAAGCTGGTGGCGAGCGGCGGCCGCGTGCTCAACGTCACGGCGATCGGCCCGGACACGCGCAGCGCCCAGGCTGCCGCCTATCGCGCGGTCGACGCGATCGACTTCCCCACCGGCTTCTGCCGCCGCGACATCGGCTGGCGCGAAGTGGCGCGCGAGGGGCGCTAGGACCGCTTGCCGCCGAAGGGCGCGTGGAACGGCGCCGGCGCGCATTGTGCCCGCGCGTCGCGGTCGATCGTGATCGGCCCCATGGTGATGCGCTGGACGTCGGTAAGGCGGCGGGTTGCGCGATCGAAGGTCAAATGACGGCTCTGCGCCGGCCCATCCACATCGGCCAGCGTGACCGCCGTGCCGGAAACCGCGCGGATCGGATAGCTCTGGTTCCGGCCGCAGGCATCGTAGCAATAGACTCGGCGCGCGAGGTCCATGCCGAGCGCTATCCGGTAGGGCAGCCGCTTCGGCGCGCCCGCGCCGGTACGCACCGTCTCGGACCCGCTGCAAATGGCACCGATCCGGTCGGGCTGCGCCGGCGTCGCCTGCGCCAGCAGCGGAAACAGCGCCGCAATCGACATCATCGCCCGCATCGGCCTGCTCCGTCGTCGCCGCTGCCGGTTACAGCGCCGCCGGCGGGCGGAAGCAAATGACAAATGCTTCATCTTCCTTGACTGCGCAATGATATAAGATAACATCACCGTTCATCCGAGGGTCATCGCGCGAGCGCAACAACTCCGGATGGGCGCGCAACGGCGCGTCAGGGACTCAGGGGAGAGTTGTCATGTCGCGTCACGCCTTGCTGCTCGGTTGTTCCGCCCTTCTCACCACTTCCGCCGTGCCGCCGCCGCTGCCGGCCGCCACGCCCAAGATCGCGCAGGACCGCCACTCGCCGGTGCGCTGCGTCGGTGAGCGCGGCGAGCTGCGCCGCCGGCCGATGCCGGTCTATGCGCCCTCGGCGCCTTCGGCACCCCCGGCGCCGGTGCCGATGCTGGCGCCGCCCTCTCCGCCGGGCATCGTCGCGCAGGAAGCGGCCGACGCGGTGGTCGTCACCGGATCGGCAAGGCGCATGGCCGGACAGGGCTATGCGCCTCCCGCCAAGGCCGTGACGGCAGGCAGGCCGCCCTATGGCACCCCTGGCAACACCGAACGCTATGACGGCAAGGCCGTGGCCGCGATCCAGGCGGTCGCGGACCAGCCCGTCTCCACCTTCTCGGTCGATGTCGACACGGGCGCCTATGCCAATGTCCGCCGTTTCCTGAACCAGGGCGCGGACGTGCCGCCGCAAGCGGTGCGCACCGAGGAGATGATCAACTATTTCCGCTACGATTATCCGAAGCCCGATTCGCGCGACGCGCCGTTCAGCGTGACCACCGACATCGCGCAGACGCCGTGGAACGCCTATACCCGCCTGCTCCGCATCGGCCTCAGGGGCTATGACGTGGATTCGAAGGGCCGGCCGCCGGCCAACCTCGTCTTCCTCGTCGACGTGTCGGGATCGATGGAGGACGAGGACAAGCTGCCGCTGGTCAAGAAGGCGCTGACGTTGCTCGCCGATCGCCTGACCGCCAGGGACCGCGTCTCGATCGTCGTCTATGCGGGCGCCGCGGGCGTGGTGCTCGAGCCGACCTACCGGAAGGAGCATGTGAAGGCGGCGATCGAATGCCTCCAGGCCGGCGGCTCGACCGCAGGCGGCGCCGGCATCAAGCTCGCCTATTCGATCGCCCGCGCCAATTACATGAAGGGCGGGATCAACCGCATCCTGCTCGCCACCGACGGCGACTTCAACGTCGGGATCAGCGACAACAAGATGCTCGAGGAGCTGGTCAAGAAGAACCGCGACGACGGCATCACGCTGACCACGCTCGGCTTCGGCGAGGGCAATTACAACGAAGCGATGATGGAGCGCATCGCCGATGTCGGCAACGGCAACTACGCCTATATCGACAGCGCGATGGAAGCGCAGAAGGTGCTCGACGACGAGCTTTCGGCGACGCTGTTCACCATCGCCAAGGACGTCAAGGTCCAGGTCGAGTTCAATCCCTCGCAGGTCAAGCAGTACCGGCTGATCGGCTACGAGAACCGCGCGCTCGCCGAGGATGATTTCGAAAACGACACCGTCGATGCCGGCGACATCGGCGCGGGGCACCAAGTGACCGCGCTCTACGAGGTCGTGCCGGCGAACGCCAGGGGCTGGACACCCGAGCGGCGCTACGAGGGCAACCAGGCGATCGCGTCCATGGGCCGGGGCGACGAGATGGCGTTCGTCAAGCTGCGCTACAAATTGCCCGGCGAAGAGACCTCGAAGCTGATCGAGCGCGCAGTGCCCGCCACCCTCATGCAAGGCGCGAAGGCGCCGAGCGGCGACATGGCCTTCGTCGCTTCGGTCGCCGCCTTCGGGCAGCGGCTCAGGGGCGACAAATATCTGGGCGGCTACAGCTACGCCCAGATCGGGGCGCTCGCGCCGTCGTCGAGCAACTATTGGCGCGGCGAGTTCGTCCGGCTGGTGAAGCTCGCCGATTCGGGGCAGCCGAAGACCGCCTCCAGCGACTAGGGTCCAGGCTATAGCTTGTCGCTCCACGTCACCTGACGTTATGCAGTCATCCGGAATCGCATGCTGCATGGCGTCGGGAGGGCGCGAATGAACGACCAGGTCGCAACCACCGCCGCGCCGATCTTCAACGGCGCTCCAGAATGGCTCACGCTTCCCTTCGCGCTGATCGCGGCGGGAGTGGTCTTCGCGCTGTTCATCCTCTTCTGGGGTGCGCGCCTCGCCGCGCGCCGCCGCGACGCGCGCGAAGAGGTCGAGCAGTTCAACGAGGAATATGCCGAGGAGGCGCCCGCGCCTCGGCCGATCACCCCGCCGGTGGCGCCGCCGCCTCCCCCGATCGCTCCGCCGCCGCCGCCTGCTCCGGAGCCGGAAGTCGCCGCCGCGCCGGAGCCCGAACCGGAACCGACGGCCGAGTCTCCGCCCGAGCCCGTCGCCGACGAGGCCCCCGCGCCCGCGCCGCTTGCCGACGAGCCGATCGCCGCCGCCGGGCCGCTCGACGCCTCGCCCGCTTCGCTCGCGGCGGACATCGCCGAGCCGCCGCATGTCGAGCCGGAGCCCGAGCCCGTCGCGCCACCTCCGCCGCCCGCGCCCGCGGCGGACGATCTCACCCGCATGAAGGGCGTCGGCCCGCGTCTGGCCGAAAGGCTGGGCAGCGTCGGCATCACCAGCTTCGCCCAGCTCGCCGCGCTGACGCCGGAGGAGGCCGACGCGCTCGACGCCAGGCTCGGCGACTTCCAGGGCCGCATCCACCGCGACCGCTGGATCGAGCAGGCGGGCTTCCTCGCGCGCGGCGACGTCGCCGGGTTCGAGGAAGTGTTCGGGAAGCTCTAGGCGACCTCGCTCACCAGCAGCTTGTCGATCTTGCGCCCGTCCATGTCGACGATCTCGAAGCGCCAGCCCTGCGCGACGAAGCTGTCGCCTTCGTTGGGGAGCCGCTTGAGCACCGCCAGGGCGAGGCCGGCGACGGTGGCGTAGTCGCGGTCCTCGGGCAGGTCGATTCCGATCCGCTCGGCGAGCAGGTCCGCGGCCATCTGGCCCGATACGAGCAGCGAGCCGTCGTCGCGCGTGACGATGCTCGGATTGTCGCCGGGATCGACGTCCGACGCCAGCTCGCCCGCGATCGCGGCGAGCAGGTTGGCCGGCGTCACTATGCCTTCGAAATGGCCGTATTCGTCATGGACGAGGCCCATCGGAACCTCGGCGCGGCGCAATGCGCCCAGCGCGTCCATCGCATCGACCGTGTCGGGAAGGATCGGCGCGTCGCGCATCAGCCGGCGAAGCTCGAGCGGCTCGCCGCGGAACAGCGCCGCGGCGATGTCGCGCGCCTGGACCACGCCGATCACCGAATCGACCGATCCCTCGGCCACCGGCAGCCGCGTGTGCGGCGTGAGCAGCAGCGCCTCGCGGATCCCCTCGGGATCGAGGTCGACGTCGAGCCAGTCGACTTCGGTGCGCGGCGTCATCACTTCACGCACCGGCCGGTCGGCCAGGCGCACGACGCTCGAGATGATCGAGCGCTCATGCTCCTCGATCACGCCCGACTTGCTGGCCTCGGCGACGAGCAGGTGCAGTTCCTCGGCGGTGACGCGATTCTCCGATTCGCGATTGAGGCCGATCAGGCGGAAGATCAGCGCGCTGGTCGAATCGAGCAGCCAGACCAGGGGCGCGGTGGCCTTGCTGAGCCAGAGCATCGGCACGGCGACGAGCACCGCGATCGGCTCGGGCGAGCGCAACGCGAACTGCTTGGGCACCAGCTCGCCCACCACCAGCGATCCGAAGGTGGTGAGCCCGATCACCAGCGCGATCCCGAGCGTGTGCGCGAGCTCCTTGCCCACGCCGAGCATCTCGATGCGCTGCGCGGTAGGTTCGCCCAGGCTCGCGCCCGAATAGGCGCCCGCGACGATGCCGATCAGCGTGATGCCGATCTGGACGGTCGAGAGGAACTTGCCTGGATCCGCGGCGAGCGCGATCGCCGTGCGCGCGCCGCCCTTGCCGAGCCGCGCCAGCGCCTCGAGCCGCGCGGTACGCGACGAGACGATCGCCAGCTCGGACATCGAGAAAAGGCCGTTGAGGACGATCAACGCAAGGATGATCGCGACGTCGATCCAGGGGAAGGGCGCGGACATGGTGCTTCGTCCTCTTATCCGCACCGGGTGCCCCCCGGCAACGGGGGTATCGGTTGCGCAGGCGGAACAAGCGCGCGGAGCCCGGGTTTTTCTCCTGATGGAAACCAGGGAGACACGAATGACGAAGCGATGGATGGCCGGCGCCGCGCTGATGGCCGCGGCGCTGGGCGGATGCGTCACCGATCCGGTGACCGGCGAGAAGCGCGTGTCGCGCGCCGCTATCGGCGGCGGGGTGGGTGCGGTCGGAGGCTATCTGCTCGGCGATCTGGTCGGCGGGCGCAACGACCGGACCGAGAAGATCGTCGGCGCCGGGATCGGCGCGATCGCCGGCGTCGCGGTCGGCTCCTATATCGACAAGCAGGAGCAGGAGCTGCGCCGCCGCACCGCGGGCACCGACGTGCAGGTGATCCGCCAGGGCGACGAGCTGGTGCTGCGCATGCCCTCCAACGTCACCTTCGCGACCAACGAATCGGCGATCCAGCCGCAGTTCCGCCCGACGCTCGACCAGGTCGCCGACGTGCTGCGCGAATATCGCTCGACCTATGTCGACGTGTACGGCCACACCGATTCGACCGGGTCGGACGATTACAACTACGCGCTGTCGGAGCGCCGCGCGGGATCGGTACGCGACTATCTGGCGATGCGCGGCGTCGAATCGGCGCGGCTCGGGACGCGCGGCTTCGGCGAGAGCCAGCCGATCGCGAGCAACGACACCGAGGCCGGCCGCGCGCAGAACCGGCGGGTGGAGATCAAGATCGTGCCGGTGCGGGCGGACTAGGCCGCAGCATCCGACTATTTTCGTCATCCCCGCGAAGGCGGGGATGACGGTCGAATTGAGGCAGCGAATCTAGCCGCGCCGCTCCCGAAAGAACTCCCGCAGCAGCTCCCCCGCCTCTGCTTCGCCGATGCCGGGATAGATCTCCGGCCGGTGGTGGCAGGTCGGCTGAGCGAAGAAGCGCGGGCCGTTCTCGACCGCGCCGCCCTTGGGATCGGCCGCGCCATAATAGAGCCGCGCGATCCGGGCGTGCGCGATCGCGCCTGCGCACATCGCGCAGGGTTCGAGCGTCACCCAGAGGTCGCAGTCCTCGAGCCGGTCGCGGCCGAGCTTCTCCGCGCCCGCGCGGATCACCCGCATCTCCGCATGCGCGGTCGGGTCGTGGAGCGTACGGGGGGCATTGGCGGCGACCGCGATCACTCGGCCCTCGCGCACCAGCGCGGCGCCGACCGGCACCTCGCCGGCCTCGGCGGCGGTCCGGGCGGCGTCGAGCGCCAGCTTCATCGGCTCGGGAAGCGGGAACATCGGCCGGGCTTAGCCCGCCCTGGCGCGCGCGTCACGCGGTCGCGGGAACCGGCGCGCGCGCACTGCGGAGCACGCTCCACAGGGCGAAAGCGGCACCGGGGAGGAACCCCAGCACCGTCAATCCGCAGGTGATCCAGAACTCGCGTTCCGGACCATGCGCCAGATACACGCCGAGCGGCGGCAGCAGCGCCGCCGCCGCGACGCGGCCGGGCCGCGCGGCCATTATTTCGCGGCAGGCGTCGGCGTGGGCGTCGCGCCGGCCTGCTTCACTTCGATCGTCGGCAGGGTCACCGTGGTGTTCTTCATCTCGACCGTCGGCATCTGAACGGTCGCGTTGGTGGTTCCGATCCCGACCGTGCCCGTCTCGGCCTTGAATTTGGGCAGCTGGCCGCCCTTGGCGTCGAAGGTGATGCTGGGCAGGGTCGCGCCCTGCTGCTGCTCGATCCGCAGCATGCCGACCGACATGAGCCCGACGACGGCCAGCGCGATAAGTCCGATCAGCACGAGAATCCCACGCATCGCTTCATCTCCCCAAATGAACCGCTCAATTGAATCGGCTGCGTAATCAACGCCGCATCAACCATGGTGGTTGCGTCCGCACAAGGCGTTTCTCGGGCGAATCGGTTGACGGGGCGTCCCATTACGGCTATCGGCGCGGCCTTTCCGGCTCGGTTTATCCGGGCTCAAACCAGGATTTTGAGCATGTCGCGCATCTGCGAGCTGACCGGCAAGGGCCGGCAGGTGGGACACAATGTTTCCCACGCCAACAACAAGACCAAGCGTACGTTCCTGCCCAACCTGCAGAACGTGACGCTGATCTCGGACGCGCTCGGCAAGAGCGTGCGCCTGCGCGTCTCGACGCACGGCCTGCGTTCGGTCGAGCATGTCGGCGGCCTCGACAACTGGCTGCTCAAGACCAGCGACGACGATCTGTCGCTGCGTGCCCGCCGCCTGAAGCGCGAAGTGCGCAAGGCGACGGCCGGGGCCGCCGCGGCCTAACCTCCCTCGCGGAGTTCAGCGTGAGCCCGTTCTCCCGGCGGAGGGCGGGCTTTTCGCTTGCCCGAATTCGATCCGGAACTTGAGCAGCAGCGACTGTTCCCAGACCTCTTGATTGTCGTCGGAGGCGATCCACAGGATCGTGTCCGCTCCCTCGCGGGTCACCGCCAGCGCCTCGTAATTGTCGTGGAGCAGGGGCGGTGCGAGTGTCGCGATTTCGGCGCCCCGCACCAGTGCGCCCGGACGGAAGGCGCGCGGATCGACCAGGGTCAGCTTGGCCGTGAACAGATCGGGGATAGAAAGGCGGCGGTTGAGCACGATGAGGCGGCCGTCCGGCAATTGCACGGCATCGCTCGGGTCATAGCCGGCAGGCGGAAGATACGCCGATTCCTCGGGCGGCGCCTTCGCCTCGGTCGGGTCGCCCGCGAAGAGCAGGGCGACACGCCCCTTGCCGCCCTTGGGCCGGGTCGTCTCGCTGATCACGAGGAAACGCCCGTCGGCGAGCCGCACCATCGACTCCGCGCCGCCCGCGACCGACCAGTCGTCCATCGCGGCGGGCCGCACGCCGCGCTCGCCGCGGCTCAGCGCGGGATCGTAGCGCCAGATCGCGTTGTAATTCTCGAAGCCGATCCAGATCCGCCCCGTCGCGGGATCGAAGGCGAGCGATTCGGCGTCGCGCTGGTTCTTGCGCCAGCCGGTGCGCGGCCCATCCGGCAGGTCCCCGAAGCGAATCTCGCGTGGGACGAAGTCGGCGCCCATGCGGAAGCGCAACACGTTGCCGCCGTCGCTCACCAGCAGGAACCGGTCGCCCAGCACCTGCATCGCCGAGAAGCCGCCGAACGCATGGTCGTTGCCTCTGAGCCGGACGCCGCCGAGATAGGTCAGCGCCCCCACGCGCGTCCGCGCCGGATCGCCCGGATCGAGCGCCACGCGCTCCGCCGTCATCCGCGAATAGGGGCCGAACAGCTCGCGCCCCTCGCGCGCGGAGGCGCTCAGCATCAACGGGAGGAGGATTTCGAGTAGGAGAAGCGCCGGCCGCATCCCGCACCTCATAGCGCCGCGTCGCGGAAGGGCCATCGCGAAGATGAACGCCAGATGACCGGCCCGTTCAGGAAAAAATCAAGGGAACCCGAATATCCTGAACGTGTTGTTTGCGTATCGATTCCCCTCGCGTTGCGTATCGAGGGTAGGGGGCCGTTCCCATGGGATCGGCCCCCTTCACGATCAATACATGTGCTGGCCGCCGTTGATCGACAGCGTCGATCCGGTGACGAAGCCCGCCTCCTCCGAGCAGAGGAACGCCACGCCGCGCGCGATCTCGTGCGCCTGGCCGAGCCGGCCGACCGGGATCTTGGCGACGATCTTCTCGAGCACCTCGGGCGGCACGGCGGCGACCATGTCGGTGTCGATATAGCCGGGCGCGATCGCGTTGACGGTCACGCCGGCACGTGCGCCTTCCTGCGCCAGCGCCTTGGTGAAGCCGTGGATGCCGGACTTGGCCGCGGCATAATTGACCTGGCCGTACTGGCCCGCCTGGCCGTTGATCGAGCCGATATTGACGATCCGGCCCCATTTGCGCGTCCGCATGCCGGGGAACACCGCATGCGCCATGTTGAAGCAACCGCCGAGATTGATGCGGATCACGTCTTCCCACATGTCGCGGGTCATCTTGAGGATCGTGCCGTCGCGCGTGATGCCGGCATTGTTGACCAGCACGTCGACCGGGCCGAGATCCGCCTCGACTCGCCGGACGCCCTCCGCGCAGGCCTCGAAATCGCCGACGTCCCATTTGTAGCTGGCGATGCCGGTGCGTTCGGTGAAGGCCTTGGCCTTCTCCTCGTTGCCGGCATAGTTGGCGGCGACGATCATGCCGGCATCCTGGAGCGCCAGGCTGATCGCCTCGCCGATGCCGCGGGTTCCGCCCGTCACGATCGCTACGCGTGCCATGCCTGTTCCTCTCCTTCTGATGTTGCGGCGAAAGCTAGGCAGCCGGCACCCAGCCCGCAAGCTCCCGCGCCAATATATTGCGCAGCATCTCGATGCCGGCCTCGCCGTCGTTGAGGCACGGCAGATAGGCGAAGTCGGTGCCGCCCGCTGCGAGGAAGGTCTCGCGCCCGCGGATCGCCAGCTCCTCGAGCGTCTCGAGACAGTCCGCCGAGAAGCCGGGGGCGACGATCGCGACCTTCTTCACGCCATTGCCGGGAAGCGTCGCGAGCATCGCATCGGTCGCCGGCTCGAGCCACTTCGCACGGCCGAAGCGCGATTGGAAACTGACGATCAGCTCGCGTCCCAGCGCCTCGCCGAGCAACCGCGCGGTCTTCCGGCAATGGCAGTGATAGGGGTCGCCGAGGTGCAGCGTCCGCTCGGGCATGCCGTGGAAGCTCGCCACGATCGCGTCGGGCACGAAGTCCAGCTGGGCAAGGCTCTCCTCGACCGACGCCTTGAGCGCGGCGATATAGGCCGGGTCGTCATGATAGGGCGGAAGCGTGCGGATCGCCGGCTGCCAGCGCATGCGCGCCAGCGCCGCGAAGGCGGCGTCGTTGGCCGTCGCCGTCGTCGCCGCGCAATATTGCGGGTAGAGCGGGGCGACCAGGATTCGCTGGGCGCCATAGGTCTTGAGCGAAACGAGCCGATCGGCGATCTCGGGCGCGCCGTAGCGCATCGCATATTCGACGCGGACGCCGGGCCCGAAAGCGCCTTCGAGCGCCTTGGCCTGCGCGCGCGTGATCGCGGCGAGCGGCGAACCGTCGTTGCGCCAGATCTGGCGATAGGCGTGCGCCGACTTGCGCGGGCGGGTCCGCAGGATCAACCCGCGCAGGATCGGCTGCCAGACGAGCGGCGGGATCTCGACCACGCGCCGGTCCGAGAGGAACTCCCCGAGATAGCGCCGCACCGCCGCAGGATCGGGCGCGTCGGGCGTGCCGAGATTGACCAGCAGCACCCCGACATGATCGGGCCCGAAAAGCGGGGGATGATCCTCGGGCAGGCTCATTCGACGTCCGAGAGCAAGGGCAGCGTCCGGAAGCGCACGCCGCTCGCCGCCTGCAGCGCATTGGCGATGGCGGGCGCGACCGGCGGCACCGCCAGCTCGCTCACGCCGCCCGGATCGGCGGCGTTGCGCAGGATCTCGACGGTGATGTCGGGCGCGTCGGCGAGCGTCGGCAGGCCGAGATCGGCGATCCCGCGGGCGTCGGCGACATTCTCGGTGAAGCCCGTCGATCCCGCCACCGCTGCCGCCATGCCGAAGAGGAGCCCGCCCTCGATCTGCTGCGTCACCAGGTCGGGATTGACCACTCGCCCGCAATCGACAGCGGCGACCAGCCGCTCGACCCGCACCCGACGTCCTTCGAGCCGCGCCTCGGCCATCACCGCGATGTACGCGCCGCGAAACGCGTGGCAGGCGATGCCCTGCCCGCTCCCCGGCTGGCCGCCCTGCCAGCCGCCCAGTTGCGCCGCGGTCTGGAGGCAGCGCGCGAGCCGCGGCTCCTGGCCCAGCATCGCCATGCGGAACGACAGCGCGTCCTGCCCCGCGACATGCGCGAGTTCGTCGACGAAGCTTTCGGTGAAGAAGCAGGTGTAGCTGTGTGCGCCCGATCGCCAATAGCCGGTCGGCACCCCGATCGCCGCGGGATGATGGTCGATCGCATGGTTCGGGATCGCATAGGGCGGCAAGGCGCCCGCCACCGCCGAGGGATCGCCCTTGCCCGGCAGCGCGAGCGAGGCGGCGACCACCGGGTCGCTCCCCAGCAGCCGCGTCGCGAGCTCGCGCCCGGTCTCGGGCGCGGCGATCTTTGCCAGCCAGCCCGAGACCTGGCCGCTGCCGTTGAGCTTGCCGGTGAGCCGCGCCAGAGCCGGCGGACGATAGCGGTCGTGCCGCAGGTCCTCGCCGCGCGGCCAGGTGAGCTGCACCGGGCGGCCGATCTTCTGCGCGAGCAACGCCGCCTGGCCCGCTACGTCATGCTCGAGCTTGGCGCCGAACGATCCGCCCGCCATCGTCGCATGGATGGTCACCGCGGCCTCGCTCACGCCGGTCGCGCGCGCGGCGGCGGCACGCGCGAGCCCGGGCGCCTGGGTCGGCAGCCACAAGGTCAGCCGCCCGCCCGACCAGGCGGCGGTGCAGGTCATCGGCTCGAGCGGGGCATGGACCGCGACGTCGACGCGATATTCGGCCGACACCACCTTTGCCCCGCGAAAGTCCGCCGCGAGGTCGCCGGCCTCGGCGATCCGCGCGCCGTCCTTGTCGAGCGCGGTGGCGAGCGCTTCGGCGATCGTGTCGTCGTTGACCACTTCGGCCGGCGTCCGGAAGCGCGGCCGCATCGCGTCGATGGCGCGCTCGGCCGCCCAGCCATTGTCGGCGATCGTCGCGACCCAGTCCCGGGTGGTCACGACCGAGAGCATGCCCGGAACGCTGTTCGCCGCCGCGCGGTCGAGCTTCACCAGCTCGGTATCGCCGAGCGGACCCATTCGGATCGACGCGAAGACCATGCCGGGCAGGCGGACGTCGGCGGCGTAGTTGACGCTGCCGTCGACCTTGGCGGGCGCGTCGAGCCGGGGGAGCGGCTGGCCGTAGAGCCGGTTGGCGTCGCCGGTGCGGAGCGGCACGTCGCCGGGCACGCTCTCGTCGGCGGCCTCCGCCGCCAGCGCGCCGAAACCGAGCTTCGAACTGCCGTGGATCACCATGCCGCCCGCAGTGCCGCATGCCTGCCAGTCGGTTCCCCAGCGCCGCGCCGCCGCCTTGCAGAGCAGCACGCGTGCGGTCGCGCCGGCATTGCGGAGCTGGTCCTCGAAGTTGCGGATCGACGTTGAGCAGCCGGTGAGCATCAGTCCGGTGCGGGCGGCGTGGGTCTGCTGAAGCTGCTCGGGCAGCCCGCCCAGCGCCAGCTCGAACAGTGAAGCGGCCGCCATCGGATTGGCGTAGAGCGGATTGAGCGGCGCGGGCTCGACGCCGACCAGCTTCCAGTCCGCGCCGAGCTCGTCGGCGACGATCTGGGGCATGGTGGTGAACACGCCCTGCCCCTCCTCGCATTGCGGCACCGCGACCGAGACATGGCCGTCGGTGCCGATCTTGAGCCAGGCGCCGAACAGGCTCTCGCCGGGGCCGGCGGTGAGATTGGGAAGATAGGTGCGCGGCCATACCGCCCAGGCGACCACCAGCCCCAGCCCCGCGCCGCCGCCGATCAGCAGCGTGCGCCGGTCCAGCTGCTTGAGTTTGCCGAGGTCGATCGCCATCGCGCCCGCTGTATCGCGAGCCGTCGCGCCGCGCCAGACAGGCTCTTGGGTTTGCCTCCGGCCTGTTCTATCGAGCCCGGACACCCCGGAGGAAATCCAGCCCGTGCTTCTCGCCACCCTCGCCGCCGCGGCCGCCGATCACATCCAGTTCCAGCAGCTGGGCCTCGACAAGGTCGCGCTCGATCTCGGCTTCTTCGAGATCAAATGGTATTCGCTGGCCTATATCGCCGGCATCCTGATCGGCTGGTGGTACCTGCTCCGGCTGCTCAAGGAGCCCGGCGCGCCGATGAGCCGCCGCCACGCCGACGACCTGGTCTTCTACGCGACGCTCGGCATCATCCTGGGCGGGCGGCTCGGCTATGTGATCTTCTACGCGCCCGAGATGTTCCTCGAGCCGCTGCGCATCCTCAAGCTCTGGGACGGCGGCATGTCGTTCCACGGCGGCGTGATCGGCACGACGGTGGCGATCATCCTGATGTCGCGGCGCCACGGGCTCAACTGGCTGCGCGTCCACGACTATGTCGCCTGCTGCGCGCCCTTCGGCCTGTTCTTCGGCCGCCTGGCCAATTTCGTGAACGGCGAGCTCTGGGGGAAGCCGGCCAATCTCCCCTGGGCGATCGTCTTCCCCAACACCGTGCCCGGCCCGATCCAGCCCGCGCGCCATCCGAGCCAGCTCTACGAGGCGGGGCTCGAGGGGCTGGTCCTGTTCGCGATCCTGTGGTGGCTCTTCTGGAAGACCAAGTCGCGCTACGAGCCGGGCAAGCTCGTCGGCGCCTTCCTGCTCGGCTATGGCTGCTTCCGCTTCTTCGTCGAATATTTCCGCGAGCCCGACCAGCAGTTCGACGGCACCTTCCTCGCCACCTTCATCCACATGGGGCAGATCCTCTGCCTGCCGATGATCGTCGGCGGCATCTGGCTGATCGCCACGGCCAGGAAGCGCCGCGAGCGCGTCGAGCCGATCGCAGGATCGGAGAGCGTGGCGTAGTACCCCTCCCGCTTGCGGGAGGGGCTGGGGGAGGGCATGTG
>CBIFVW010000082.1:0-13801 GCA_966186155.1 uncultured Sphingomonas sp.
CCCTCGGACTTGCCGATCCAGTTCTCCTGCATCAGCTTGACCTTGTCGGGCCAATGCTCGAGCCCTTGCACCCCGGTCAGCAATTCGTCGGCGAACTGGGTGATCCTGAGGAACCACTGGCTGAGCTTCCTGCGCTCGACCAGCGCGCCCGAGCGCCAGCCGCGCCCGTCGATCACTTGCTCGTTGGCGAGCACTGTCATGTCGACCGGGTCCCAGTTGACCGCCGATTCCTTGCGATAGACCAGCCCCGCCTCGAAGAAATCGAGGAAGAGCGCCTGCTCGTGGCCGTAATAATCGGGCTCGCAGGTGGCGAGCTCGCGCGTCCAGTCGAGCGCGAAGCCGAGGCGCTTCAGCTGCGCCTTCATCGTCGCGATGTTGGCGCGGGTCCAGGCGCCGGGATGGACCTTCTTCTCCATCGCGGCATTCTCGGCGGGCATGCCGAACGCGTCCCAGCCCATCGGATGGAGCACTTCCATGCCCTTCATCCGGCGATAGCGGGCGAGCACGTCGCCCATCGTGTAGTTGCGGACATGCCCCATGTGGATGCGCCCCGAGGGATAGGGGAACATCTCGAGCACATAGCTTTTGGGCTTGGGCGAATCGTCGCGCGCGGCGAAGGTGCGGTTCTCTTCCCACGCCCTCTGCCACGCCGCGTCCGCCTTCAACGGGTTGAAGCGCGACGCCATGATTTGATCTCGGTTCTAGTCGCTGGAAACGGCGGCGCGGCGCAGGTCGCGGGCGCGGGTGAGGATGATGTCCTCGAGCTTCTGCACCGTCGCCGCCTGGACCGGGGCCGCGACCCAGGCGCCGTTGCGGTTGATCTCTCGCAGCGCCGCGACGCGCAGCGCGTCGGCGCGCAGGTCCTGGTCGAGGATGCTGACGGTCACCTTCATCCGCTCGGTCTGGACGTTCGGGTTCACATACCAGTCGGTCACGATCACGCCGCCGTTCGAATCGGTCTGGAGCAGCGGCATGAAGCTCAGCGTGTCGAGGCTGGCGCGCCACAGATAGGCGTTGACGCCGATCGTCGTCACCTTGGACGCCGCGAGATCGGCCTGGGGCCGATCCTTTCCGCCGCACGCGGTGATCGAAAGAGCGAGCGACCCCAGGATCGCAGTGCGCAACAGGCGGTTCATCGAGACATTCCTACCCAGGCGAGACAATTGGAGAGCATCTATAGGGGCTCGTATGGCGGGAGCAAGGCAGGAAGCCGATGCGCGATTCGGCCATGGGAGACGCAAGGTGGTTAACGCGGATGCAAGCCGATTCTGTGGGTCTCGTGCAACAGTGCCGCGAAATTTGTGCCACCGGTGGAACCAAGGTTCCGAATCATGGTAGGCGACACCATCTAGGGACGATGAAGATGCGAGTCGCGCGCACGATATTGGGGGCTGGTCTGGGGGTGCTGTGCACCGCCGGCGCCCTGATTGCGCCTTCGCTTCAGGCGCAGGAGAGCCGTGATCGCGCGACGATCAAGCGCCCCGCCGTCTCGGTGCGTGGCGGCATCGGCACCTTCACGCCGGCCGCGGCCGATCCCAAGCTAGCCGCCGTGCTGGCCCGTTCGGGCCTGCCCGAGAGCGGCTTCCGCTTCACGCCGTCCGAAGCGCGCCGCAGCAGCCGCGCGGTGACGGTCGCGGTCCGCGCCCGCTCGGCTCGTGCGCTTCGCGCCGATCGCGACGCGGTCGCCGCCGCGCCTTCGGTCAGCCTCACGCCGATCGCCTATAATCTCGGCGTCTCGGTCGGCTGGAAACGTTTCGCGCTTTCGGGCGACCTCACGCGCGTCGAACTCACTGGCCAGCCGGGCAGCCGCGAGCGGGCCGATCTGGGTGTGAGCTATACGGGCAAGCGCCTCAGCGGCCGGATCCTCGCCGCCAGCGATCGTCCGCTCGCCGACACGCCCGTGCTGATCGGCGACAAGCCGAGCTATTCGATCGACGTCGGCGGCAGCTATTCGCTGACCCGCAACCTCGATGTGACCGCGGGCGTACGCTACAAGAGCGAGCGCGACCGCCTGCCCAAGGTCACCGACGACCGCCGCGACAGCCAGGCGGTCTATGTGGGCACTGCCTTCCGCTTCTAGGCCCGCGTCCAGGCGTCGATCGCCGCCCAGCCGTGAATCCCGATCCGCCTGAGACCTGCGGCCTTGCGCGCGTCCATGCCGCCGAGCGCGATCACGGGGACCGGCAGCCCTTGGATCAACAGCCCCAGCCGGGCGCGGCCCAGGGCCCGGGCATCCGGATGCGAGCGCGTGGGGAAGACCGGCGAGACGAACAGCGCCCGCGCGCCCGCGCGAATCGCCGCCACCGCCTCACGGCGGCTATGCGCAGGGGCGGTGCGTAGTCCGCTCCCGCGAGCGGCATGCACTCCCATCTCGCCACGCATCCGCACCTTTCCGGCCCGCACCAGCACCAGCCCCCGCCTGCGCGCGATCCGCGCGATCCGTGCGAACAGCGCGCGGCGCTCGGCGGGGGGCAGGCGATAGTGGCGGAACACCACGCCCGATCCGCGCGGCAGCGCTTCGAGCGCGTCCCAAAGCGCCGCGCCCATCCGTTCGTCGGTCATCAGCCACAGGCGCGGGACAGGGGGGTGGCGGCGGCGCATCGTCGTGCCTATAGCGCGGGGCATGCCGATAGACGAAGCCAGTCAGCGCCTGGGCGAGGTGCGGGACAGAATCGCTCGCGCCGCGAAGCTCGCCGGCCGCGATGCCGATGCAGTCGCGCTGATCGCCGTCTCCAAGACGCACGAGGCCGACGCGATCCGCCCGCTGATCGCCGCCGGCCAGCGCGTCTTCGGCGAAAATCGCGTGCAGGAAGCCGAAGCGAAATGGCCCGCGCTGCGCGACGAAACGCCGGGCCTGGCGCTCCACCTCATCGGCCAGCTCCAGTCGAACAAGGCCGAGGAAGCCGTCGCGCTGTTCGACGCGATCCACTCGGTCGACCGGCCCTCGCTGGTCGCCGCGCTTGCCAAGGCGATGGACAAGGCCGGGCGCCGTCCCGACTGCTTCCTCCAGGTCAATATTGGCGACGAGCCGCAAAAGGGTGGCTGCCCGGTCGCCGATCTTCCGGCGCTGCTCGACGAAGCACGGATCGCGCAGCTCCCGATCGTCGGACTGATGTGCATTCCCCCGGCCGATCTCGAGCCCGCGCCCTATTTCGCGCTGCTCGCCAAGATCGCCCGCGACCACGGCCTGGCCGGGCTCAGCATGGGCATGTCGGGCGACTTCGAGACCGCGGTCATGATCGGCGCGACCCATGTCCGCGTCGGCACCGCGCTGTTCGGAGCCCGGGCATGAAGTACGACGCGATCATCTTCGACTTCGACGGCGTGCTGCTCGAGAGCGAATATGCAGGCAATCGCCAGATCGCCGATTATCTGACGAGCATCGGCCATCCGACCAGCCCCGAGGATTCGATGGCCAATTTCATGGGGCTGGCCGGCGCCGACTTCCTTTCGGCGATCGAAGGCTGGATCGGCCGGGCGATCCCCGACGATTTCCACGCCGCCCGGGCGGCGGAGGATCGCCGCGCGCTCGAGGAGGGACTGCCGGCGGTCGCCGGCGCGATCCGCTTCATCGAAGGATTGCCGCCCGGACTCCCGCGCGCGATCGCCTCTTCGAGCTCGACGCAATGGATCACGCGGCACCTCGAGCATCTCGGCGTCCGCGAGGCGTTCGGCGAGATGATCTTCAGCGGCCGCGAACATGTGACGCGGGGGAAGCCGGCACCCGATCTCTACCTGCTCGCGGCCGATCGGCTCGGCGTCGACATCGCGCGCTGCGTGATCCTGGAGGATTCGCCGATCGGCGTGACCGGCGCAGTCGCCTCGGGCGCGCACGTCATCGGCATCTGTGCGGGCGCGCATTGCGCTCCCGACCATGCCGACAAGCTGCGCGCACTCGGCGTCCGGGAGATCGCGCGGGATTTCGATGAGGTCGCGCGGCTGATCGCCTAGCGCTTTCCGATCACGCGATCACCTGACCTCGCGGCTTGCGAGCGCGCGGTCGATGGCGCTGCGGGCGAGCGGAGTCATGATCTCGAAACCCCGGCGATTCGGATGAAGGCCGTCATTGGACAGCCCGTCCCTTATCCCGAGCTTCCCGTCCTCGAGCGGGCCGTGGTAGTCGACGAAGATCAGCCCGTTCTTCGCGGCATAGTCGCGCAGCCAGCGGTTGAGCCAGACGATATAGGGGCCGGGCGCCAGATCGGGCGAGCCCTGGAAGAAGGCGGAGGGCGTGACCGCGCCCAGGATCACGGTGATGCCGTGCGCGCGGGCCAGTTCGACCATGGATTCGATGTTCGATCGCGTGAGCGCCGTCCCGGGCAGGCTCGGGATGTCGTTGATGCCGCCCATGATGTGGATGACCGCGGGGCGGAGATCGATCACGTCGGTGCGGAAGCGCGCGAGCATCTGGCTGGTAGTCTGCCCCGATACGCCGCGATCGAGCACGTCGCCGGTGAAAAGCGCGGGCATGGCCGGCTTCCACGATTCGGTGATCGAATCGCCCAGGAAGACGACGCGGCGGCTGGTGGGCGGCGGCAAGGCGCGGTTCTCTTCGCGATAGCGGCACACGCCATAGGGATCGATCTTCGACCAGCGCATGTAGTTGGCGCGATCGGTCTCGCTCGCAGGCGGTGTCGCGGTGATGTGCGGCTTCGGCTCGACGATCAGCGCCATGCGCTCGGGGCTGACCACGGGCATGGGTGGGCAGGGCATGTCGTCCAGCGAGCGCGGCTGGATACCGGCCGGCCTGTCCTGGGCGGCCGCGGGGCCCGCGATCGCCGCGAGCATCGCTGCCAGGCTCGACACGAAACCGGTGATCCGCATCCTAGAACTCGTGCCCTGTCCGATCGCGCTTGGTGGCGAGGTAGCGGATATTGTGCGGATTGGGCGGCAGTGCGTGCGGCACCCGGTCGATCACGTCGATCCCGGCGGCGCGTAGCGTCTCCACCTTTTGCGGATTGTTGGTGAGCAGCCGGATCCGGCGCTGTCCGAGCAGCGCGAGCATCCGCGCGGCGATGCGGAAGTTGCGCGCGTCGACCGCGAAGCCGAGCCGGGTATTGGCATCGACCGTGTCGAAGCCCTGATCCTGCAGCGCATAGGCGCGCAGCTTGTTGACGAGGCCTATCCCGCGGCCTTCCTGGCGGAGATAGAGCAGGATTCCCCAGCCGCTCGCCGCGATCTCGCGGATCGCCGCCTCGAGCTGCGGCCCGCAATCGCATTTGAGGCTGCCGAGCACGTCGCCGGTCAGGCATTCGCTGTGGAGCCGCACCAGCGGCGGCTTGCCATCGGGCGACCCGATCAGCAGCGCGACATGCTCGCCGGGCATCTCGTCGGTGCGGAAGGCGACGATCTCGGCATTCTCGGCCCCGGCGACCGGCAGTCGCGCGCGGGCGGCGATGCGGAGGCGGTCGGCGTCCTCGTGCGCGTCGATATCCGCGAGCGTGATCGCGTCCCCGGCCTCGCCGGGAAGCGCGAAATAGGCGGGCAGCACCCCCGCGATCCGGGCGAAGCGCAGTGCCGCCGCCGCGGCATCCGTCACCTCGACCGGAATCGCGCGGAACGGGCCCTTGAGCGGAGTCGAGAGGTCGAATTGCGGATCGGCGAGCGCGGTCGCCATGTCGAAGTCGAGCCAAGGCGCGCGCTCGACCAGCACCGGCGCGTCGGGAGTCGCGGCGTCGCGCTGGTTGGCGAGCTTGAGCGTCGCGGCGCGGCCCGCGGAGAGCAGTACTGGCGCGCGATGCTCGGGATCGAAGGCTCGCAATCGCTCGGCGTCGGCGGTCTCGATCGCGAGCAGCCAGAGCGCGCCCTCCGCGCCGCGGATCGCGATCGGCCAGCCGCGCCGGAGCGCGTCGACCGCCTCGGCAGCCGCGCGCGCGCTCAAAAGTCGAACTCGGTGACGATCGGCACATGGTCCGACGGCTTGAGCCAGCTCCTGCACGGCTCGCACACCTTATGGCTCAGCGCCTTGTCGGCGACCTCGCGGCTGGCCCACATGTGATCGAGCCGCCGCCCGCGGTCGCTCGCCGCCCAGTCCTTCGCGCGATAGCTCCACCAGGTGAAGCAGCGTTCGGGCGCCGGGATGAAGCGGCGACCGAGATCGACCCAGCCGTGCGCCTGCTGGAGCCGAGTCAACGCCTCGACTTCGATCGGCGTGTGGCTGACCACGTCGAGCAGCTGCTTGTGACTCCACACGTCGCATTCCAGGGGCGCGATGTTGAAGTCGCCGGTCAGGATCGTCGGCTGGTCGAGCTCTGCAGCCCATTCGGTCATCCGCGCGACGAAGTCGAGCTTCTGGCCGAATTTGGGATTGACGTTGCGGTCGGGGACGTCGCCGCCGGCGGGGACATAGACATTCTCGAGCCGCACACCGTTGGGCAGCCGCACGCCGACGTGCCGCGCCTCGCGATTGGCCTGCCAGTCGAACCGGTCGTCCTCAGCCACCGGCACGCGGCTGATGATCGCCACGCCATGGTGCATCCGCTGGCCGTGCTTGATGACATGGTCATAACCGAGCGCGTGGAACGGCGCCTCGGGGAAGTCGCCATCGATCACCTTGGTTTCCTGGAGGCACAAGATATCGGGGGCTTCCTCGCGGAGGAACTGTTCGACGATTCCGATGCGGAAGCGGACGGAGTTGATGTTCCAGGAGGCGATCTTCATCGGCGTGGATTTAGCGCGTTTGCGCGGCGGCGCCAGCCCACTCCCCCACCCGGCCACCCATAGAATACTGCCGTTGGGTGGCCGGGTGGGGGAGTGGGCTGGCGCCGAGGCTCAGCGCCCACAAAAGGAAAGGCCCCCGCTCCGGGGGCAATGGAGCGAGGGCCGACCTAGCGTTCGTCACGCAGGCGGGATGCAAAGCATTCCGGGCAACAGGGGGAAAATCCCGGGTAACGCCCCACATCCGCAAGAGGTGTTCTAGGTCTCTAAACCTGTCGCCAGCATGAACGGCATCAGCGATTGCGGGGGCCCTGTGGGCGTGGATCGTTCCAACGGAACGTTCCGTCGCTCACCTGCGTGTTGAACCTCTGGTCCGAAAGCCGGATCGTCGTGCGGTTGTTCTGCGAATCGAGCGCCACCCAGCCCTGGAGCATCAGCCCGGCCGGCGCGGCGGGATTCTTCTGGAAGATCATCGTGATCCGGCCATATTCGGGATGGGCGGGATCGTGCACTTCGATCGAGACGACGCGGTCGCTGCCCGTCGGCATCACCTTGGCAAATTTGCCGAGATCGCGCTTCGGGTTGAGCAGCACCGCGAGCGGCGAGTTGCCGATCGGCCAGCGATCGACCTGGCGTACCTGGTAATCGATGAAGTAGAGGCTGCGCCCGTCGGCGACGATCAGCTGGGGCACGCCCTTCTGATATTGGAAGCGGATCTTGCCGGGGCGCTTCAGCGTCATCGTGCCGGTGAGCGTGCGGCCGTTGCGGTCGGTCTGGGCGAAGCCCGCGACCATCGAGCTCACGCCCTGCAGATGCTGCTGCACCTGGGCGAGCACGGGGTCCGGTGCGGGCGCCGCGGCCGAGACCAGCGCCGGGGCGGCGAGGGCGAGGCTGAAGGCGAGGGGCCGTGCAAACACGTGTCGTTTCTCCAATCTGCGGCTGAATGCCCTGAAACAAGGGGCTTGAATGCCCCCTGAACCCGCCGGGCCCGCAATTCGATCCCCTAGAGCTGCCGCCCGTCGGTATCCATCAGCACTTCGCGGCGGCCGACATGGTCGGGGCGCGAGACCAGTTCGTCCTTCTCCATCCGCTCGATCAGCCGCGCCGCCGAATTGTAGCCGACGCGCAGCTGGCGCTGGAGCCAGGAGGTCGAGGCCTTCTGGCTCTCCGCGACGAGCTGGATCGCGCGGCGGTAGAGCTGGTCCTCGGGGCTGTCGTCGCCCTCCGGCGCTCCGTCGAGGCTGAAGCCGCCGTCCTCGGGCTCCTCGGTGACCGCCGAGATATATTCGGGCGTCCCCTGCGAGCGCCAATAGTCCGCCACCGCCTGGACCTCGTCGTCGCTGACGAAGGGGCCGTGGACGCGGACGATCTGCTTGCCGCCCGGCATGTAGAGCATGTCGCCCTTGCCGAGCAGCTGCTCGGCGCCCTGCTCGCCCAGGATCGTGCGCGAATCGATCTTGCTCGCGACGTAGAAGCTGAGCCGCGTCGGCAGGTTCGCCTTGATCACGCCGGTGATGACGTCGACCGAGGGGCGCTGCGTCGCCATGATCAGGTGGATGCCCGCCGCGCGCGCCTTCTGCGCCAGCCGCTGGATCAGGAACTCGACTTCCTTGCCGGCGGTCATCATCAGGTCGGCGAGCTCGTCGACCACCACGACGATCTGCGGCAGCGGCTGGAGGTCGAGCGCCTCCTCCTCGTAGATCGGCTTGCCGGTGTCGGGATCCCAGCCGGTCTGGACCTTGCGGCCGAGCTTCTGCCCCTTGGCCTTGGCGGCGCGGACCTTGTCGTTGAAGCTCGCCAGGCTGCGGACATTGGCGTGCGCCATCATCCGGTAGCGGTCCTCCATCTGCTCGACCGCCCATTTCAAGGCGCGCACCGCCTTGGCCGGTTCGGTCACCACGTCGGCGAGCAAATGCGGGATGCCCTTGTACATCGAGAGCTCGAGCATCTTGGGATCGATCATGATCATCCGGCACTGCTCGGGCGTCAGCCGGTAGAGCAGCGACAGGATCATGCAGTTGAGCCCCACCGACTTGCCCGAACCGGTGGTGCCGGCGACGAGCAGGTGCGGCATGGGCGCCAGGTCGGCGATCACCGGATCGCCGGCGATGTTCTTGCCGAGCACCAGCGGCAGCGTCGCGCCCTGGTCCTCGAACGCCTGGCTCGCGACCAGCTCGTGCAGGTTGACCGATTCGCGCACCGCATTGGGGAGCTCGATGCCGATCACGCTGCGCCCGGGGATCGTCGCGATGCGCGCCGAAGTCGCCGACATGTTGCGCGCGACGTCGTCGGCGAGCTGGATCACGCGGCTCGCCTTGATGCCCGAGGCGGGCTCGAGCTCGTACATCGTCACGACCGGCCCCGGCCGCACCTCGACGATCTGGCCCTTCACATGGAAATCGTCGAGCACGCTCTCGAGCAGCCGCGCGTTGCGCTCGAGCGCCGCCTTGTCGATCGCGGCGTTCTTGTTGACCGGCGGCGGCTTCAAGAGGTCGATCGGCGGCAGCTGGTAGCTGTCCTTGAAGTCGAGGCTCGCCTGGGTCGGCGGCTTGGTCCGCGCCGGGCTGGGGGTGAAGCTGCGGTCGGCGATCACCGGGCCGGGACGATTGTCGGGCACCACCGTCTTGCGCGGCTCGCGGCCTTCGCGGATCACCGGCTCGCGCGCTTCCCGGGGCTCGGGCGCGCCGAGCAGCGGAGTCTTGGCCGGTCCCTTGAGGCTCGGCATGCGGATCGCCGGTCGCTCGGGCAGGCTGAAGTCGAGGCTCAGCCACCAGATCACCAGCCCGGCGAGGCCGAAGATCACCCCTAGCCCGCGCCCGGCCCAATAGACCACGGCCGGGTCGCCGGCGAAGCCGATCGCCCAGTTGATCAGGCCGGCGATGGTGAGCCCCACCACGCCGCCCCAGCCGCCGGTGAGCGAGAGCACCGCGTCGCTCGAGAAGAAGGCGAGCGCGGTCGCGACGAAGATCACCCCCACCGCGACGCCGCGCACCATCGCGCCCCAATTGCCCACCGGCCGGTCGCGCCACAGCCGCCACGAGACGATCAGCCCGATCGGCACGAACAGCACGACCGCGGGGCCGAGCAGCGCGAACAAGAGGTCGGCGATCCAGGCCCCGGGGGCGCCCATCAGGTTGCGCGCGGGTCCGGCCGAGGCGGTGTTCATCGAGGGATCGGTTGAATGATAGCTGGCGAGTGCGAGCACGAGCGCGACCGCGGCGAGGAACAGCGCGGTTCCGCCGATCAGCGCGCCGCTGCGGCGGACGCCAGCCTTCATCGTGTCGCGCCAGAGCGGCGCCTGTGCCCGGGACGCCATGGCCCAGCCTCCGAATTTTTCAGGGGGTGCGCCGGAATCATCGCCTGCCGGGACTCCGTCGTCAAGTGTTCCGCACACGTTCCGCCGCATCGCGGGGGATGACGCGCGGGAATGCACGCGCTAGGGCGAGGCCATGGATCGCGCGGACGTCCTCATCCTCGGCGGCGGGCTGGTCGGCAGTGCGCTGGCGGCTGCGCTCGACGCGCACGGCATCTCCGCGATCGTGGTCGATCCCGCCGATCCCGATACGATCCTCGCCGCGGCGCATGACGGCCGTGCCTCGGCGATCGCCAGCGCGCCGATGCGGATGTTCGAAGCCGTGGGGGTGGCGCCTCGCCTCGCCGGCAAAGGGTGTCCGATCGAGGGGATTCGCGTGTCGGACGGGCTCGAACCGGGCAAGCTCGACTTCGCGCCCGATCAAGGCGAGGGCGCGCTCGGCCACATGTTCGAGAACCGCGCGCTGCGCACCGCGCTGCTCGAGGCCGCCCGCGCCGCCCCGCTCGCCGACGTCAGGATGCGGGCCCGCGCGCTGTCGGTCGAGCGCGGCCCCTCGGGCGTCACTGCGGCGCTGAGCGACGGCACCACCGTCTCGGCCCAGCTCCTGGTAGCCGCCGAGGGCCGCAACTCGCCGACCCGCGAGGCGGCGGGGCTCCGGACCGCGCGCTGGAGCTACGACCATGCCGCGATGGTCGCGACGCTCGGCCATGAGCGGCCCCATGAGAACATCGCCTTCGAGATCTTCTATCCCGAGGGTCCGTTCGCAATCCTGCCGCTGCTCGACGACGAACACGGCCATCGCTCGGCGGTGGTCTGGACGGTGAAGGCCGGCGACGCGGCGGGGATGATGAAGATCTCCGATCGCGCCTATCTTGCCGAGGCCGAGAAGCGGATGGGCGGGTTCCTCGGGCGGCTCGGCCCGCTCTCGTCGCGCTTCACGCATCCGCTCGGCTTCCACCATGCCGCCTGGATCACCAGCGACCGGCTCGCCCTGGTCGGCGACGCGGCGCACGGCATCCATCCGATCGCCGGGCAGGGCGTCAATGTCGGCTTCCGCGACGTCGCCACGCTGGTCGAGGTACTGGTCGACGGCAAAAGGATCGGGCTCGACCTCGGGGATCCCCAACTGCTCGCGCGCTATCAGCGCTGGCGCGGGCTCGACACCTTCATGGTCGCGGCCGCGACCGACGGGCTCACTCGCCTGTTCGGTATTCCGGGCAGGACGGCGGGCGCGGTGCGCCGCTTCGGCCTCTCGGCGGTCGACCGGCTGCCACCCCTGAAGCGCTGGTTCATGGCCGAGGCGCGCGGCGAGAGCGGCGACGTGCCCAAGCTGCTGCAGGGGATGATGGCCTGATTCTTAGGAGGAGGTCCGCCGATGCTCGTGCTGCCGTTCGCGTTGCTTCTCCTCCAGACCGTCCCCGATGCGCCGGCGCCCCAGGGCCGGCTGGTGCAAGTGAAGCCCGGGCCGAAACGCTATTTCTATCTCGGCGACGAGGCACGGAGGGGCTGCCCGGCGCGGCTCCCCGCCTGCCGGCGCAAGGCCTATGTCGTTCCCGGCGACCAGCTCGTCGCGACGGAGGCGCGCGGGCCATTCACGCGCGTCGTCCATGTCGCGCCGGGCCGGACCGATCCCACCCAGGGCTGGATCGAGAGCGACGCGCTGCTGCCCATCGCGCCGCCCGCCGCGAAGCCGGGCTCCTGGCTCGGCAAGTGGGCCGCATGGGACAACAAGATCGAGATCAAGCGGGGCGCGCGTCCAGGCACGCTGCGGATCTCGGGCACGGCGCTATGGGGAGGCCGCGATCCGGAACGTGTCGCGCGCGGCGGGGTGCATGTCGGCGAGATCGATGGCGACGCGCCGCTCAGGGGCGAAACGGTCGTCCATGACTATCGCGACACCGGCTGCGAGGTGAGGCTGAAGCTGCTCGGCCCCTATCTGCTGGCAGAGGACAATGGCCTGTGCGGCGGCGCCAATGTGAGCTTCGGCGGGGTCTATCGGCGCTGAAGAGCAGCTCAAAAGGCCGGGTACAAGGAAAGGACCAGCGATATCCGCGGGCCCGCCGAGCGGCGTTATTGCAGCGTCCCGCCCTCGTCGCCGTCGTGCAGGCCGTAGAACTGCATCAGCTGGACGATCAGCGCCGCCCGGTCGGCCAGGCTCTCGGCCTCGAGCAGCGCCTGTTTCGAGGCCACGTCGAACGGCGCGATCTGGGCGATGCCGTTGACCAGCGATTCGTCGTCCAGCCGCGACACCGCTTCCCAGTCGACCGCATAGCCGAGCCCGTCGGCGAAGCGGCGCGATTCCATCTCGAGGCTGGCGCGCTCGGCCAAGGCAAGGACTTCGGGCTCGCCCGCCGCCTCGATCTCGGCCTCGACCTGGCGGAACGGCGTCGTGACGTCGAGCTCGCGCAGCACGGTGAAGCGGTTGAGGCCCTCGAGCACGATGTCGAAGCGGCCATCGTCGAGCGCCTCGACCTCGGCGATCCGGCCGACACAGCCCATGTCGAACAAGGGAGGCGGCTCGCCGGGGCCGCGCGGCTGGATCATGCCGATGCGGCGGTCGCGGACCAGCGCATCGGACACCATCGCGCGGTAGCGCGGCTCGAAGATGTGGAGCGGCAGGTGCATCCGCGGGAAGAGCAATGCTCCTCCCAGCGGAAACACCGATAGCCGCGTGCTCATCCGAACAGGATCGCGGAAAGCTTGCGGCGCTGCGCCGAGACCCAGGGATCCTCGAGCCCGACCGCCTCGAACAGCTTGAGCAGCCGCTGGCGCGCCGCGCCTTCGTTCCACTCGCGATCGTCGCGGATTATCGCGAGCAGCGTCTCGGCGGCGGCGTCGCGGTCGCCCGCCGCCATCTGGCCGCCTGCAAGCTCGTAGCGCGCCGCCATGTCGCCGGTGGCGGCCTGCGCGGCGAGGCCCGACAGGTCCTCGACCGGAACCGCTTCCCGCGCCAGCGCCACCGCGGCTCGGGCCTGCTCGATCTCGGCGCCCTTGGCGGTATCCTCGGGGAGCGCGGCGAGCACCGATTCGGCCTCGTCGGCGCGGCCGAGCGCGAGCAGCGCCCGGGCGCGGCCGGCGGCGACCTGGGGATGCTCGGGCGCCATCTCGGCGATCTGCTCGAAGATCGAGAGCGCGCGCTCCGCATCGCCCTCGGCCAGCACCTGCTCGCCCATCGCGATCAGCGGCTCGAGCTCGGCCTCGGCCTGCGCCTCCTCGCTCTGCACCGGCAGCTGGCGCAGGATCTGGTCGAGCATCGTCCTGAGCTGGCTCTCGGTCCGCGCGGTCGAAAGGTCGGCGACGAGTTGGCCCTGGAACATCGCATAGACGGTCGGGATCGAGCGGACCTGGAATTGCGCCGCGATGAACTGGTTCCTGTCGACGTCGATCTTGGCGAGCACCACGCCCTTGCCGGCGTAATCGGCCGCGACCTTCTCGAGCACCGGGGCCAGCGTCTTGCACGGGCCGCACCATTCCGCCCAGAAGTCGACGATGACGAGATTGGTCATCGAGGGCTCGACGACGTCGCGCCGGAACGTCTCTACGGCTTCCTTCTCCGCGGGGCTCAGTCCAAGCGTGGCCAAGGCAAATGCTCCGAAAAATCCGATGGGGCTGCGCGCTATGTGGGCGTTCGCGAGCGATGCGCCAAGCCTTTTAAAAAGCCGCGCACAGGGGGCTTGCCCCGCCCCGGGACCGATGCTAGAGGCCGCCGCCTTACCCGCCCCCATGCGATTTTCGCATATCGGGGCCAACGCCAGAGCGGGCGTAGCTCAGGGGTAGAGCACGACCTTGCCAAGGTCGGGGTCGAGGGTTCGAATCCCTTCGCCCGCTCCA
>CBIFVW010000083.1:0-13632 GCA_966186155.1 uncultured Sphingomonas sp.
CGATCTCCACGGACACAGTCTCGCCTCGGCCTATGACCGGCTCGACTTCGGCCTGGAGCAGGCGATCGCGCGCGGCGACCGGGTGCTGCTGCTCGTCACGGGCAAGCCGCCGCGACCCGGATCCGAGCGTCCGCACGCGCGCGGCGCGATCCGCGCGGCGGTCGGCGACTGGCTCGCCGCGTCGCGCCATTCGGACCGTATCGCTGCCGTAAGGACCGCGCATTCCCGCCACGGAGGCAGCGGCGCGCTCTATATCATATTGCGAAGGAACCGTTCTTCGGCTCCATGAAATTCTTAACCTCTGTCTGCGAATTTCCGGGCTTCCGAAACCGGACGATCGCGTCCGGCCGGGTCGTGGGGGACGAGCGCGCGCAGTGGAAGGATTCTCGCTCAAGAGCCGTGCCATCGCCTTCGCGATGTGCGCCGGGGCGGTGGCGTTCATCCTTGCCCTTGCCGCGGCCGCCGAGCCCCAGGTCATCACCGTCGAATCCGCCGGCCGCGCGCTGATCGCCGCGATCGTCTGCGGCGCGATGTGCTGGGCCTCGGCCGAGCGCACCATCGCTTCCACCGCCTCTGCGATCGACGGCGCGATCACCCGCCTGCAGCGCGCCGCCGATGGTGACCTGGAAGGCGAGATTCCCGCCGACGTCCGGGAATCGGTCCCTCCGCTCGCCCGCGCGATGGACGGGCTGTTCAGCCAGCTCCATGCGAATCTCGAAAGCGTCCAGCGGCTCGCGATGTTCGATTCGGTTACCGCGCTGCCCAACCGCACCAATTTCCGCCGCACCGCCGAGCGGGTGCTCGCTGAGCTCTCGCCCGGCGCCACGGCGGTGCTCTATTTCATCGATCTCGATCGCTTCAAGCACGTCAACGACACGATGGGCCACGCGACCGGCGACGTGCTGCTCGGCATGGTCGCCAACCGCCTGCGCGCGGTCGCCGACCGCTTCGCCGCCGAGGCCGATTCCCGGCCGCCGCTGATCGGCCGCCTCGCGGGCGACGAGTTCACCATGTTCTTCCCCACGCTCCGCAACCCCCGCGACGCCGAGCGGATCGGGCGCGGCATCCTCTACGCGCTGTCCGAGCCGTTCGACCTTGCCGACCAGGAAGTGTCGATCGGCGCCTCGATCGGCATCGCGCTCCGGCCCGAGCACGGCACGACGCTGCACGACCTGATGCGCGCCGCCGACGCGGCCATGTACCACGCCAAGGCGATGGGCCGCGGGCGCGCCGAGCATTTCACCGACGTCCTCGCCGCCGAGATCGCCGAGCGCGCCCGGCTCGAGAGCGACCTGCGCGAGGCGGTGGACAAGGACCAGTTCACGCTGGTCTACCAGCCCCAGGTATCGGCCGCCGACGGCCGCATCGTCGCCGCCGAGGCGCTGCTGCGCTGGCGCCATCCCGACGGGCTCAAGATGCCCGGCACCTTCATCAAGCGCGCCGAGGAGACGGGGCTGATCGTCGAGATCGGCGAATGGGTCGTCACCGAAGTGGCGGAAACGATCTCGCGCTGGGGCCGGCTCGGCATCGAGCAGCGGCTCGCGGTCAACATCAGCCCGCGCCAGCTCGACCATGCGAGCTTCTTCCGCAAGCTCCGCGACGCGATGCGCGCGGCGAACGCGCCGGCCACGCTGCTCGAGCTCGAGATCACCGAGACGCTGGCGATGCACTGCTCGACCGAAGTGCTCGAGGCGATCGCCGCGCTGCGCGCCGACGGCGCCACGGTGGCGATCGACGATTTCGGCACCGGCTATTCGAACCTCGCCCGGCTGCGCGACCTGCCGGTCGATCGAGTCAAGCTCGATCGCAGCCTGATCGAGCACGTCTCCGAGAAGCCCGAGGCGCGGACGATCGCGCAGGCGGTGATCGGGCTGATCCACGGCCTGGGCTGCGAGGCGGTGGCCGAGGGGATCGAGACCGAGGACCAGGCGACCGTGCTGCGCGTCATCGGCTGCGACATCCTCCAGGGCTATGCCGTGGCGACTCCGATGGAGGAGGAGGCGTTCCTCGCCTGGGCCCGCGCGGTCGAGCCGCGGCGGATCGCGGGTTAGGCGAAGGCCCGCTTCAGCACTTCCTCGTAGACATCGGCCAACGCTTCGAGGTCCGCGAGCGCGACCGCCTCGTCGAGCTTGTGCATCGTCGCGTTGAGCAGGCCGAACTCGACGACGGGGCAGAGCTTCGAGAGGAAGCGCGCGTCCGAGGTGCCGCCGGTGGTGGAGAGCTCGGGCACGATGCCCAGCTTCGCCTCGATCGCACCGGAGACCAGCGCCGAAAGCGCCCCCGGCTCGGTGAGGAACGCCTCGCCATAGACCTTGCCGTGGACGATCGCCGAAGGCGCATGCCGCTGCACGATTTCCGTGATCCGCGCGACCAGGTCGGGGCCGCGATGCCGGTCGTTGAAGCGGATCGAGATGCGCGCCGCGGCCTTGCCGGGGATGACGTTGGTCGCGGGGTTGCCGACCTCGAGGTCGATCACCTCGATGTTCGAGGGCTGGAACCAGGCATTGCCGGTGTCCAGCTCGATGGCGTCGATCTCGGCGAGCGCGCGGACGAGACGGGGGATCGGATTGTCGGCGAGATGCGGATAGGCGACGTGGCCCTGGCGGCCCGGCACGTCGATCCAGATCACCGTCGAGCCGCGCCGGCCGATCTTGATCGTGTCGCCCAGCCGGTGCGCCGAGGTGGGCTCCCCGACCAGGCACATGTCGGGCACGAGGCCGCGCTCGGCCATGCGCTCCATGAGCTTCTGCGTGCCATAGGTCGCCGGGCCTTCCTCGTCGCCGGTGACGATCATGCTGACCACCCCGCCGGGCACGCGCGCCGCCGCGGCGACGAAGGCGGCGATCGCTCCCTTCATGTCGACCGCGCCGCGTCCGTAGAGCAGGTCGCCGCGCACTTCGGGAGCGAAGGCACCGCTCGTCCAGCCCGCCCCGGGAGGCACCACGTCGAGATGGCCCGCAAAGGCGAAATGGGTCCCGCCGCTGCCGCGCACCGCGAGCAGATTCTCGACCGGCCCGTCGGGCGCCTCGCCCTCGACGAAACGCTCGACCCGGAAGCCGAGGGGCAGGAGCGCCGCCTCGAGCACGTCGAACACGGGTCCGCGCGCGGGGGTCACGCTCTCGGCGGCGATCAGGGCCTTGGTGAGTTCGACGAGGTCGGGCAAAGGGCTCTCCAACGATTGATGGGAGGTGGCATTGCCCAAGCTCGATCTCGATACAATCCCGCAGACCAACGCGACCGGCTATCCTCCCGAATATGCCGGCGAGGTCCGGGGCCGCTGGTACCGCCGCCTCGCGCCCGCCAGCGGGATCACCGATTTCGGCTTCAGCCATGTGACGCTGAAGCCCGGCGCCTGGTCGGCCCAGCGGCACTGGCACGAGGGCGAGGACGAGTTCGTCGTGATGCTCGCGGGCGAGGCGGTACTGGTCGACGACGGCGGCGAGACGGTGATGCGTCCGGGCGACGTCGCGGCCTTCCCCAAGAACGACGGCAACGGCCATGTCCTGCAGAACCGCAGCGACGCGGACTGCGTCTACATCGCGGTGGGCAAGCCGGCCGCGACCGCGTGCCACTATCCCGACATCGACATGCACCTGGCGCCGGGCGAAGGATTCCGGCGCAAGGACGGCTCGGCCTTCTAGCCTCTAGAGGATCAGCGCCTTCATCTTGGCATAGCGCGCCTGGCGGTCGTCCCAGCCATTGGGCGGCTTGGTCGAGAGCGGATTGCCGCGGTTGATGCCGTTCGACACGGCGAGCAGGTTGTTCGCATCGGCGAAGGCGTTGAGCCCGTTGCGGTTCCAATAGGCGCAGAAGGCGAGCAGGCCGAGCGACCAGAATTCGAGCAGCTCCGGATGGCTTTCGAAATCCACCCCGAGCTGCTGGCCGTAGAAGCGGTAATTGACGCGGCCGGTGAGCTGGCCGGGGCCGCGGCCCATATAGCGCTTGCCGTCCCCCGGCTGATCGTTGCCGAGATCGGCGTTGTTCTCATATTTGAGCTGGGCGGGCGTCGGCCCCCAGATCTCCTTGTTGTATTTGAACCCGCCGCTCTCGTGCGCGCATTGCGCCATGAAATGCGCGAGCCGCAGTCCGTTCTCGACGATCCCATAGGTGCGGAAATGGACATTGGCGGCGAGCGCCAGCTCTGGCGCGATCGCGTCGGCGGCGCCGGCCGCCTTGAACAACCCAGTCAAGGTGCCGCGGCCGAACGCGCCGTCGGCCGTGACGTTCAGTCGCTGCTGCAAAAGCTTGACGTCGAGCATCGCATGTCTCCCCCATCTGGATGCGACCCGGACGAATCATTTCATGTCGTCGGGGGAAGATTGCGGCGATTCGTGCGCCGCGGCAACCGCTCAGGCGGGGGACATCTCGAACTGCTCGATCACCCAATCCTCCTCCTGGGCGGCGGCGATCCAGTCCTGCATGAAAGGGTGCTGGAGCACGGCATTCATATAGGCCGGCGCGAAGCGCGCGACGGGGAGCGAATAAGTGACGAACCGAGTCACCACCGGCGCGAACATGATGTCGGCCGCGCCGAATTCGCCGAACAGGAACTGGCCGTCGCCGCCGTAGCGGGCCCGCGCCTGCGCCCAGAGTTCCATGATCCGGCCGATGTCCTGCAGCACGTCGTCGTCGGGCTGCTTCGGCGGATAGACCTGGCGGACGTTCATGCTGTGCTTGCGCCGGAGCGCGGCGAAGCTCGAGTGCATCTCGGCCGCCATCGATCGGGCCATGGCCCGCGCCGCCGGATCCTCGGGCCAGAATTTCGCGTTGCCGGTCCTGTCGTTGAGATATTCGACGATGGCGAGGCTGTCCCACACCACCGCGTCGCCGTCCCACAGGATCGGCACCTTGCCCGAGGAGGGCGCGAACTCGTCGCCCTCCCGGCGCTTCTCCCACGCCTCGTCGTAGAGCGGCACCACGACTTCCTCGAAAGGAAGTCCGGATTGCTTGCAGGCGAGCCAGCCGCGCAGCGACCAGGAGGAATAGGCCTTGTTGCC
Organism: uncultured Sphingomonas sp.; assembly: GCA_966186155.1. Taxonomy (GTDB): domain Bacteria; phylum Pseudomonadota; class Alphaproteobacteria; order Sphingomonadales; family Sphingomonadaceae; genus Sphingomonas. The sequence goes on from CBIFVW010000083.1 coordinate 4,998, forward strand.
GATGATGAGCTTCATGGGGCGCCGGGATAGCCAGCCGCGCCCGGCGCGGCAACCGCTAGTGCGGGCCTCTAGGCGGCGTCGAGGCTCGCGACGAAGGCGCGCATCTCGCGCATCAGCCTGTCGGTGCGGTCGACCAGCGCGCCGGTGGCGGTGCTGAGCTCGGCGGTGATCCGCGCGGCGGCGTCGCTCGAATATTCGGCGCCCGCGGCGCTGTCCTGCACGTCGGCGGTGAGCGCGGCGGCGGCGCCGGCATAATGCTGGATCGATCGGATCACGGCCCCCTGGCGCGCCATCGCCTGCTCGACCGCCGCCGCGACCTCGTCGATCCCCTCGAAGCGTTCGCGCATCTCGCCGACGATCGCCGCGGTCGAGGCGACCGAACGGGTGATCTGCTCGAGCCGGTTGCGGATGTCCTGCGTCGCGGCCGAGGTCTGCGAGGCGAGCGCCTTCACTTCCGCGGCGACCACCGCGAAGCCGCGCCCCGCCTCGCCGGCACGCGCGGCTTCGATCGACGCGTTGAGGGCGAGCAGATTGGTGCGCGACGCCACCTCGGCGATGAAGTCGGCGATCGTCCCGGCGCTGCTCGCATGGCTCACTAGCGTCGCGAAGCGCTCGTCGACGCCGAGCGACAGCGCGTGCAACCGTGCGGTGGTCTCGCCCTGCTCGGCGATCCGAGTCTCGACCACGGCCAGCGAGCCGCCCAGATTCTCGCATTCACCCAGCAGCGCGGCGGCGCCGGTGTCGGCCCGGCCGGCGCGATCGGCGACGCCGCGCACGCGCTCCTGCGTCCCGCGAGTGGTGTCGAGCAGCGTCTCGGCCGAGCGGCGCGTCTGGTCGGCCGCGGCGGCGAGATCGGTGACATTCTGCGCGAAGCCCTGCTCGAACTGGCTCGCGATGCGGCGGATCTCGTCGCGGCGGGCACGCGCATTGTCCGATTCAATGCGCCGCCGCTCGTCGGCCGCCGCGGCCTGGCGCTGCCACTCCTCGCGCTGCGCGGTCGCGAGCAGCAGGTCGCGCTCGCCGGCGGCATGGGCGAGCGCGCGGCCCGATTCGAAATGGCTGTTCACGAGGCGCGCCTGCTCGAACACGAAGCGCGCGAGCAGCGCGATGAACACGACCAGGAAGACGATCATGCTCATCGGCATGCCGAAGAGCACGCCGTAGATGGTGCTGGTGACCACCGCTATGGCGAGAAAGGCGAAGCTGGCGGGCGGCGAGGCGGCGTAGCGCAAGGCGCCGATGGCAGTGACCCCGGCGGTGACCGAGCCCACCACCAGGAGCTCGCGATCGTTCGCGCCCAGTCCCGCCGCGCCGAGGAAGCTGAACCAGCCGAACGACGCGAGCGATCCCTGGAGGATCGCGCCGTTCACCGCCGCGCGCGGATCCTCGACCGCCCAATCCCGGTCGTTCTGCTGCTTCCAGCGGACCAGCGCGCGCGTGGCGATGGCGAGATGCATCACCAGCATCGCCACCCGCCACTCGAAATATTCCCGGGCATGGGGCAGCATCATCAGCGCCGCGCTGACGAGCAGCGTCATTACGAACGTGACCGGATATCCGCGCGAAACCGACATGACCTGCGCGCGGATCAGTTCCGTGGGCAGCGCTACCCAGCGGCGGTAGAGCATGTGGCGCAGATCGAGAGAGCGAAGCGGAGTCATGGCTAGGTCACGCTGCCCGGAGTAGCTGGAACGGCTTACCGGATGCTTCCGCCCGACCTCGGTATTTGACCTTAAAGCATGATGTATATACATCATGCATATGCATCAAGATTCGCTCTCCGGACCCTGCGCCTGCACGGCGCTGCGCAAGGCGGCGCGGGCGGTGTCGCGCATCTATGACGAGGCGCTGGCCGGCGCCGGCATGACGACCGCGCAGTTCGCGATCCTGCGGCATATCGGCCGCGGGGAGCCGCTCGCGCTGAGCCGGCTCGCCGAGCAGCTCGCGATGGACCGGACCACGCTCTACCGCGCGCTCGATCCGATCGAAGCGAAGGGCTGGGTGACGGTGGCGCCCGGCCCGGGCAAGTCACGGCTTGCCTCGCTCACGCCGGCAGGGCGCGCGGCGATGGCCGGCGCGGAGGCGGATTGGCAGGCGGTCCAGGCGCGCATCGTCGGCGCGATGGGACCCGAGCAATGGGCCGGGCTCGAGAACGGGCTCCGGACGATCACGAGCCTGGCGCAGCACGAGGTGCATGGATGATCGCGATTCTCTCCCGCCTGCCGGTCGGCGCGCGCGGCTATGCGAGCCTGGTGGCGGCGATCACCTTCGTCGCCTTGCTCGTCTCGGCGGGGCTGCGCTCGGCGCCCGGCGTGATGATGCTGCCGCTCGAGCAGCATTTCGGCTGGGATCGCGCGACGATCTCGGCGGCCGCGGCGATCGGCATCTTCCTCTACGGGCTGGTCGGCCCCTTCGCGGCGGCGCTGATGCTGTCGGTGGGCATCAAGCGGACGATGCTGGGCGGGCTCGTGCTGATGTCGGTCGCGACCTTCGCCAGCCTGTGGATGACCGAGCCGTGGCAATATGTATTGAGCTGGGGCGTGGTGTCGGGCGCGGGCAGCGGCGCGGTCGCCTCGGTGCTCGGCGCGGCGGTGGTCAATCGCTGGTTCGCGACCCGGCAGGGGCTGGTGATGGGCATGCTCACCGCCAGCACCGCGACCGGCGCGCTCGTCTTCCTGCCGCTGCTCGCCTGGCTCGCCGAAGGAGGGGCGTGGCGACCGGTGGCACTCGCGGTGTCGATCGCGAGCGCGGCGGTGATCCCGCTCGTGCTGCTCTTCGTGCCCGAGCATCCGCAGCAGCTCGGCGTGCGCCGCTTCGGCGAGACCGACCAAAGCGCGCCGCCGCCGCCGCTCAAGCAGGCCGCGACGCCCGCGCTCGCCTTCACGGCCCTGTTCCGCGCGAGCCGCTCGCCGGTCTTCTGGCTGCTGTTCGGCACCTTCTTCGTCTGCGGGCTCACCACCAACGGGCTGGTCGGCACGCACCTGATCGCGTTCTGCGGCGACCATGGCATCGCGCCGGTGCAGGCGGCGGGGCTGCTCTCGCTGATGGGGCTGTTCGACCTCATCGGCACCACCGCATCGGGCTGGCTCACCGATCGCTATGATCCGAGGAAGCTGCTGTTCGTCTATTACGGGCTGCGCGGCCTTTCGCTGCTCGCGCTGCCTTTCCTCGATTTCAGCGCGTCGAGCCTGCTCCTCTTCGCGATCTTCTACGGGCTCGACTGGATCGCGACCGTGCCGCCGACGGTGAAGCTCGCCAATGTGCATTTCGGCGAGCGCGATGCGCCGGTGGTGTTCGGCTGGGTGATGGTGGGGCACCAGATCGGCGCCGCGACCGCGGCGTTCGGTGCGGGCGCGGTGCGGGCCTGGACGGGGACCTATACGCCGGCCTTCCTGGTGGCCGGCGCGTTCGGGCTGGTCGCGGCGGTGGCGATCCTGGCGGCGCGGCGTGCGCCGACGCCGGCTCAGGCCTTCACATAGACCCAGGCGCGGATGCCGGAGGCGAGGGGAACCTCGACGCGGCGATAGTTCTCGCTCTCGTAGACGTCGGCGGCGGCGAGCTCCTCCGGCGTGAGCAGGAACATCTTGCCCGGGATCGGCGGGCCCTCCCCCGGAACGAGCGCGCGGTGGACCTCGATCCCGCTCGCGTCCAGCACGGCGGGGTCGCGGATCGTGATCTCGGTCACCGCGAAGCCGTGGAGCACGTCGTCCGTGCCCTCGAGCAGGCGCCCGAACTGGCGCAGCTGCACGCTCTCGAGCTGGAGCGTGCCATAGGAGAAGAGCCGCTCCATCGTCACAGCCGCAAATGGATGCCGCGCCGGTGGAGCGGGATCAGCAGCGCGAGCACTGCCAGCAGCACGGCGAGCGCGTAGAGGAAAGAGGCGAGCCAGGGATCGGGGACCGCCGCGTGGATCGTCTCGAAGCCCGCTTCCTGGAAGCCGAGCCGCATGCCGGCGAGCCCGATCAGCAGCGAGACGATATAGCCGAGGATCGCGTTCATCCCGAGCACGTCGAGCGGCCACAGCGCCTTGCGCAGCGCAGGCGCGCGGGCGGCGAGGATGCAGGCGACGAACAGCAGCGCCGAAAGGCCCGAGGTGAGCAGCGCGAAGCTGCTCGTCCACAGCTTCTTGTTGAGCGGGAAGACCGGCGCGAGCGCCAGTCCGAGCGCCGCCAGCGCGATGCCGGCGAGCGCGATGCGCATCGGCGCACGCTCGGGCGCGCGCTTCCAGAGCAGCGCCGCGAGCATGCCGAGCAGGACATTGGCGAGCGCGGGGAAGGTGGAGAACAGGCCCTCGGGATCGTAGACGACATTGCCCGCTTCGTCGGTGCCGAGGCGCCACAGATGGTTGGCGCCGACCAGCGCCCGGTCGACATAGCCGGCGAGATTGCCCTCGGGCGTGAGCTGGCCGGCGCCATGGCCGGGGACCGGGACCAGCATCATCGCCGCCCAATAGCCGATGAGCAGGACCGCGACCGCGATGGCGAGCCCGGGTCCGCTCAGATGCGAACGGTTGTCAGGTCCGCGGTGCGCAGTGAGAACCGCTAGCGATGCCGCCAACCCGTAGCAGAGCCCCAGCCGCGGCAGCACGCCGAACAGGCGGAAATCCGCGATTCCCGGCCGCGCGAGCATCTGCCACGCCCAACCGATAATGATTAGCAATAGCGTCCGGCGTGCGACTCGCTTGCAGAAGGCGGCGTCGACCGTGCGCGGGAACGAAAGGCCGAGCGCCACTCCCATCGCGCAGAGGAATGCGGGGAAGACGAGGTCGGTCGGCGTGAAGCCGTGCCACTCGGCATGGTCGAGCGGCCACCAGACATGCTCGCCCGAGCCCGGCGTGTTGACGATGATCATGCCGGCCACCGCGAGCCCGCGGAACAGGTCGAGCCCCGCGAGGCGCTGCGGGGCCGCGGCGGTCAACCGATCGCCTCGACCACCGCGGCGCGGAGTTCGGCTATGCCCATGCCCTTCTCGCTCGACGTGGCGAGGATGCCGGGATGCGCGGCGGGGCGCTTGCGGGCCTCGGCCTCGGTCTCCGCGCGGACGCGGGCGAGGTCGGTCGCCTTGACCTTGTCGGCCTTGGTGAGGACGACCCGGTAGCTCACCGCCGCGGCATCGAGCATGTCGAGGATCTCGCGGTCGACTTCCTTGATGCCGTGGCGCGAGTCGATGAGGACGAGCACGCGCTTCAGCGCCTGGCGGCCGCGCAGATAGTCGTTCACCAGGTAGCGCCACTTGCGGACCATGTCCTTGGGCGCCTTGGCGAATCCGTAGCCGGGCATGTCGACGAGGCGGAAGGCGAGGGGGCTGCCCACGTCGAAGAAGTTCAGCTCCTGCGTGCGCCCCGGCGTGTTCGAGGTGCGCGCGAGCGCGCTCCGGTTGGTGAGCGCGTTGAGCAGCGACGACTTGCCGACGTTCGAGCGGCCCGCGAAGGCGACCTCGCTCACCACCGGATCGGGCAGGAACTTGAGCTCGGGCGCGGACTTGAGGAACGCGACCGGGCCGGCGAAGGTCTTGCGCGCGGCCTCGATCATTTCCTCGTCGAACATCGTCACTTCGCCGGCTCTGGCTTCTTGATCGGCTCCTTGAGCGCCGGATGCTTCGAGTAGAGCCAGCGCTGCTGGAGGATCGTGATCACGTTCGAGGTGATCCAGTAGATCTGCAGGCCGACCGCGAAGGGCGCCATCAGGATCATCATCATCCACGGCATGATCGCGAAGACCTGCTTCTGGACCTCGTCCATCGGCGCCGGGTTGAGCTTGATCTGATAGTACATCGAGATGCCGAGCAGGATCGGGATCACGCCGATCGCGATGAAGGCCGGCGGGGTGAAGGACAGCAGCCCGAACAGGTTGATCGGCGTCAGCGGATCGGGGGCGGAGAGGTCCTTGATCCACAGCACGAAGGGCTGGTGCCGCATCTCGATCGTGAGCAGCAGCACCTTGTACAGCGCGAACATGATCGGGATCTGGATCAGGATCGGGAGGCAGCCCGCGAGCGGATTGACCTTCTCCTCCTTGTACAGCTTCATGATCTCCTGCTGCTGCTTCTGCTTGTCGTCCTTGTAGCGTTCCTGCAGCGCCTTCATCTTGGGCTGGATCGCGCGCATGTTCGCCATCGAGGCGAACTGGCGGTTGGCGATCGGGAAGAGCAGCAAGCGGATCGTGATCGTCAGGCAGATGATCGCCACGCCGAAATTGCCGATCATGCGGAACAGCCAGTCGAGATAGTAGAAGATCGGCTTCTCGACGATCTGGAACCAGCCCCAGTCGACCGCATTGCCGAACTTGGCGATGCCGGCCGCCTCGTAGCGGTCGAGCAGCGCGGTCTCCTTGGCGCCGGCGAAGAAGCGGCTGGTGTGGCTGATCTTCTGCCCCGGCTGGAGCAGCTGCGGGCTGCGGGCGTAGTCGGCCTGGTAGCTCTGGTTCGGCCCCGCGCGGAACTGGCCCGCGACCGTCGCCGCCTGATCGGGGACGAGCGCGGCGAGCCAATATTTGTCGGTGAAGCCGAGCCACGCGTTGTTCGACGTGAAGCTCGGCCCCGCGCCCTTGTCGAGGTCCTTGAAGTTGGTGTCGTAGTCGGCCGCGCCGTTGTGCACCGCCATCGGGCCGATGTGCACGGTCCAGCTGTCGGGCTCGTGGAAGGCGCCGGTGCGGTTGACGAAGCCATAGGGGGCGACGGGCACGACCCCCGTGCCGGCGTTCACGACCGTCTGCCGAATCGTGAACATGTAGCTCTCGTCGACCGAGAGATCGATCCGGAAGACCTGGCCCTGGCCGTTGGCGGCGGTGAGCGTCACCGGCTTGCCGACGCCGAGCACCGGCGCGCTGGCCTGCCACACCGTGTCCGGGCTCGGCGGCTTGAGCCCGTCGTCGCGCCAGCCGAAGCCGGCGAAATAGGCCTCCTTGGTGCCCGGGGGCGAGAGCAGGCGGATCGGCGGCGAATTCTTCGCCACGGTCTCCGGATATTTGGGCAGCACGAGATCGTCGATCCGCGCGCCCTTCAGGTTGATCGAGCCCTTGAGCGACGGCGTGTCGATGCGCACGCGCGGGGTCTCGGCGAGCACCGCCGCGCGATCGCGAACCGCGCCGGGCGAATCCGCGGTGGGGTTCGCATTGGGGTTGGGCTTGGTCTTGCCGCCCTCGATCCTGGTCGGCGCCGGGGGCTGTTGCGGGAAGATCCAGTGCATGATCGTCGGCCATCCGAACAGGATGAGCGCCGCGAGCACCGCGAACAGCACGAAATTCTTCTGGTCTTCCTTCACTTCAAGCTTCCCCGGAAAAACTCATGGTACTGGGTCGTAGCCATGCCCGCCCCATGGATGGCAGCGCAGGATGCGCCGGAGCGCGAGCCAGCTGCCCTTGAGCGCCCCATAGCGGCGAAGCGCCTCGATTGCATAGGCCGAACAGCTCGGACTGTAGCGGCAGCTGGGCGGCAGGATCAGCGACGGGCCGAGCTGCCACGCGCGCGCGATCAGGATGAGCAGGCGCGCGATCACCGCTTCACCTTCGCCAGCGCCTTGGAGAGTTCGGCCTTGAGATCGGAAAAGGACCGCTCGATCCCGCCGTTGCGGCCGATCAGGACATGGTCGGCGCCGGCCAGGCCTTCGGCGGGCAGCACCTCCCGGGCGAGCGCGCGGAAGCGGCGCTTCATCCGGTTGCGGACCACGGCGTTGCCGACCTTCTTCGATACGGTAATGCCGACCCGCATCACCGGATCGGCATCGTCGCGCGCGCGCACGATGAGGACGAAGCCGGGCGTGGGCGCCCGCTTCCCCGCATTGGCCGCGAGATAATCCCTGCGCTGCGTGAGCCGCTGAACGGCCGCGGCGGTTACGCCGACAGCTTGTTGCGGCCGCGGGCGCGGCGGGCGCGAATCACCTTGCGGCCGCCCGGGGTCGCCATCCGCGCGCGGAAGCCGTGCCGGCGCGCACGCACCAGGTTGCTCGGCTGAAAGGTCCGCTTCATCGCTCATCCTCGAGTATCTAGAACGTAAAAAGCCGCCACTTGGGGCGGCCATGTGTCGGGTGCCCATAGATAAGGCGGGCGTCCAAGTCAACGCGTCCTGTCCTCGAATCCGAGCAGCGCCGCCTCGGCCCGGGCCATCGCCGCATCCTTCTCGCGCTGCTGCCGGCGGCGGAAGCTGCGGCGGCGGAGCGCCATGTCGGCATAATGGCCGAATCGCGGCCAGCGCGTCTTCAATCGGGCGAAGCGCTTGCGCGCCCAGACCGAGTTCTGGAGCACGAGCACCAGCCCCGCCGCGAAGACGAACACCCCGCCGGGGCCGGGGATGACGCCCACCAGCGGCGAGGCGGCGATCACGAGCAGTCCCGTCACGAACAGGATCGTGCGGACGAGCGGGCTGCGGAGGCGCGAGCGCGGCATGCCCCGGATGTGGGGTGCGTGTGTTGTTCGTGCAAGACACGCCGGGCGGAACCGCCACTTCCTCCATTCCGGCGGCAATCCGTTCCACATCGGCGAAATCCCGCTATGCTCGGCACGCTTTGGGGGAGGGCGGGCTTGGTCGCGAGCGTATCGACGGTTGCGTATCTGGGGCTCGAGGCGCGCGCGGTGGAGGTGCAGTGCAACCTCGTCGCCGGTCTGCCCAAGTTCGTCGTGGTCGGCCTGCCCGACAAGGC
>CBIFVW010000084.1:0-13592 GCA_966186155.1 uncultured Sphingomonas sp.
CCCGCTCCAGCCGTCCTTGCGGTATCCGCAGGTTCTCCGCAGCGATGCATCGTACGAACCCTCGGGTCCCTGGTTGGCGCTCCGCCCTGTCGGGCTGCGCGCGGATTTCGAATCCCTTCGCCCGCTCCGGCGTCCCGCCGCGAATCGCGGCGGACATCATCGGCAGCACAGAAGCACCGCCGAAGCGGCCCATTACCGCCATAGTTTCGTATCAGTTGCGCCGCGCAGTACGAATGCTGGAACAGGTTCGATGACTCTCCGCCCCCTTCTCGCGCTCGTCCTCCTCGCGCTTTCGGCAGCGGCCCTCCCGGAGGACGGTATCGAGGGCACCTGGAGCAATCCCAGAGGCAGCGTCCATGTCCGCTACGAACCGTGCGGCAGGGGCGCGCTCTGCGGCACGGTCGTATGGGCGAGCGACAAGGCCGTCGCCGACGCCAAGCGCGGCGGCACCGAGAATCTGGTCGGCACCCGCATCTTCCGCGATTTCTACCGAGCGGGGCCGAATCGCTGGAGAGGCAAGGTCTTCGTGCCTGACATCAACCGGACCTTCTCGGGCACGGTGACGATCGAAGGCGACAAGATGATCGGCCGCGGCTGCCTGCTGCTCGGCGTCGGCTGCAAGTCGCAGACCTGGACGCGGATCGAGCGCTAGGAGCTACTGACATTCAGCGAGCGATCTCTTGATCCCCTGGAGGGGGAGGATCAAGTGGGCCTGATTCGCGAACGCTTCGTTTCCGGAACGACCCCTTGCCGGGGCGCGGGGCGATTTCCACTTCAGTTTCCGTACAGGACCCATCTCAGAAGAAGCCTCCCATGTCGTCCCTCCTTTCCCGGGCGCTCCTGCTCGCCCTCGCCGCCTTGTCGTTCCTCGCCGTCCCGGCTTCCGCCTCGGACGAGCCCGCCGCCGCGCCGCTCGCGAGCGAGTGGCGCAACCCCAGCAACAGCGTGCGCGTCCGGATCGACCGCTGCGGCGGCGCGACGCTGTGCGGCACGATCACTTGGGCGAGCCCCAAGGCGATCGCCGACGCGAAGCGCGGCGGAACCGAGAACCTGATCGGCACGCGCCTGTTTCGCGACCTGAGGCCGGCAGGCTCGGGCAAGTGGAAGGGCAAGGTGTTCGTCCCCGACATCCGCCAGACCTTCGCAGGCACGATCGAGTTCGCCGGGCGGGACCGGATGGTCGGCAAGGGCTGCGTGCTGTTCGGGCTGGTCTGCAAGTCGCAGACCTGGTCGCGCGTGCGCTGAGGGGCCGGTGCCGCAACCGTTTCAGCTCCGCTGAAACAGCATTAGAGTCCGGGCCATGAGCATCGCACCCATTCGAGTCGGCATCGGCGGCTGGACCTTCGAGCCGTGGCGCGGGACCTTCTACCCGCAAGGCCTTTCCCAGAAGAAGGAGCTCGAATTCGCCAGCCGCGCGCTGACCGCGATCGAGATCAACGGCACCTATTATTCGAGCTTCAAGCCGGCGACGTTCGAAGGCTGGGCGAGGACGGTGCCCGACGGCTTCGTGTTCGCGGTCAAGGGCTCGCGCTTCTGCACCAACCGGAAGGTGCTGGCGGAGGCCGGCGATTCGGTGGCGAAGTTCGTCGGCCAGGGCATCACCGCGCTCGGCGACCGGCTCGGGCCGCTGATGTGGCAGTTCATGGCGACCAAGAAGTTCGACGCCGGCGATTTCGGCGCGTTCCTCCGCCTCTTGCCGCGCAGCCACGAGGGCGTGCCGCTCCGCCACGCCGTCCAGGTCCGGCACGAGAGCTTCGCGGTGCCCGAATTCGTCGAACTGTGCCGCAAGGCCGGCGTAGCGATCGTCTATGCCGATTCGCCGCAATATCCGGCGATCGCCGACGTCACCGGCGACTTCGTCTACGCGCGATTGGAGGCGGGCGAGGACGACAACCCCTTCTGCTATCCCGAGGCCGAGCTGCCGCGCTGGACCGAGGCGGCGAAGAGCTGGGCATCGGGCGGCCGCCCGGCGGGCCTTCCCTATGTCGAGGACAAGGACCCGCCGGCCAGGCCGCGCGAGACCTTCGTCTTCTTCATCCATGGCGGCAAGGTGCGCGCGCCGGCGGCGGCGCAGGAGCTGATCCGGCGGCTGGGCTGATGGTTCAGGGCCGGGGCCGCCTCGGGCTCGGCCGGTCCGAGACCATCCGTTCGCCGTCGATCACGATCGGGCTCGCCACGCCGGGAACGCCGTCGCGAGCGATCCGCATGCCGCGCGCGACCACCTGCGGATCGGCGAACACTTCGTCGACATTGTTGATCGGGCCCGCCGGCACGCCCTCCGTCTCGAGCGCCTCGTAGAGATCGGCCTTGGCCCAGCGCCCGATCGCCGCCTCGATCAGCGGGATCAGCGCGCCGCGGTTCTCCACCCGCGCCGGATTGGTCGCGAAGCGCGGGTCGCCGGCGAGGTCGAGCCCGAGCACGCCGCAAAGCTTGCGGAATTGCGAATCATTGCCGACCGCGACGATCAGCTCGCCGTCGCGCGCTCGGAAGGCCTGATAGGGCACCAGATTGGCGTGGCCGTTGCCCATCCGGTGCGGCACCTTGCCCGATGCCATCCAGTTGAGCGCCTGGTTGGCGAGCACGCCCACCTGGGTGTCGAGCAGCGCCATGTCGACATGCGCGCCTTCGCCGGTGGCGTCGCGACGCCGGAGCGCGGCGAGGATCGCCACCGCCGAATAGACGCCGGTGAAGATGTCGGCATAGGCGACGCCGGCCTTTTGCGGCGCGCCGTCGGGCTCGCCGGTCAGCGACATGAAGCCGCCCATGCCCTGGATGATGAAGTCGTAGCCGGCGCGCGGCGCATAGGGGCCGGTCTGGCCGAAGCCGGTGATCGAGCAGACGACGAGGCGCGGGTTCAGCGCGCGCAGGCTTGCCGGGTCGAGCCCGTACTTGACCAGCCCGCCGACCTTGTAGTTCTCGATCACCACATCGGCATCGGCGACGAGCGCGCGGACCTCGGCTTGGCCCTTGGGCGTGGCGATGTCGATCGCCCGCGAGACCTTGCCGCGGTTGCAGGCGTGGAAATAGGCGGCGTCGAGGCTCTCGCCGTCGGGGCCGGTCATGAAGGGCGGTCCCCAGTGGCGCGTGTCGTCGCCTTCGCCCGGCCGCTCGACCTTGACCACCTCGGCGCCGAGATCGGCGAGCAGCTGGCCGCACCAGGGCCCGGCGAGGATCCGGGCGAGCTCGACGACCTTGATGCCCTGGAGCGGCTTCACGGCCTGCGGATCTCGAACACGACCTGGCGATGCGTGCCGCTGTTATAGTCGCGGGTCAGCATCTCGGGCCGCCGCACGCCGCCGATCTTCGCCATCGCGCCCTGCGATCGCAGATTGTGCTCGCCGACCAGGAACACCACCGTTCCGACGAAGCGGTGGACATGGTCGAGCATCAGCTTCTTCACTTCGCGATTATGGGCGCCGCCCCAATAGTCGCGCGCGAGGAAGGTCCAGCCGATCTCGATCTCGTCGAGATCGGGACGGTGGCCGTAATAGCGGCTCGCCCCGATGATCCGCCCGCTCGCCTTGTCGACGATGGTGAGGCCGCCGCCGCTCGCGAGCGCGTCGGCGAAATATCGGCGGAACTCGGCTTCCTGCCAGCGGTCGTTCGCCGGATGCTGCTCCCAGATCAGCGGGTCGGAGGCGACTGCGTACATCGCGTCCCAATCCTCCGGGACGGTCGGCCGCAGCACCACGAGCTCGCCGATGAGGGTCGGCTGCAGGTCCATCAGAACGCCGCGATGCCGGTGATCGCGCGGCCGAGGATCAGCCCGTGGATGTCGTGCGTGCCCTCATAGGTGTTGACCGTCTCGAGGTTGATCGCGTGGCGCATCACGTGGAACTCCGCCGAGATGCCGTTGCCGCCGTGCATGTCGCGCGCGACTCGGGCGATGTCGAGCGCCTTGCCGCAATTGTTGCGCTTGATGATCGAGATGGTCTCGGGGCTGAGCGTGCCTTCGTCGAACATCCGGCCCGCGCGCAGCGCCGCCTGCAGGCCGAGCGCGATCTCGGTCTCCATGTTGGCGAGCTTCAGCTGGACGAGCTGGTTCGCCGCGAGCGGCTTGCCGAACTGGGCGCGGTCGAGCGTGTATTGGCGCGCGGCGTGGAAGCAGGCCTCGGCGGCGCCCATCGCGCCCCAGGCGATGCCGTAGCGCGCGCGGTTGAGGCAGCCGAACGGGCCTTTCAGGCCCTGTACCTCGGGAAGCAGCGCCTCCTCGCCGACCTCGACGCCGTCCATCACGATCTCGCCGGTGATCGAGGCGCGCAAGGAGAGCTTGCCTTCGATCTTGGGCGCCGACAGGCCCTTCATGCCCTTTTCGAGCACGAAGCCCTTGATGCCGCCGCCATGCGCGTCGCTCTTCGCCCATACGACGAAGACGTCGGCGATCGGCGAGTTGGTGATCCACATCTTCGAGCCGGTGAGGCGATAGCCGCCGTCGATCCTCTCGGCGCGGGTGCGCATGCTGCCGGGATCGGAGCCGGCATCGGGCTCGGTCAGCCCGAAGCAGCCGACCCATTCGCCGGTGGCGAGCCGTGGCAGGTACTTCCGCTTCTGCGCCTCGGTGCCATAGGCGTGGATCGGGTGCATCACGAGCGAGCTCTGCACCGACATCGCCGAGCGATAGCCCGAATCGACGCGCTCGACCTCGCGCGCGACCAGCCCATAGGCGACATAGCCGAGCCCCGCGCCGCCATAGGTTTCGGGGATCGTCGCTCCGAGCAGTCCGAGCGCACCCATCTCGGCCATGATCTCGCGGTCGAACCGCTCGTCGAGGAACGCGCCGGTCACGCGCGGGAGCAGCTCGCCCTGCGCATAGTCGCGAGCGGCGTCCCGCACCATCCGCTCCTCGTCGCCGAGCTGCGCGTCGAGCCCGAACGGATCCGACCAGTCGAACCGGCCCATCTCTGCCATTAGTCTCTTTTCCCTAGTTCTGACCGGCGGGTGCCGGCGCTGCCGCCGGCAAGTCCATCGCCGCGCGTTCGATTTCGAAAAGGCCGTTCCGCGCGGCGATGAAGCGGCGCGCGGCATTGGTCCACTGGTCCGCGGCAGCGACGCCGGGCATGTGCGCGACTTCGGCGAGCGCGGCCTCGACGTCGCCGCGGTCGAGCGCGCGGCGCGCGCGGCGCAGGCGATCGGCGGGGCGCGGGCTCGGCGCATCGGCCTGGCGCAGCACGACCAAATTGCCGAGCATCCGGCGCACTCGGTCCCACAGGCCGTCCTTGGGGTCGGTCGAGAGCCGCGGCGCGATCGTGTCGAGCGCGAGGCGCAGATCCTCGAGCGTCACCGGCTGGGCCGCGGCGCGCAGGATCGCCGCCACCGCCTCGCCATGGCTCTCGCCGAAGCGCAGCCTGAGCTGGCGGTCGAGCGGCCCCAAGGGCTGGCCGCGCTCGATCGCGCGGCGCACCGCGAAGGCGATCATCATCCTCTCGGCGCGCGTCGCATAGCCGGACGCGTTACGCGCGCTGCCGTCGACGTCGCGGATGCGCAGCTCGAGCTGGTCCAGCTTGCCCGCCAGCATCGCCTCGCGCGCATTGAGCGTGGCGAGATCGGTGCCCGGAGGCAGCGTGGGATAGCTCGCCGGAGATTCGATCCGGGGCTGCGGCGGAATCACGGTGGGGACCGGGCGCGGCGTGAAGCCGCCGGCCAGGCCGACGGCGCCCACCGTCGTGCCGACGCCCGCGACAAAGGCGATCGTGCCGATCAGGCTTGCGCTGCGCCACCACGGCGCGCGCGGCGGTTCGGCCGCGAGGGGCTCTTCGCTCATGCGCCCTTATTCGCCGCGCGATCGGGCGCGGTCAATCGGCGAGCGCGAGCGCGGCGTCGATCAGCGCTGCGGGCGCAGGCCGGGGAGCGATCACGACGCGCTCCCAGCCGCTTCCGGCCGCCTCCGCCGCCGCGGCGCCGACCGCGGCGACCGCGATGCCGGCGCGATCCCCCGGAGCGACGATCGCGGCGAGCCGCGCCCCCGCACGCGCCGACTGGACCAGGGCCACCGAGCCGCGCAGCCGGGCGGCGGCATCGGGGGGGACCGGCAGCGGGTCGCTCGCATAGACCGTGATCGCCTGCGCAACGATCCCGCCAGCGTCGAGCATCCGCTCGCGCCCGGCGAGCAGCAGCGCGCGGCGTACGCCGGCGCGCTCGGCCGCGGCGACCAGCTCGGCGGCACCGCCGCTGCCCGTCGCCGCCACCGTGAAGCCTGCGCGCCGCGCCGCCTCGGCGGTGGCCTCGCCCACGGCATTGGCGCTGGTCAGGATCAGCGCGTCGAAGGCCGCCGGGTCGGGCGCCTGCCACGCCACCGAGCGCGTCTCGAACAAGGGCAGGCGGATCGCGGTGCGCCCTGTCGCCTCGATCGCGACCGCCATCGCGCGGTTGCCCGGCTCGGGCCGCAATATGGCGATGGCTCTCATCCGGCGAAGAGCCGGCGCACCCCGGGCGGCGCGCGCTCCAGCAGATCGCGCGCCAGCGCCGCGGGCAGACCATGGTCGAGCGGCGCGCCTTCGATCGCGCCGTGGACGTGAAACGCTCCGTCCTCGGAGAGCAGCTCGGCCTCGAGCGTCAATATCCCGCCCTCGATCACCGCGAGCGCGGCGACGGGCGAATGGCAATCGGCCTTGAGCGCGGCGAGCAGCGCGCGCTCGGCGGCGACGCAGGCGTGCGTCCCCGGATCGTCGATCGCGGCGAGCATCGCCCGGGCATGGGCGTCGTCCGCGCGCACTTCGATGCCCACTGCGCCCTGTGCCGGCGCGGGCAGCAGGACGTTGGTGGGAACGGGGTTTCCGACGTCATGGCGCCCCAGTCGCTCGAGCCCCGCAGCGGCGAGCAGGGTCGCGTCGGCTTCGCCCGCGGCGAGCTTGGCCAGCCGGGTATCGACATTGCCGCGGAACAGCACGGTGCGGATATCGGGCCTGAGCCGCCGGACCTGCGCCGCCCGGCGCGGCGAGCTGGTGCCGAGCACCGCGCCCTGCGGCAGCGCCGCGATCGATCTCGCCCCCACCAGCCGGTCGCGGACATCGGCGCGCGGCAGCATCGCGGGACAAGCGATCATCGCCGGCCGGAAGGTCTCGACGTCCTTCATCGAATGGACCGCGCAGTCGATCTCGCCGCCGAGCAGCGCGCGGTCGAGTTCCTTGGTCCATAGCGCCTTGCCGCCGATCTCGGCGAGCGCGCGGTCCTGCACCTTGTCGCCGGTGGTCTTGATCACGACGATCTCGAAGGCGTCCGCCGGCACGGCGTGCGCGGCGGCGAGCGCATCGCGCACCATGTGCGCCTGAGTGAGCGCGAGCGGGGAACCACGGGTGCCGAGGCGGAAGAGAGGCATGACGGGTTGTGCTAGCGGTCCGTGGGCCTAGATGGAAGCGCATGGCGCTGATCCTGGGCCTCGAATCGAGCTGCGACGAGACCGCCGCCGCGCTGGTCACCAGCGACCGGCGCGTGCTCGCGCACAAGCTCGCGCGCCAGGAGGAGGCGCATCGGCCCTATGGCGGCGTGGTGCCCGAGATCGCTGCGCGCGCGCATGTCGAGGCGCTGGGGCCGCTGATCGAGGCGGCGCTCGCCGAAGCCGAGGTTACGCTCGCCCAAGTCGACGCGATCGCCGCGACCGCCGGGCCGGGGCTGATCGGCGGCGTGATGGTCGGGCTCGTCACCGGCAAGGCGCTCGCGCTCGCCGGCGGCAAGCCGCTGGTCGCGGTCAATCATCTCGAGGGCCATGCGCTTTCGCCGCGCCTGGCCGATCCCGATCTCCAATTTCCCTATCTGCTGCTGCTCGTCTCGGGCGGGCATTGCCAGCTGCTGCTCGTCGAGGGCGTGGGGCGCTATCGCCGCCTCGCCACCACGATCGACGACGCCGCGGGCGAGGCGTTCGACAAGACCGCCAAGCTGCTCGGGCTCGGCTTTCCCGGCGGGCCCGCGGTCGAGGCGGCGGCCGCGCTCGGCGATCCACGGGCGGTGCCGCTGCCGCGTCCGCTGGTCGGCTCGCCCGAACCGCATTTCTCCTTCGCGGGATTGAAGAGCGACGTCGCGCGCAAGGTGGGGCAGTACGGCGCCGCCGACATGGCGGCCTCGTTCCAGCAGGCGGTGGTCGACTGCCTGCTCGACCGCACGCGCCGCGCGCTGGGCGGAGTCGAGGCGACGGCACTGGTGGTCGCGGGCGGTGTCGCGGCCAACCGCGCGGTCCGCGGTGCGCTGGAGGCACTGGCAGCGGAACATGGCCTGCGCTTCGTCGCGCCACCGCTCTGGCTCTGCACCGACAATGCGGCGATGATCGGTTGGGCGGGCGCCGAGCGGTTCCAGGCGGGGCTCACCGACCCGCTCGATACGCCGGCGCGGGCGCGCTGGCCCCTGGATCCGGATGCCGAGAAGGTACGCGGCGCGGGAGTGAAGGCATGAGAATCGGAGTCATCGGCGGCGGCGCCTGGGGGACTGCGCTGGCACAGGTCGCGGCGCGCGGCGGCGAGGACGTGCTGCTCTGGGCGCGCGAGCACGAAGTGGTCGAAGCGATCAACGATGCGCATGAGAACCCGCTGTTCCTGAAAGGCGTGCCGCTCGCGCCGTCGATCCGCGCGACCGGCGCGCTGGAGGATCTCGCCGGGCTGGAGGCGCTGCTGGTGGTGGCGCCGGCACAGCATGTCCGGCCCGTGCTCGCGGCGGCCCCGGTGGACGCCACGCCCCTGGTGCTCTGCGCCAAGGGCATCGAGGCGGGCACGCGGCTGCTCGTCGGCGAGGTGGCCCGGCAAGTGGCGCCCCGGGCGCCGCTCGCCGTGCTCTCCGGCCCGACCTTCGCGCACGAGGTCGCGGCCGGGAAACCCACTGCGGTCACGCTCGCCTGCGAGGACGAGGACCTGCGCGCCCGCCTCGCCGAACGGCTCGCGGGGCCGGCCTTCCGTACCTATCGATCGGCCGACGTCACCGGCGCCGAGATCGGCGGCGCGGTCAAGAACGTCCTCGCCATCGCCTGCGGCGTGGTCGAAGGCGCCGGGCTCGGCCTCAATGCGCGCGCCGCGCTGATCGCGCGCGGCTTCGCCGAGATGACGCGCTTCGGCCTCGCCCGCGGCGCACAGGCCGAGACCCTCACCGGACTGTCGGGGCTCGGCGATCTCGTCCTCACTTGCTCCTCGACCAATTCGCGCAACTTCTCGCTCGGTGTCGGCCTCGGCCAGGGCAGGCGCGCCGCCGAGCTGCTCGCCGATCGCCGGACGGTGGCGGAGGGCGCCTTCACGGCGCCGGTGCTGCGCGAGGCCGCGGCCGAGGCGGGAGTGGGCATGCCGGTGACGGAGGCAGTCAATGCGCTGCTCGAAGGCGCGCCGGTGGACCGGGTGATCGAGGAGCTGCTCAGCCGCCCGCTCCGGGAGGAGGCGCAATGAAATGGGCGGCGATGCTGCGGGGGATCAACCTCGGCAAGCGCCAGCTCAAGTCGGCCGAGCTCAAGGCGGTCGTCGAAGGGCTCGGCTTCACCGAGGTCAAGACGATCCTCGCCTCGGGCAATGTCGTGTTCGAAGCCGGTGATGCGGCGCCCGAAGTGCTCGAGCGCGACCTGCACGCCGCGCTGGAAAGGGAGGCCGGCCTCGAGTCCGAGGTGTTCGTGCGCAACCGCGCCGATCTCGAGCGGCTGGTCGAGACCAATCCCTTCCCGGACGAGGCGCGCGAGCGGCCGAGCTGGCTCGTCGTCACCTTCCATCGCGAACCGGTCGATCGGGCCGCGATCGCGCGGCTGGCAGAAAGCTATGACGGACCCGAACGGATGGTGGCGATCGGCCGCGAGCTGTTCACCGACTTTCCCGAGGGCCAGGGCCGCTCGAACCTGGTCCCGGCGATGGCGAAGGCGAAGCTGTCGCGGGGCAATACCGGCCGCAACTGGAACACGGTGCTCAAGCTGCGGGACGCGCTCGTCGGCTAGAAGTCGACTGCGATGCCCTTCAATTCCCAGTCGCCATAGCGGGTGGGGTCCTTGCCGAGCGGATCCCTGGCGGGCTTGGCCGGCGCGGGCTGGGGCACCGGCGGGCTCGGCGTCAGATAGGCGGGCGGTTTCACATTTGCGGGGCGCTGGGCCATAGGCGGCAGATCGTCCTTCTCTCCGAAGAGGTCAAGTGAAGCCGCCGCGTACCCGAAACCCTCGCCAGGCCCCCGATCCCCCGGGCGTCCCCGCGCGCCGCGCCGCGCTCCGGCTGCTCGACGCGGTGCTGCGCCGCGGCCTCGCGCTCGAGCAGGCGCTCGATTCGGCCGCCGAGGGGCTCGCGCCCAACGACCGCGGTCTCGCTTATGCCATCGCCGCGGAGGCGCTGCGCCGGCTCCCCGACCTCGACGCGCTGATCGATTCGGCGACCCAGCGCACGCTTCCCGACGACGCCAAGGCGCGCTTCGCGCTCCGGATCGCGCTGGTCCAGGCGCTCGCGCTCGGCACGCCCGGCCATGCCGCGATCGCCACGGTGCTGCCGCTGGTCGACGGCGGGCCGCGCAAGCTGGTCCATGGCGTGTTCGGCGCGCTGATGCGCCAGGGCGTCTCGTTGCCCGAGCCACCGGCGCTTCCCGATGCGGTGGCGTTGCGCTGGCACGCCGCCTGGGGCGACGCGGCGATCGAAGCCGCCGAGCGCGCAATCGCCGCGCCGCCGCCGCTCGACCTCACCCTGCGCGATCCCGCGCGCGTGCCCGACCTGCCCGGGACGAGCCTGATGCCCGGCCATTTGCGGCTCGACGAGAAGGGCGCGGTGCCGGCGCTCGACGGCTATGCCGAGGGCGGCTGGTGGGTGCAGGACCTCGCCGCGTCGCTTCCGGCGCGGCTGATCGGGCCCGGCGCCGGCGTCGCGCTCGATCTCTGTGCCGCGCCCGGCGGCAAGACGCTCCAGCTCGCCGCCGCCGGCTGGGAAGTGACCGCGGTCGACATCTCCGAAAGTCGTCTGGCGCGACTTCGCGAGAATCTGGAGCGCACGGGCCTGGAGGCGCGGGTGATCGCCGCGGATCTCACGCGATGGCGCCCCGAGGCTCCCGCCGATGCGGTGCTGCTCGACGCGCCGTGCAGCGCCACCGGCATCTTCCGCCGCCATCCCGACGTGCTCCACCGCGTCCGCCCGCGGCTGATCGCCGAGATGGCGGAGCTCCAGGCGCGCCTGCTCGACCGCGCCGCCGGCTGGGTGAAGCCCGGCGGCGCGGTCGTCTTCTCGACCTGCTCGCTCGAGCCCGAGGAAGGTGAGGCCCAGCTCGATCGCTTCCTCGCGGCGCATCCAGATTATGCGATCGCGCCCATTCGCGGCGAGGAACTGCCCCATGGCGTCATGCCTCGCCCCGACGGCAGCCTCCGCCTGCTTCCGGGCATGTTGGCCGAGGCGGGCGGGATGGACGGGTTCTTCATCGCGAGGCTGCGCCGCAACGCCTAGTTGCGCGCGAATCGGCGGGTGCCTAAGGATTCCCCATGGCCGTCCGCATCGCACCCTCGATCCTCTCCGCCGATTTCGCCAAGCTCGGGGAGGAGGTGCGCGCGATCGACGCCGCCGGCGCCGACTGGATTCATGTCGACGTGATGGACGGGCATTTCGTCCCCAACATCACGATCGGTCCGGCGGTGATCAAGGCGCTGCGGCCGCATACCGCCAAGCCGTTCGACGTGCACCTGATGATCGCGCCGGTCGATCCGCTGCTCGCCGCCTTCGCCGATGCGGGCGCCGACTGCCTTTCGGTCCATCCCGAGGCGGGGCCGCACCTTCACCGCACGCTCCAGACGATCAAGGGACTCGGCAAGCGCGCCGGCGTGGTGCTCAATCCGGCGACGCCGGTCGATGCGATCGACCATGTCATGGACCTGATCGACCTCGTGCTGGTGATGAGCGTCAATCCGGGCTTCGGCGGCCAGAAGTTCATCGAGAGCCAGCTCGCCAAGATCGCCGAGCTGCGCCGTCGCATCGACGCGAGCGGCCGCGCGATCGACTTGGAGGTCGATGGCGGCATCGATCGCGAGACCGCGCCGCGCGCGATCGCCGCCGGCGCCGACGCGCTCGTCGCCGGCACCGCGACCTTCGCCGGCGGACCCGGCCGATATGCGGCGAACATCGCCGCCTTGCGAGGCGGGTGAATGACGGCGATCGCGGTCCCGGCGCCGACGGGATCGAACAGGGCAAGCGGCTCATCCGCACCGGCGGCGACCGCGGTCTCAGCCTTGCCGAGCGCATCTCCGAACGCTTCCAGCGCCTCGCCTGGCGGACGCCGATCCACGGCATGCGCCTGAGGGGCCGCCATCCGCTCAAGCTGATCGCAGTGGGCGACGATCCGTTCTTCGGCGACGCCGATCGCGGCAATGCGCTGCTCGACGGCCATGTGCTGTTTCGCGGCGAGCGGCGCTCGATCGCGGGGCTCGACTTCGCCCGGCCGGACTGGTCGCCCGCGATGGGCGAATATCTCCAGAGCTTCGCCTGGCTGCGCGACTTGTCGAGCGTCGCGACGCGCGTCCAGGCCGCACCGGTCGCCGAGGCGCTCACCCAGCGCTGGCTCGACGCGCATGGCGGCAAGGTGTCCGAGCCGGCGTGGCGCGCCGATCTCTGGGGGCGCCGCATCCTGTTCTGGACCGCGCACGCCCCGCTGATCCTCTCGGCCAGCGACCTGGTCTACCGTTCCGCGGTGCTCCACGCGCTCGCCCGCGGCGCGCGCCATCTGGACCGCGCCGCCGATCGGGTCCAGCCGGGCCCGCCGCGCATCGCGGCGTGGTGCGGCGTGCTCGTCGCGGGACTGATGATTCCCGGCGGCGATCCGCGGCGCTCGTTCGGCGAGGCGGGTCTCAAGCGGGCGCTCGACCAGTCCTTGTTCGAGGACGGCGGCACCGTCGGCCGTTCGCCCTGGGGCCAGCTCGAGGCGGTGCAGTTCCTCACCATCCTCTCCAACGCCTATGCCGCGCGCCGGCTCGATCCGCCCGGCTTGGTCCCGGCGGCGCTGGCGCGCATGGTGACCGCGCTGCTCGGCGTCTGCCATGGCGATCGCGGGCTGGCGAACTGGCAGGGCGCCGCCCCCGTTCCGGGCGAGGCGATCGCCCAGACGATCGAGGCGACCGGCGTGCGCACCCGACCGCTCAAGCAGGCGCGCGAATGGGGCTATCAGCGGCTCTCGGCCGGCGCCACCGTGCTGATCGTCGACGCCGCCCCGCCGCCGCTCGCGCGCGTCGCGGTCGGCGGCTGCGCCTCGACGCTCGCCTTCGAGCTTTCCGACGGGCCGCATCGGATCGTCGTCAATTGCGGCGGCTCGGCCATGGCTCAGGCCTCGGTGCCGCGCGCGCTAATCGAGGGGCTGCGCACCACCGCCGCGCATTCGACGCTCGTCCTCGCCGACAGCAACTCGACGGCGATCCATCCCGACGGCTCGCTCGGCCGCGGCGTCGTCGAGGTCGAGCTGGCGCGGCACGAGAGCGAGAATGGCAGCCGGATCGAAGCGAGCCATGACGGCTATGTCCGGCGCCTCGGCTTCGTCCATCGCCGGGTGATCGCGCTGGGCGGCGACGGACGCGACGTGCGCGGCGAGGACATGCTGCTCCCCGCCGACAAGCGGAAGCGCAAGGCCAACACGCCCTTCGCGGTGCGCTTCCACTTGGCGCCGCATGTCGAGATCTCGCCGACCGCCGACGG
>CBIFVW010000085.1:0-13445 GCA_966186155.1 uncultured Sphingomonas sp.
AGCGACGCCCGCGCGACCGGCCCGGCCGGACGGCGGCTGGCGCGCGCCGCGGCCCGACCGCCCCGAAGGCGGCTGGCAGGGGGCGCGTCCCGAACGGCCACAAGGCGGTTGGCGCGGATCGCAACCGGTGCAGCCTTCGGCGCCTGCGGCCCAGCCCAGCGCCGCGCCGCCACCGCGGCCGACTTTCAGGCCCGACTGGAGTGGGTCGCGCCCGGCCCCGCCACCGCGCAGCTATAGCCCGCCGCCCACTTCCGCGCCGCAGCGTCCCGCCTATAGTCCGCCGAGTGCGCCGCCGGCCCCGCGGTACAACCCGCCGCCCGCGCCGCGCTCGAGCCCGCCGCCGTCTCCGCGTCCGTCGAAGGTCGACACCGGCGACAGCGGCCGCATCGACTGATCCGGTCACTCCGGCTGGAAGGGCAGGATCGCGTCATAGTCCGCGAGCGGCGCGGCGCCGGGCACCTCGGCGCCGCGCCGGAGCAGGAAGGCGTGACGGACGATCTCGGCCTGCTGCTCGATCCCGTAGCGATGAAAGGGCCGGCCGGGGACAAGCGCGTAGCGATAACGGCAGAAGGGATGGCGGCGGACCGGCAGGAACAGCCCTTGCTGGTGCTGCCAGACATGGACGAGCTCGTGAACGAACAGACCCTGCAGCGCGAGCGGCGCCTCGGCGAAATCGTCGCGGTAGAGGCCCGAGGCGGGGTTGAAATGGACGTGGCCGAGCGGCGCCATGGTGGTGCGGCGCGGCTGGAAGAACGCCCATTTGCGATTGTGAATGCGCGGCCGACCATAGTCGATCGTGTCGCCGAACACCGAGCGGGCGAGCGCGACTTCGCCGGGCGTGAGCGGTCGGACGGCGGTCATGGCCGGTAGATGGGGCGGGCCGGCGGGCTTGTCACCCCGGCGGCCGCGGCAACGGAGCACACGCTTCGTGCGGATTGCGATGTGCCCCGAATCGCGCGAACATCGCCTCATGCCGAAACCAGCGCCGCGGAATGTCCACCTGTTCCTTGCCTGCTGGATCGGCGGCGCACTCGGCACTGTCATGGGGGTGGGTGCCTGGGTGTTCGTGCTGCGTGGCGGTCGCGCCTATTACAAGAACGCCCATCACTTTCTGTCCACGGCCGAGACCGCTTTGATCGCCACCGGCGTCCTGGCGGGCGGCCTGGTGCTGCTGTGGCTTGCGGTCAGGCACACGCCCCCGGCGAAATAGCCTTCAGGGCTCGCCCAGCCCTTCCTGCACCATGTCGATCTCGCGCACGCCGCGGGCGCGGCGCGCGGTGTTGACGAGCTCGCGCAGCTTCTCGCGGCGGGCGCGGGCCTGGTCGACGTCGCGGATGACGAGGGGCGCGTCGCGTGTGGTCTCGTCCGACGAGGTGATCGTGATCGTGCCGATATCGGCCATCTGGTTGACGATCGAGAAGTCGATGCGGACGTCCTTGACCCGGTAGAGCTCGATCTCGTCGATCGACTTCGCCAGGATGCCCTTGTGGAGGATCAGCCGGTCCTCGGTGACTTCATAGGTGGTGGCGAGGTTGGCGATCCACTTGACGAGGACGATGATCAGCCCGACGCCGACCAGGCAGAGCAGCAAGGTGCCCCAGCCGGCGAGCGTGCCGCGCAGCCAGCCCCAGGTGGACGAGCGGAAACGGTCGAGGATTTGGGTCATGGCGGGCTCCCTCCGGTTGGGGGAGGATAGCGTGTGCAGGGGCGGGGGGAAGCCCTTTCAATTCCTCCCCCTCCGGGGGAGGATTGGGGTTATCGGGGCCCCGGATCGCCGGCACCGACCACCTGGGCCTGTAGCGTCAGCGTCTTGCCGCCCGCGAAGGACAGCGTGAGCGGGACCTTGTCGCCCGGCTTCACCGCCGGGCCGATCGAGAAGAGCATCACGTGCCGCCCGCCCGGCGCGAAGGCGAGCTCGCCGCCCGCGGGAACGGCGACGTCCTTCAAGGGCGCCATCGCCATCATGCCGTGATCGCCCTTCATGCTCTCATGGAGCTCGGCCTTGAGCGCAGCCGGAGTCGAGACCGCGAGCAGGGTGTCCGCCTTGGCGCCGCCATGCACGGCGAAATAGGCCGCGCCCGGCTGGCCGGCCACCGCGGGAAGGCGGATCCAGGCGCCGTCGGCCCTGAGCTCGCCCTTCGGCGCGCAGGCCGAAAGTGCCGCCGCCGCAACGATCATCGGAAACACGCGCATCGCCGAACCTCCCAAATCGGGAAGGTCCCTAGAAACTCGTGCTTCTTGCGGCAAGGCGAAGCGCACCTATATCGCGCTTCGTAACCGGTTCTCCGCGCCGCCTCTGGGAAGGGGCGTGGGGGCCAAGTTTTTGATTTTGAACTGGGGGCCAACGAGGGACCATGGCTAAAGTTATCGGTATCGACCTGGGTACGACCAACAGCTGCGTCGCGGTGATGGAGGGCGGCAAGCCCAAGGTGATCGAGAATGTGGAAGGCGCGCGCACCACGCCTTCGATCGTCGCCTTCGCCAAGGACGGCGAGCGCCTGATCGGGCAGCCGGCCAAGCGCCAGGCGGTGACCAACCCGGACAACACGATCTTCGCGGTGAAGCGCCTGATCGGCCGCCGCTTCGACGACCCCGTCACCAAGAAGGACACCGAGCTGGTGCCGTACACGATCGTGCGCGGCTCGAACGGCGACGCCTGGGTGAAGGCGGGCGGCGAGGATTATTCGCCCAGCCAGATCTCGGCCTTCATCCTGCAGAAGATGAAGGAGACCGCCGAGGCCTATCTCGGCGAGACGGTCAGCCAGGCGGTGATCACCTTCCCGGCCTATTTCAACGACGCCCAGCGCCAGGCGACCAAGGACGCCGGCCAGATCGCGGGCCTCG
The DNA here is from genome assembly GCA_966186155.1 of uncultured Sphingomonas sp. Taxonomy (GTDB): domain Bacteria; phylum Pseudomonadota; class Alphaproteobacteria; order Sphingomonadales; family Sphingomonadaceae; genus Sphingomonas. The sequence goes on from CBIFVW010000085.1 coordinate 2,845, forward strand.
AAGTGCTGCGCATCATCAACGAGCCGACCGCAGCGGCGCTCGCCTATGGGCTGGAAAAGAACGACGGCAAGACGATCGCGGTCTATGACCTTGGCGGCGGCACGTTCGACATCTCGGTGCTCGAGATCGGCGACGGCGTGTTCGAAGTGAAGGCGACCAACGGCGACACCTTCCTGGGCGGCGAGGATTTCGACGCCAAGCTGGTGCAGTTCCTGGCCGAGGACTTCAAGAAGGCCGAGGGCATCGACCTCACCAAGGACAAGCTCGCGCTGCAGCGCCTCAAAGAAGCCGCCGAGAAGGCGAAGATCGAGCTTTCCTCGGCGCAGACCACTGAAGTCAACCTGCCCTTCATCACCGCCGACCAGAACGGGCCGAAGCACCTGGTGAAGACCGTCAACCGCGCCGAACTCGAGCGGCTGGTCGAGGATCTCATCCAGCGCACGCTCGAGCCGTGCCGCAAGGCGCTGGCGGATGCGGGCGTCAAGGCCAACGCGATCGACGAAGTGGTGCTGGTGGGCGGCATGACCCGCATGCCCAAGGTGCGCCAGGTCGTGAAGGAATTCTTCGGCAAGGAGCCGCACACCGGCGTCAACCCCGACGAGGTGGTGGCGATCGGCGCGGCGATCCAGGCGGGTGTGCTCCAGGGCGACGTCAAGGACGTGCTGCTGCTCGACGTAACGCCGCTGAGCCTCGGCATCGAGACTTTGGGCGGCGTGTTCACGCGCATGATCGACCGCAACACGACGATCCCGACCAAGAAGTCGCAGGTCTATTCGACGGCCGACGACAACCAGCAGGCGGTGACGATCCGCGTGTTCCAGGGCGAGCGCGAGATGGCGGCGGACAACAAGCTGCTCGGCCAGTTCGACCTGGTCGGCATCCCGCCGGCGCCGCGCGGCGTGCCGCAGATCGAAGTCACCTTCGACATCGACGCCAACGGCATCGTCAACGTCTCGGCCAAGGACAAGGGCACCGGCAAGGAGCAGCAGATCCGCATCCAGGCCTCGGGCGGGCTTTCGGACAGCGACATCGAGCAGATGGTCCGCGACGCCGAGCAGTTCGCCGAGGAGGACAAGAAGCGCCGCGCCGCGGCCGAGGCGAAGAACAATGCCGAGAGCCTGATCCACACCACCGAGCGCCAGCTCCAGGAGAATGGCGACAAGGTCGACGCCTCGCTCAAGAGCGAGATCGAGGCGGCGGTGGCCGAGGCCAAGGCCGCGGTCGAGAGCGGCGATGCCGACGAGATGCAGGCCAAGTCGCAGAACCTCGCCCAGGTCGCGATGAAGCTCGGCCAGGCGATCTACGAGAAGCAGTCGGCCGAGCAGGCTTCGCCCCAGGCGAATGCGGGCGCGGCCGCGGGGAGCGAGGCGGGCGGCGAGGAAGTCGTCGACGCGGAGTTCTCCGAGGTGGACGACAACAAGGCGTAAGTAGGATGCGTACCCCCGTCACTCCGGCATCGGCCGGGGTGACGGTTGGGCGGGGGCCCGGTTAGATGACCACCGAAGTCGATTATTACGAGCTGCTCGAGGTCGAGCGCACCGCAGACGAGGCGGCGCTCAAGTCCGCCTATCGCAAGCTCGCGATGAAATACCATCCGGACAAGAACGCCGGATGCAAGGACCATGAAGCCAAGTTCAAGGCGATCAACGAGGCCTATGATTGCCTCAAGGATCCCCAGAAGCGCGCGGCGTACGACCGGTTCGGGCACGCGGCGTTCAAGAACGGAATGGGCGGCGGGCACGGCCCCCAGCCCGATTTCGGCGCTTTCAGCGACATCTTCGAGAGCGTGTTCGGCGAGTTCATGGGCGGCGCGCGCGGCGGCCGGCCGCAGCGCCGCGGCGCGGATCTGCGCTACGACATGGAGATCAGCCTCGAGGACGCGTTCCATGGGCGGACCAGCGAGATCACCGTCGACGTCTCGGGCCATTGCGACAGCTGCAACGGCACCGGCGCCAAGCCGGGCACCCAGGCCGCGCAGTGCAAGCATTGCGGCGGCCAGGGCAAGGTGCGCGCGCAGCAGGGCTTCTTCATGGTCGAGCGGACCTGTCCGCATTGCCACGGCGCGGGCGAAGTGATCGCCGATCCTTGCCGCGACTGCCGCGGCGAGGGGCGCACCGACAAGACCAAGACGCTCAAGATCAACGTGCCGCCCGGCGTCGACGAAGGCACGCGCATCCGCCTGTCGGGCGAAGGCGAGGCGGGCGCGCGCGGGGCGCCGGCGGGCGACCTCTACATCTTCCTCCACGTCCGCAAGCACCCGATCTTCGAGCGCGAGGGCACGACGCTCTACGCCAAGGCGCCGATCAGCTTCACCACCGCCGCGCTCGGCGGCGAGATCGTGCTGCCCGGGCTCGACGGCGAGAAGCACGTCATCAAGATCGCGCCGGGCACCCAGTCGGGCCGCGAGGTGCGCCAGCGCGGCGCCGGCATGCCGGTGCTCCAGGGACGCGGTCGCGGCGACCTGGTGGTCGAGCTCACCGTCGAGACCCCGACCAAGCTGACCGCCAAGCAGCGCGAACTGCTCGAGGAATTCCGCTGCACCGAGACGGGCGAGGAATGCCCCGAGACCAGCGGCTTCTTCGCGAAGATCAAGGCGGCGCTGGGATAGGGCGCCCTCCGTTCGTTACGTGAACGGAAGCTGCCAAGCGAGTTCAGGATCGGCTCAAAAGCGATTCGCTAGACCGTCTCCATCAGCGGTGCCCCATGGCGCCGTCAGAGAGGAGAAGTTCAATGCGGAAAGCCCTTCTTGGCCTTGCGGCCCTCGCCGTAGCGGTTCCCGCGGTGCCGGGGACGGCCGCCGCGCAGCGCTACGACCGTTACGATCGCTACGATCATCACGATCGCTACGACCGGTACGAGCGCGGACGTGATTCCCGCTATTACGACCGGAGCGGCTATTATCGCGGGCCCAGCTGGCGCGGGCGCGACGGCCGCTATTATTGCCGCCGCTCGGACGGCACGACGGGCCTGCTGCTTGGCGGCGTCGCCGGCGCGCTCGTCGGCCGCAGCATCGACCGCTATGGCGATCGTACCCCGGGCACCCTGCTCGGCGCGCTCGGCGGTGCGCTGATCGGCCAGGCGATCGACAAGGACAATGGCGGCCGCCGCTGCCGCTGATCCGTCGACTAGAACAGGGAAGGGGCCCGGCGGCGACGCCGGGCCCCTCTTCGCATGCCGATTCACCCGAAGGCGCGGCGGAACAGGCCGAGGCCGTGGAGCTGCAGCGCGGCGAGCCCAGCGACCGCCAGCGCCTGCGCGCTCACGAAGGCGATGCCGAGCGAAGTCGGCGCCACGAAGGCGAGGAGCGCGAAGCTCGCCGCGGCCCAGGCGAGGTTAAGCACCGCCACTGTGCGCACCGGCCATTCGAGGCGGTCGGTCTGGCCCGCCGCCCAGAAGGCGAAGCCGGCGAAGGGCAGCAGCAACAGGCCGGCCTCGAACAGCAACCCCCGGGGCAGGCCGAGCAGCGCGGCGAGCGGCGCACCCGCCGCGAGCAGCAGCCCCGCCATCGCGACGCAGGTGACGGCGTCGAAGGCAAGGACGCGGCGGAGGAAGAGGATCGGGTTGGTCATGGTGCGTCTCCTTGGCTGAAGGTGACGCAAGGCTCGTCGATTCGGCGCGGCGGGTCGATTACGCGCGAGGTAATGGAAGTCGCGGCGCGTCCGGGCCAGGATCGGCGGCGAAGGAGATCGATCGTGCAGCATGGCGTACGTCCGCTCGGCGAGCAGGTGCGGGAATGGCGCCGCCTCAGGCGGCTCAGCCAGATGGACCTGGCGCTCGATGCCGAGATCTCGACCCGGCACCTGAGCTTCATCGAGACCGGGCGCGCCAGGCCGAGTCGCGAGATGGTGCTGCGGCTCGCCGACCAGCTCGACCTGCCGCTCCGCGAGCGCAACGCGATGCTGCTCGCGGCGGGGTTCGCGCCGGTCTATGCCGAGCGCCCGCTCGACGATCCCGCGCTCGCGGCGGCGCGGCGGGCGATCGATCTCGTGCTCAAGGGGCACGAGCCCTATCCGGCGCTCGCGGTCGACCGGCACTGGCACATGGTCGCCGCCAACGACACGGTGGCGCCGCTGCTCGAAGGCGTGGCCGGGTTCCTCGTCGAGCCGCCCGTCAACGTGCTGCGGCTGAGCCTGCACCCCGAGGGGCTGGCGCCGCGCATCCTCAATCTCGCCGAATGGCGCGCGCACCTGCTCGAGCGGCTGCGGCGGCAGGCGGCGGCGACGGGCGACGCGGCGCTCGCCGCGCTGGCCGAGGAACTGGCCGGCTATCCGTTCCGCGACGGAGCGGGGCGGGTGGACGATTTCGGCGGCGTGGCGGTGCCGCTCAGGCTCGCCTCGCCGCTGGGCGAGCTCGCCTTCATCAGCACCACCACCATGTTCGGGACGCCGCTCGACGTGACGCTGGACGAGTTGGCGATCGAGGCCTTCTACCCGGCCGACGCGATCACCGCCGAGCGGCTGCGGGGACTGATCTAGGCCGCGGCGCGCCCGCGCCGCAGCGTCTCGCCCCACCAGGCGATCTCGTCGAACAGCAGGTTGCGGCTGGCGACGAGATGCTCATAGTCGTCGAGCGTCTTGCCGTGCATCAGGATGCCGAGGAACGCATCCATCGCGATGTTCACCTCTGCCTTGACCGGCGCCATGTGGAGCTCGATCGCGGTGCCGCGCAGCTGCTCGATCGCACGCGCCCCGCCGACGCCGCCATAGCCGACGAACGCCACCGGCTTGCGGCGCCATTCGTTGAATGCCGAGTCGAAGGCATTCTTGAGCACCGCGGTCGGGCCGTGGTTGTACTCGGCGACGGTGACGATGAAGCCGTCATATCGGCCGATCTTGTGGCGCCACGCCTCGGCCGCCGGACTGGTATAGGTGCCGCCGGTGAAGAGCGGCGAGGCGGGCTCCTCGTAGAAGGGCAGGTTCTGGTCGCGCAGGTCGAGAACGTCGAGCGTGAAGTCGTTGCGGCCGGCGGCACCGTCGACGATCCACTTGGCCGGCGTGTCGGCGAAGCGCTGCGGGCGGGTGCTGCCGATGATGAGGGCGAGCTTGAGCATGGAAATCGAGATCCTTTCCGGTTACCATTCGTAACCTGGGATCAAATGATGCGGTGGCCGCACCCCCACAAGGAGGCACTTTTCTGGAACAGAGGCACACGCATGATAGCTGCCTGCCCGTCCGCGCGGTGCTGGCGCGGGTCGGCGACAAGTGGAGCATCCTGACGCTGATGCTGCTGAGCGACGGGACCAAGCGCTTCAGCGAGCTGCAGCGCGCGATCGAGGGCATCTCGCAGCGGATGCTGACGCTCACCTTGCGCGGGCTCGAGCGCGACGGCTTCGTGACGCGCACCGTCTATCCGACGATCCCGCCCAGGGTGGAGTATGCGCTCACACCGCTGGGCGAGGGGCTGACCGGGCCGGTCACCGCGCTCGGCCGCTGGGTCGTCGACAATATCGCCGAGATCGACGCGGCCCGGCGGCGCTTCGACGAGGGGCATGCCGATCAGGTCGGCAATCCGTAGCTGTCGACGAGCTCGACCGCGTGGCGCTCCGCCTGGGGCGGGACGAGGCAGCGCGCGGCGATGTCGGCGGCATAGGCCTTGAAGCTCTCGCTCTCGGTGAGCACCGCCGAATCGTCCTCGCGCTGGTTGAGGAACAAGTGGATGAATTCGTCGCCCTGGCGGTAGGTCGCATACGCGATGCCTTCGGGCCGGTCGCGCCGCAGCGCGTCGAACACGGCCCGGGAGAGGCGGACATTCTCCTCGGCGGCCTCGGGCTTCACGGTGTAGCGGACCATCGTCAATCGTTGCATGGGGCTTCTCCTTCCATGCGTCATGACGATGCGGATCGGCGAAAGGATTCGGCGCGTGCGAATCCTTTCGCATGGCGGGATCGTCTATCGTTCGGAACATGATGGGAGAGGCGATGACTCCGGACGACATGGCCGCGATGCGTCCCGCGCTGCACCGCTATTGCGCGCGGATGATGGGATCGGCGTTCGACGGCGAGGACGTGGTGCAGGACGCGCTCGCCAAGGCGGCAGCGGCGTTCGCGGGTGGCGCGACGGTCGAGGAGCCCGAGCGCTGGCTGTTCCGGATCGCGCACAACACCGCGCTCGACGCGATCCGCAAGCGGCGGCGCGAGGCGTTCGAGGCGCTCGACGAGGAGGCGCCCGGCGGCGCTCCGGCGGAGACGCGCGCGGCGGCGACGGCGGCGCTCTCGGCGTTCCTCGCGCTCCCGCCCGGGCAGCGCGCCGCGGTGGTGCTCGCCGACGTGCTCGGCCATTCGGGCGAGGAAGTCGCGGCGATCCTCGATACCACGCTGGCGGCGGTGAAGGCGTCGCTGCACCGCGGGCGCGCGCGCCTGAGGGACATGGCCGAGGCGCCGGTGCGGCTCGATCCGGGCGAGCGAGCGCGGCTCGAGGCCTATGCCGCGCGTTTCAACGCGCATGACTGGGACGCACTTCGGGCGCTGCTCGCGGAGGATGTCGAGCTCGATCTGGTCGCTCGCACGCGGTTGGGGGGGGGAGTGAATGTCGGTGTCTACTTCACGCGCTACAGCGAGAATCCGGTCCTGCTCGAAGTCGCGGTCGCCGAGGGGCGGCCGGTGCTGGTGGCGCGCGCCGCGGAAGGGGCCGCGCCCGCCTTCGTGGTGCTGCTCGAGTGGCGCGGCGGCGAGATCGCGAGAATCCGCGACTTCCATTATGCGCGCTATGTGATGGAGGGGCTGGGGCTCGCCTAGCGCCCGTCGTCGCTCCAATGGGGCGGGTCGGAGACGAGCTTGATCACGCCGTAGCTGGCGCCGAGCTTGTGGAGGTCGGTGTTCGCGTCGCCGGTGCGCGGCGCGCCGATCTCGCGGAGCTTGCCCTGCTTGTCCCGGACCTTGATCGTGCCGGTCCAGCCGATCGTCATGTCGATCGCGCGCCCTTCGATATGGCGCGAGGTGAGCGAGGGCTCGAAGGCGATGCCGAACAGGGCGACCATCTCCTGCGCGCCCTTGCGCGACTTGGCGGGGTCGCCATGGTCCCACTGGATCCTGAGGCCCGGGACGGCGGGGACGTCCCCGGGCGCGGTGCTGCCCTTCGCGACGCGCCAGCTATAATGCATCAGATGCGCGCGGGTCCTGTTGCGCAGCGTCGCCGAGACCGCGACCTTGGCGCCGGCATCCCTGAGCGCCTTGACGAAGGCGTCGACCTTGTCGCGAAAGGGCTGGACGAGGTCGCCGATCGCGGCGCTGTTCGGATAGTTCGCCTGGTTGGCTTGCCACCATGCGGCGCCCGAGAGCCCGGAAGGCGCGCCCGCACCCGCATCCTTGCCGCCCGCCAGTGCGTTCCAGGTCCTGCCGCCGGGCGTGATCAGCCCGTCGGGCGCGGCCATGCCGAGCGCCTTGGCCTGATAGGCGGTGATCGCCGCGATCGTCCCCGGGCCGCAATCGCCGTCGGCGGTGATGCGGGCGCGGCCCGCCCCGTCCAGCCAGTCGTTGAGCAGATGCTGGACCACCAGCACGTCCGCCAGGTCGTTGACGCCGCCCTTGCCCACCGATGCGCCGATCGCCATCGCCGGTCTCCCCCGATTTGCCCCGGCGACAAGGGGTAACCGGTGAAATCCTACTTTGCCATGCCCTTGTTCAGAGCGCCTGGAACCGGAAGTCGCGGAACTTCGCCTCGCCCGCGCCGGCCGAATAGAGCCCGGGGCGCAGCATCAGGAAGCCGCCGCGGACATTGTGGTGATAGCCCGAAACCTCCATGCCCCGGTCGAAGCGCTTCCAAGTCTTCCCGCCGTCCCCCGACAGATGGAAGGAGACGATGTGGCGGTTGTTGGTGACGCGCATGCGGAGGCGCCGGCCATAGGGGTTGGCGGGGCGGCCGCGCTCGATGCCGTACTGGTGAGTGACGAAGCGCTTCTCGTCGAAGCCGAGGCCGCAATAGAGCTTCTCGTCATAGAAGAGCACCAGCCCCGCGGTGCCGCCTGGCGCGATCTCGATGTCGCATTCGAACCGATAGGCCTGGTCGCCGGCGATGAGCAGGAGCGGCGAGGAATCGACCGGCGCCTTGCCCGATGCCTTGAGAAGCAGCGCGCCGTTCTCGACGCGGGCGCGCGCGGCTTCATCGGGGGCGGGCTTGAAGAAGTTCCACCGGCGGCCGAGCGCGAGCGGACCCGCGAAATCGTCCGAGAGCGGCTGGCCATGGGGGACGGCCTTGCCGCCCCTGGGCTTGCGGATCGGCTGCGACAGATCGCCGCCCTTCATCCGGAACCAGCCGTCGCCGGTCCACTCGATCGGATCGAGCAGCGCCTGGCGGCCGAGCGTCCAATAGCCGTTCTCGAAGCCGTGATAGACCGACCACCAGCTGCCGTCGGGCCCTTCGACCAGCGAGGCATGGCCGCGCGACCACCATTTCTCGGCGACGTCGGTGGTGCGGACCAGCGGATTGGCCGGGCATTGCTCCCAGGGGCCGTGGATCGAGCGCGACCGCGCGGCGATCACCATGTGGCCGGTGGGCGGGCCGGCGGTGCCGCCCACCGCGGTGATCATGTAGAACCAGCCGCCGTGCCGGTGGATCTTCGGGCCCTCGGGCGAGAAGCTCTCGACGTCCCATTCCTCGGGATAGTGCCAGGGATCATAGACATGCTCGACCTGGCCGACGGTCGAGAGCCCGTCGTCCGACAGGCGGATGCGGTCGCCGCCGGAGAGGAACAGCCAGCGCGACCCGTCCTCGCCCACGGCGTGGCACGGGTCGATATGGTTGGGCAGCTTGAGGTCGATGGGATCGCTCCATGGCCCGTCGATGTGATCGGCCCAGATCACGAAGATCGAGTTCGGCTTCGCCTTGACGGGGATGTAGAGGAAGTAGCGGCCGGCATGCTTCTCGAGGCTGACAGCCCAGACCGAGCCGATGTTCTTCGTCAGCGCGGCGGTGCGGGGCTGCCAGTTCACCAGGTCGCGCGAATGCCAGATGGTGAGCCCCGGATAGGAATCGAAGCTCGAGAAGGTCATGTAATAATCGTCGCCGTCCTTGAGGATGGCGGGATCCGGATGGTCGCCCGCGAGCAGCGGGTTGAGGAAGCGGCCGTCGCCGAGGTCGCAGACGCGCTGATTGTCGAAGCCGCGCTTCCAGTCGGGAGCGGCGGGCAGCGCCGCCTCCGCCTCGCCCGGGCCGATCAGCGCCGCCGCGCCGCCCGCCAATGCCGCTCCGAACGCCTCACGCCTGCTGATGCCCACTCGACCTCTCCTCGCTTGATGCTGTTATGATACCGGTATCATCGGGAGAAAAGCGATAATTTCGACTGGAGGTGCGGCACGTGCGGTGCCCTAGCCCCTTCGTCACCCCGGCCTTGTGCCGGGGTCCATGGTGCCGCACCGGATACCCTCGAGCCTCTTGTCCATGACTCGCCTCCCGGTGGATCCCGGCACAAGGCTGGGGTGACGGGTTGGTGGCTCAATGCGCTCTGCACGCATATCATTTCGGCGGATTACGCCGGCCGCCGAGAAGTCGAAAATCTCCTATCAATGTAGGAAATGCTGTGGAACAGTTCGCCCTCGCTCGTGCTTGGGGGGAACACGCGCCCATGCGGCAGACCACCTTGTCGGTAGCGCTCGAGGTGAAGCCCGAGAGCTACGATCATCTTTCGGGCATGCTCGACGGGCTGCGCGACCGGCGCAGCGCGAATCCGTCGGGCGGGAACGGACCCTTCGCCGAGTTCCTGACGCGGGTGCCGGCGCTGCACTTCATGTCCCTGAGCGTCTTTCCCGGCTTCGACTATGATCCGCTGTTCGTGATCGAGGCCAATTTCGACGGCGCGCCCGGGCCGTTCTGGGGGCAGCTCGAGTCGGCGATCGGGCCGGACCTGCGTGCGATGCTGCGCTGCTGCAAGCGCCCGCTCGACGATTGCGGGCCGCTCTACGACGCCGTCACCGCGCCCGACGGCCGCGCGCCGATCGCGCCCTATCTCGAGGCGCGGACGCTCAGGCCCACGGTCTTTCACCACGGCAATCGCGGCATGACCCGCGACCGGATCATCGCCGAAGGGGAATTGTTCCTCGCGACGCGCGCCGAGCTGGCGACCGCGAACGACGGCGGCCCGAGCCCCTATCGCAAGCTGACGCCGGTGGAGATCCACGCCCGGCTGCGCGCGGCGCTGCTGCCCCGGTTCGGCTGGCTCGCCGAAAAGGCGCCGGCGCGGATCGGCTTCGTGGACGATCTTTGCGACAAGGCGAAGCTCGCGCTCTTCGCGCTGGCGGTGCTGCTGGTGCTGTCGCTGCCGGGATTCGCGCTCAAGGCCGAGCTCGCCTGGCCCTGGTTCGCGGGGATCTGCGGGCTGCTGTTCGTGCTGTTCGCCGCGCTGCTCCAGCGCATGGGGCAGGCGCTGCCGGGCACCGCGACGCCGTCGCGATTCAGCTTCCTCAGCTTCTTCCTGACCAAGCTGCTCGTGCCGGCCGCGGCGGCGCTGGCCGTCTATGTCGGGCTCGTCAGCCTGGTCGCGGCGCCGTTCCGCGCGCTGATCCTGGGCGACGGCTTCTGGCGCTCCTGGGGCGCGATGGCGGTGTGGGCGATGTGGAGCGCGGGGAGCGCGGTAGTGGTAGTGACCGGGCTGCTCGTCTGGCTGCGCTG
>CBIFVW010000086.1:0-13348 GCA_966186155.1 uncultured Sphingomonas sp.
TCTGCCGGACGAAGCGCCGCGCCTGCTTGGTGGAGATCGCCTTCGGCCCGGTCGCGGTGGCAGTGGCGGTGCGATCTCCTGCCGCGTCCTGCGCCTGGGCGGTACCGGCGAAGCCTCCAAGCGCGAGGACCAGGCCCAAAAGGGTTGCACGCACGCGCATTCTCCGGATCGCCGAACCGTACTATCTAAATAGCGCAGTTCGGCCTCGCGGCAATCGCGAACCCTCCAGGCAACGTCGAGATTCAGCTAATCCTCCCCCGGAGGGGGAGGTGGCGCGCACAGCGCGACGGAGGGGTAGCTTGCCGCAGACCGGATCGCTCGTGGAGAATACCCCTCCACCAAGCCGCTTTGCGTCTTGGTCCCCCTCCCCCTCCGGGGGAGGATTTGTTGAATATCAACAGAATCTAAAGCCGCTCCACCGCGCGATGCAGCCGGCGCAGCACCGCGCCGTCATGCGCCTGGCCATTGGCCGCCTCGGAGGCGAGCGCCATCAGCCGGATCGCGCCGAAACTCGCCGCCAGGCCCTTCAGGCGCAGCGCCGCCGAGGCCCAGGCGTCTGGCGTGTCGGCGGACTTCATGTTCTCGAGGCAGCGGCGCACACCGTCGAGGAATGCCTCGCGCAGCTCGGCGATCAGCGCGGGCTCGTCGCCCACCGCGGCCGCCAATGTCGCATCGATTGCTCCGGGATCATACGCCATGCCGCCCTCTTAATCGGACAGCGTTAACTCTCCGTTTCCCTCGGCTGTTGGTGCGGGGGCGAAATGTTGGTAAATGCAGGACATGATTGGGGGAAAACCTGCCGGGCTCGCGCCCGAAACGACGCCCGGGACGATGGGCGAGCCCATGGTGCTGTCCCGGGTCGCTCCGGCGCCGCCCGTCGCCACGGACGATGTCCCCCTCGAAACCGACGAGGAAGAGACCGAAGCCCCGCGCGGCGGCGCGGGCCGGCTCGCGCCCGTGCTGGCCGTCGCGGCGATACTGGGCTGGTTCGGCGGCGCGGGCTGGCTGCTGCGCGGGACCTTCGCCGCGCCGATGGCCCCCGCCGCGCTGGTCGAGCTCCTCGCGGCGCTCTGCGTGCCCCCCGCCCTGATCGGCATCCTCTACCTGCTCGGCCTGCGCACCAGCCGGGCGGAGGCGCGGCGCTTCGGCGCCACCGCGCGCGCGATGCGGGCCGAAGCGGCCTCGCTCGACCGAGTGCTCGCCACGCTCGCCCGCAAGATCGAGGAAAACCGCGTGGCGCTCGCCGAGCAGACGACGATGCTCATGTCGATGGGCGAGGAGGCCAGCGAGAAGCTCGAGGAAGTGGCCGGCACGGTCGCGCATCAATCCAAGGCGATCGACACCAGCGCCCGCGCGCTCGGGCAGGCCACGGGCGAGGCCGAGCGCCGCGTCGCGATCGTGCTCGCCTCGCTGCCCAAGGCGCATGAGGAGATGCGCGGGCTTTCCGAGCGAGTCGATGCCGCCGGGCTGCTCGCGAGCGAGCGCGCCGCCGCGCTCGACACGCAGTTGAGCGCGCTCGCCGAACGCGGGCGCGAGGCCGACCAGATCGCCGGCGGCGCGGCCGACCGGCTCGCCGCGCACATCGCCCGGATGGAAGCGACGAGCGAGAGCGCCGGCGCGCGGCTCGAGCAGGTCACCGGCGAGATGTCGGCGGCGGTCGACAATGTGCTCGACCGCGCCGCCGCCGCGGTCGACGAGGCCCGCAAGGGCATCGCGGCGCAGGGCGAGGCGATCCTCGCGATGCTGTCGGCCAACCAGGCGGCGCTCGACCGCGCCGGCCGCGACAGCGCCGAGGCGCTGGGCGAGCGGATCGCCGCGATCGAGGAAGCGATCGGCCGGGTCGGCGCGCGCCTGTCCGACGAGCAGGACCGCGGCGACGCGCTGCTCGAGGGGCTCGCCACCGGCATCGCCCGGATCGACCGCGACCTCGGATCGCTGCACGCGTCGGGCATGGAGCGGACGCAGGGGCTCGCCGCCTCGGTGAGCGCGCTGCACGGTTCGGTCGGGGCGATGACGGTCGCGCTGGAGACCGGCGACGCGACCGCGCGCCGGGTGATCGGCACGTCCGAGGACCTGCTCACTGCGCTCGACGCCTCCGCGCGCGAGATCGACGAGACGCTGCCGGAAGCGCTGGCGCGGCTCGACGAGCGAATCGCCGCCAGCCGCCAGTTCGTCGCGGGCGCCAAGCCCGAGCTCCTCGCGCTGGTCACCGCCGCGGAGAGCACGCACGACGCGATCGAGGCGATCGCCGACGTGGTCGGCCAGCAGCGGGACACGCTCGCCAAGACCCAGGCTTCGCTGCTCGAGACGCTGCAGACCGGCGGCGAGCAGGCGCAGCAGCTGGGCGCGATCGTCGACGAGACGATCGCCACCACGCGCCGCTTCGCCGAGAGCGCTGCGCCGCAGCTCGTCGAGGCGCTGGTGCGGGTGCGCGAGACGTCGAACGCCGCCGCCGACCATGCCCGCGAGACGCTCGCGGCGATCGTGCCGCATGCGGCGCGGGCGATCGAGGAGGCGACGGGCGATGCGCTGCGCCGCGCGGTCGATCTTTCGGTGCGCCGCCAGATCGCCGATCTCGCCTTGACGACCGAGACCGCGGTCACCGCCGCGACCCGCGCTTCGGAGCGACTCACGCAGCAGATGGTCGCGCTCGCCGAGACCACCGCCCAGGTCGAGGCGCGGATCGAGGCCGGACGCGCCGAGCGCGAGGAATCCGACAGCGACAATTTCGCCCGCCGCGTCTCGCTGCTGATCGAGGCGCTCAACTCGGCCTCGATCGACATCAGCAAGGCCTTCTCGGCCGAAGTGACCGACAGCGCCTGGGCGGCCTATCTGAAGGGCGACCGCGGGGTGTTCACGCGCCGCGCGGTGCGGCTGCTCGATCCCGCGGACACGCGCGAGATCCACCGGCTCTACGAGGAGGACGACGGCTTCCGCGAGAACGTCAACCGCTACATCCACGATTTCGAAGCGATGCTTCGCCAGATCCTGGCGCTGCGCGACGGATCGCCGCTGGGGGTGACCTTGCTCTCGTCGGACATGGGCAAGCTCTACGTCGCGCTCGCCCAGGCGATTGAGCGGCTGAGGACCTGAGCCTTTGCCCGAGGAGGAACCTCGCGTCTCGGCGATTTGGCCAATCTATTGGCTAAGTGTGCTGGCAACGGCCACGGGCCTTGCCGCCTTTGCTTTCTACCGGGCACATCTTGAGCCTGGATGTATCGACGGTCATTGCCCGGATCCCGGCACGATCGAATATGCGGCCTGGTTGCAAGCCAGCATTCAGGACGCGCCGATGACTGCGACGATGGTTTTCCTGTTCGTCATGGCTGCCGGATTGATCGGCTCCGGGCTTATCGCAGCTGCCCGTCGTGCATTCGCGCGATGACTCCGATCGCCTAGCTCTGTCCCCGATTCGCCCGCGCCCACCAGTCGAGCATGTCGGTGGTGATCCAGCCGAAGACATAGTTGAGGTAGAAGAGCGCGAAGAGCGTGGTCGCGACGATCGTGGTGCGGAGCGCGATGCGGCCGGCGCGGAACTCGTGCGGGGCGCTCGGCGCCTGGCCGGGGACGAGCGGCTGGCCCGCCTCCTCGCTCGTGCGCACGCCGAAAGGCAGGACGAGGAAGACCGAGAAGGCCCAGAACAGGAAATAGATGGCGAGGGCCGATTTCCAGGGCATCTCAGACCTCCAGGATCAGCACGTCGACCACGGGCTTCTTGCCCGTGTAGCGGAAGGCGGCGCGGCGCACCGCGAGGCGCACGGACTCGCGCAGCTTCTCGATGTCCTTGCCGTCCTTCGCCACCGCCTGGGCCGCGGCCTCGCACGCCTCGACGATGAAGTCCTCGCGGTCTTCCTCGACGGGCACGCCTTGGAGGCGGATCTGCGGCGCGCCGACGAGCTTCCCGCCGCGGATCGCCACCGCGGCCGAGATCTGGCCGTAGAAGGAGACGCGGCGACGCTCGTTGATCGTGGTGCCGTCAGCCGGCAGGATGATGTCGCCGTCGAGCACGAGCCGCCCCGCCGGCGCATGGCCGACGCGTTCGGGCGTGCCCGGCGCGAGGCGCCAGATCTCGCCGTTCACCTGGTTCACCGCATGCGGCACGCCGAGCGACTGGGCGAAGCGCGACTGCTCGTGCATGTGGCGGATCTCGCCATGGACGGGCACGATGATCTCCGGCCGGATCCAGCGGTACATCTCGGCGAGCTCGGGACGGCCGGGATGGCCCGAGACGTGGATGAAGGCCTGGCGATCGGTGACGATGTCCACGCCGCCCGCGGCGAGCGCGTTCATGATCCGGCCGATCGCGATCTCGTTGCCGGGAATCTGGCGCGAGGAGAAGACGACGAGGTCGCCTTCGCTGAGCTTCAGGGGATGCGTGCCCTCGGCGATGCGCGCGAGCGCGGCGCGGGGCTCGCCCTGGCCGCCGGTCGCGACGATCAGCACCTTGTCGCGCGGCATGGTCATCGCGGTGTCGAAGTCGACCGTGTCGGGGAAATCGCGCAGATAGCCGGTCTGCTTCGCCACGCGGATGATCCGGTCGAGCGAGCGGCCCGCGACGCACAGCGCGCGGCCGGTATCCTCGGCGACCTCGCCCAGGGTCTGGAGCCGCGCGGCGTTGGAAGCGAAGGTGGTGACCAGCACCCTGCCCTTCGCGGCCGCGATCACTTCGTCGAGCCCCTTGCGGACCTCGGCCTCCGATCCCGACGCCTCGGGGTTGAAGACGTTGGTGGAGTCGCAGACCAGCGCCAGCACGCCCGCATCGCCGATCTGAGTCAATTCCTCGGCGGTCGAGGCGCCGCCGAGCGAAGGCGCGTCGTCGAGCTTCCAGTCGCCGGTGTGGAAGACGCGGCCGTACGGCGTCTCGATCAGCACCGCATTGCCTTCGGGGATCGAATGGGCGAGCGGGGTATAGGTGATCGTGAACGGCCCGAGCGCGAACGGCCCCTCCTCGTCGACGACGTTGAGCTCGACCTTCTCCTCGATCCCCTCTTCCTCGAGCTTGCCGCGGATGAGGCCGGCGGTGAACGGAGTCGCATAGAGCGGCACGCCGAGATCGGCGGCGAGATAGGGCAGCGCGCCGATATGGTCCTCATGGCCATGGGTCAGCACGATGCCGAGCAGGTCGTCGATCCGCTCCTCGATGAACTGGAGGTCGGGCAGGATCACGTCGATCCCCGGATATTCGGGGCTGCCGAAGGTGATGCCGCAATCGACCATCAGCCACTTGCCGCGGCAGCCATAGAGATTGACGTTCATGCCGATCTCGCCGGAGCCGCCGAGCGCGAGGAAGAGGAGTTCGTTTTCTGGAGTCACGCGGGAGTCCTTAGCCACCTCGTCATCCCGGCGGAAGCCGGTCCTGGCACAACGTATGGAGCAGCCAAGGTGCCGCTCTTCATATTCCTCCCCTCCGGGGGAGGATTTGGATCTAGGCCGATATCCGCTCCCACAGCATCGCCAGGCCCTGGATGGTCAGATCGGGCTCGATCGCGTCGAAAATGTCGGTCTGCTTCTCGAACAGCACCGCCAGACCGCCGGTGGCGATCACCTTCACTGGCCGGCCGATCTCGGCCTTCATCCGCTGGACCAGCCCCTCGATCATCGCGATATAGCCCCAATAGATGCCGATATGCATCTGGTCGACCGTGTTGAGGCCGATCACGCTGTTGCTCCTGGGCGCCTCGATCGCGATGCGCGGCAGCTTGGCAGCGGCGGTGACCAGCGCGTCGAGCGACAGGTTGATGCCCGGCGCGATGATCCCGCCCTTGTACGCGCCGCGATAGTCGACCACGTCGAAGGTGGTGGCGGTGCCGAAATCGATGATGATGAGGTCGCCCGCATGGCGGGCATGGCCGGCGAGCGCATTGAGCGCTCGGTCGGCGCCCAGGTTCTGCGGCTCCTCGACATCGAGCTGGAACCCCCATTCGGCCCTGCCCTGCCCGGCGATCACTGCCTCGGTGCCGAAATATTTCTGGCTCAGCACCTGGAGGTTGTGGAGCGCGCGCGGCACCACGGTGCCGACGATCACGCCGGTCACCGCCGAGCGGTCATAGCCCTCGAGGCTCAGGAGCTGGCTCAGCCACACCGCATATTCGTCGGCGGTGCGCCGGGGGTCGGTGGCGATGCGCCAGCGCGCGCGGACCTCGCCAGCCTGCCCCGGACTTGATCCGGGGTCGAGCAGGGCGAAGACGACATTGGTGTTGCCGGCATCGATCGCGAGCAGCATCGGGAGCTTCCTCTCAGAGCAGGAACACGTCGCCCGCGTGAATGACACGCGTCGCGCCGTCGGCCAAGCGCAGGATGAGCGCGCCGTCGCGGTCGAGACCGCCGAACAGCCCGTCGAGCGCACTGCCGTCGGCGAGCCGCGCAGTGAGCGCCGTGCCCTGCGGATGGGCATGAGCGAGCCAGCGGTCGCGGACCGCGGCCAATCCCTCGCCCCGCCAGCGCGCGACCCAGCGGGCAAAGGCCTCCGCGAGCGTCTCGGCGAAGATCTCCGGATCGGGCGCGGGGCCATAAGCGCGCATGCTCGTCGCCGCCCGGTCCAGCCCCGCCGGGATGTGCGCGAGATTGACGCCGAAGCCGAGGATCACCGCGTCGTCGATCCGCTCGAGCAATATGCCCGAGAGCTTGGCGCCGTCGACGAGCAGGTCATTGGGCCATTTGAGCGTGGCGGAGACGCCGAAGGTGCGCACCGTCTCGTCGAGCGCCACCGCCGCGACCAATGCCAGCGTCGCCGCGGGCGGGTCGCTGGGGCGCAGGCGGACCAGCGTCGAGATATAGAGATTGCCGAGGGGCGATTCCCACGCGCGGCCCTGCCGCCCCTTGCCGGCGGTCTGGCGCTCGGCGCGGAACCACAGCCCCTCGCCCGCGCCGCTGCGGGCGAGCTCGGCCATGTCGGCATTGGTCGATCCCGTCTCCGCGACGGTCCGGATCGTCGTCAGAACAGCGCCTTCGCGGCCAGGCCGGTCCAGAGCTCGAGCTGGCCGAGCAACGGCCAGCCGAGCGGCGAGATCACCAGCGCGCAGACCGTCAGCAGCGCGCCCTCGATCGCCGGCGTGCGGCCCGCAAAGGCCGGCGCCGGATCGTCGAAGTACATCGTCTTGACGATCTTGAGATAATAATAGGCGCCGATCGTCGACGCCGCCGCGCCCACCGCCGCGAAGACGATGAGGCCGCTGTGCACCGCCGCGACGAACACCTGCAGCTTGGCGAAGAAGCCGAGCAGCGGCGGGATGCCGGCGAGGCTGAACATGAAGATCGCCAGCGCCACCGCCAGGCCCGGCCGCGTGCGCGACATGCCCGACAGGCTCTCGATGCTCTCGATCGAATTGCCCTCGGCGTCGCGCATCTGGAGCACGATCAGGAAGCTGCCCAGGGTCATGACGACGTAGATCGCCATATAGTAGAGCACGCTCGCCACGCCCTCGGGCCCGCCGGCGGCGAGGCCGATCAGCGCGAAGCCGACATTGTTGATCGACGAATAGGCGAGCAGCCGCTTGATGTTGGTCTGGCCGATCGCCGCCACGGCGCCGAAGATGATCGAGGCGAGCGAGGCGAAGATCACGATCTGGCGCCACTCGGCGATCGCCGGGCCCATCGCCTCGACCGCGACGCGCACCGCCAGCGCCACCGCCGCCACCTTGGGCGCCGAGGCGAAGAAGGCAGTCACCGGGGTCGGCGCGCCTTCGTAGACGTCGGGCGTCCACATGTGGAACGGCACCGCCGAGATCTTGAAGGCGAGGCCGGCGAAGACGAAGACCAGGCCGAACAGCAGGCCCATCGAATGCGGGCCGGCATAGGCGTCGGCGATGCCCGCGAACAGCGTCGTGCCCGAGAAGCCGTACACCAGGCTGATGCCGTAGAGCAGGATGCCCGAGGCGAGCGCGCCGAGCACGAAATACTTCAGTCCCGCCTCGGCCGAGCGCGTGTCGCGGCGCATGAAGCTCGCGAGGATGTACGCCGAGAGGCTCTGAAGCTCGAGGCCGACATAGAGCGACATCAGGTCGGCGGCCGAGACCATCATGCCCATGCCCGCCGCGGAGAGCAGGATCAGCACCGGATATTCGGGCCGGAGGTCGTCGCCCGAGGTCCGCTCGAAGAAGCGCGGCGCGATCAGGATCGAGACGGCGGCGGCGGCGAAGATCAGCGCCTTGGCGAAGGCGGCGAACATGTCGGCGCGGTAGAGCCCGCCGAACGCCTCGCCGCCCGCCGAGGCCGGGCCCGCCAGCGCGATGCCGGCGCCGATCAGGACCGCGACCGAGGTCCAGCTCACCAGCCGGGTCGATTGCTGCCCACCCCATGCGGCGACGAGCATGAGCAGGATGGCGCCGACGCCGAGCACGATCTCGGGAAGCGTCATCATCAATTGCAGATTGTAGCTCATCAGTGCGCCTCCCCGTGCGCGGAGGCGGTAGCCGGAGCGCCCTCTGAAGCGTGCGCGGCAGGGGCAGGTGCGGTGTGCTCGCCATGCGCGGCGGGGGCCGGCTTGCCGGCGGTCGGCAGCGAGTCGCCCGCGGGCCGGGCGCGCTCGATCCGCGCCATCAGCCGCTCGACGTCGCCGCGCATCGGCTTCATGAAGCTCTCGGGATAGACGCCCATCCACAGCACCGCCACGCCGAGCGCGCCGAGCATGGCGAGCTCGCGCAGGTCGAGATCGGGCATCGCCCGGACATCGTCCTTGACGAGGTCGCCGAACACCACGCGGCGATAGAGGTAGAGCATGTACGCCGCGCCCAGGATGATGCCCGTGGTGCCGAGCAGCGCGTAGAGCGTCGAGACCTTGTACAGCCCCGCCAGGCTCAGGAACTCGCCGATGAAGTTGCTCGTCCCCGGCAGGCCGACCGAGGCCATGGTGAAGAGCATGAACAGCACGGCATAGCGCGGCATGTTGATCGCGAGGCCGCCATAGCGGTCGATCTCGCGGGTGTGGAGGCGATCGTAGATCACGCCGACGCACAGGAACAGCGCGCCCGAGACCAGGCCGTGACCCAGCATCACCATCATCGCGCCCTCGATCCCCTGCGCGTTGAACGCGAACAGGCCGAAGGTGACGATGCCCATGTGCGCGACCGACGAATAGGCGATCAGCTTCTTCATGTCGCTCTGCACCAGCGCGACGAGCGACGTGTAGATCACCGCCACCGCGGAGAGCAGGAAGACGAGCCAGATCAGCTGCGCCGAGGCCTCGGGGAACATCGGCAGCGAGAAGCGCAGGAAGCCGTAGCCGCCGAGCTTCAGCAGCACGCCCGCCAGGATCACCGAACCCGCGGTCGGCGCCTGCACGTGCGCGTCGGGAAGCCAGGTATGGACCGGCCACATCGGCATCTTGACCGCGAAGGAGGCGAAGAAGGCGAGCCACAGCCAAGTCTGCGCCTGGATCGGGAAATCGTGCGCCATCAGCGCCGGGATCGACGCGGTGCCGGTGTCGAGGATCATGTAGGCGATCGCGATCAGCATCAGCAGCGAGCCGAGCAGCGTGTACAGGAAGAACTTGTACGACGCGTAGATGCGGTTGGCGCCGCCCCAGATGCCGATGATCAGGAACATCGGGATCAGGCCGCCCTCGAAGAAGACGTAGAAGAGCAGCAGGTCCTGCGCCGCGAAGGTGCCGATCATCAGCACTTCGGTGGCGAGGAAGGCGGCCATGTACTCGGGCACGCGCTTCTCGATCGAGAGCCAGCTCGCGCCGATGCAGATCGGCATCAGGAACACCGAGAGCAGGATCAGGAGAAGCGCGAAGCCGTCGATGCCGAGCGCCCAGGCGAACTCGACGCCGCCGATGCCGAACAGGCGGACATGCTCGACGAACTGCCATTGCTGGGCAGCCTCGCCGGTCTGGAATCCCGCCCAGAGCCAGATGCCCAGCGCGAGGTCGACGAAGGTCGCGAGCAGCGCGATCCACCGCGCCGCCTGCGCGCTCGAGAAGAGGCACAGCACCGCGGCGGCCGCGGGCACGGCGAGCAGGATCGAGAGGATCGGAAAGCCGGTCATCGCGCCATCACCTCGTGATGACCCAGGTGAGCGCGGCGGTGAGCCCGATCAGCATGATGAACGCATAGGTGTAGACATATCCCGATTGCAGCTTGCCCGCGGCGACGCTGCCCAGCTGGACGGCGCGCGAGACGCCGTTCGGCCCGAAGCGGTCGATGGTGCCCTCGTCGCCCTTCTTCCAGAGCAGCCGGCCGATGAAGAAGGCGGGCCGGACGAACAGGAAGTGGTAGAGCTCGTCGAAATACCATTTGTTGAGCAGGAACAGATAGACCGGGCGGAACGCCTCGGCGAACTTCGCCGGGAATTCGGGCGCGCGGATATAGGCGGCCCAGGCGATGACCAGCCCGCCCAGCATCGCGAAGGTGGCGCTGAGCTTCACCCACACCGGCACCTCGTGCATCGCGTGCATCAGATGCTCGTTGAAGGCGAGCGCGCCGCGCCAATAGGTCTCGCCCGCGCTCGGCTCGATGAACGCGCCGTGGAAGACGAAGCCCGCCGCCACCGCGCCGAGGGTGAGCAGCACCAGCGGCACCAGCATCGTCCACGGGCTCTCGTGCGGGTGATAGCCGCCGGTGCCGGTCGCGGGCGCATGGTCGTGCGCGTGCGGATCGTGGCCGGCATCCTCGTCCGCCGGGTGATCATGGTGATCGCCATGATCGTGGAGCGCGTGCTGGATGTGCTCGGAAGCGGCCCAGCGCGGCTTGCCGTAGAAGGTCAGGAACACGAGGCGCCACGAATAGAAGCTGGTGACCAGCGCCACGAGCACGCCGATCCAGAAGGCGCTCGGCACGCCCGCCGCCCAGCTCGCCTCGATGATCGCGTCCTTCGAGTGGAAGCCCGCGAAGCCGAAGGCGACCGGATTGCCGAACACCGCCGGCAGCCCCACGCCGGTGATCGCCAGCGTGCCGGCCATCATCGTCCAGAAGGTGACCGGGATGTGCTTCCTCAAGCCCCCGTAGTAGCGCATGTCCTGCTCGTGGTGCATCGCATGGATCACCGAGCCGGCGCCGAGGAACAGCAAGGCCTTGAAGAAGGCGTGGGTGAAGAGATGGAACATCGCCGCGCCATAGGCGCCGACGCCCGCGGCGAAGAACATGTAGCCGAGCTGCGAGCAGGTCGAATAGGCGATGACGCGCTTGATGTCGGTCTGGGTCGTGCCCACGGTCGCCGCGAAGAAGCAGGTCGCGGCGCCGATGAAGGTCACCACGCCCATCGCGACATGGCTCTGCTCGAACATCGGCGAGAGGCGGCAGACCATGAACACGCCCGCGGTCACCATCGTGGCGGCGTGGATCAGCGCACTGACCGGGGTCGGGCCCTCCATCGCGTCGGGAAGCCAGGTATGGAGCCCGAGCTGCGCCGACTTGCCCATCGCGCCGAGGAACAGCAGCAGGCAGAGGATCGTCATCGTGTCCCAGCGCTGGCCGAGGAACCCGATGGTCGCGCCGTGCATGTTGGGCGCGGCGGCGAGGATCGTCGGAATGTCGATCGTGCCGAACACCAGGAAGGTGCCGAAGATGCCGAGCATGAAGCCGAGATCGCCGACGCGGTTGACCACGAAGGCCTTGATCGCGGCGGCGTTGGCGCTGGGCTTCTTGAACCAGAAGCCGATCAGCAGGTACGAGGCGAGACCGACGCCCTCCCAGCCGAAGAACATCTGGACGAGGTTGTTCGCCGTCACGAGCATCAGCATCGCGAAGGTGAAGAGCGAGAGATAGGCGAAGAACCGCGGCTGGTCCGGGTCCTCCGACATATATCCCCAGCTGTAGAGGTGGACGAGCGCCGAGACGCTGGTCACCACCACGAGCATCACCGCGGTGAGCGCGTCGACGCGCAGCGCCCATTCGACGTGCATCGTGCCGCTGGTCATCCAGGTGAAGACCGGCGCCACGCTCGGCTCGGCGGTGCCGCCGACATAGCCGAGGAAGATCGGCCAGCTGAGCGCGCACGCGGCGAACAGCGCGCCCGTGGTGATCGCCTTGGGGAAGGCGCTGCCGAACGCCTTGTTCGACAGGCCGGCCACGGCCGCCGCGAGCAGCGGCAGGAAAACGATGAAATGGATCGCCGACATCAGCCCTTCATCCGATTGACGTCTTCGACCGAGATCGTGCCGCGGCCGCGGAAGTAGATGACGAGAATGGCGAGCCCGATCGCGGCCTCGCCGGCGGCGACGGTGAGCACGAACATCGCGAACACCTGGCCGACCAGGTCGCCCAGCGCCGCCGAGAAGGCGACGAGGTTGAGGTTCACCGCGAGCAGGATCAGCTCGATCGCCATCAGGATGACGATCAGGTTCTTGCGGTTCATGAAGATGCCGAGCACGCCCAGGGTGAACAGGATCGCGCTGACGACGAGATAATGGGTGATGCCGATCACAGCTCGACCCCCTGCCCCACGGGCTGGTTCACGTTGCGGGTGGCGTCCTTGGCGCGGCGGGCCACCTGGCGGCCGACCTTCTGGGGCCGGACGTCGCTGCGGTGGCGGTAGGTGAGCACGATCGCGCCGATCATCGCGACGAGCAGCACCAGCCCGGCGCCCTCGAAGACGAACAGATAGCGCGTGTAGAGCAGCCGGCCGACGGCCTCGATATTGGGCACCGCGGCGTCGACCGGCGCGACGCGGCGGCCGAGCGCGAGCCCGCCCGCGCTATAGGCGCCGACCGCGATCACGATCTCGGCGATCAGCGCCGCGGCGAGCGCCAGGCCCACCGCGGCATATTTCATCACGCCCGCGCGCAGCTCCGCGAAGTCGATGTTGAGCATCATGACCACGAACAGGAACAGCACCGCGACCGCGCCGACATAGACGATGACGAGCAGCATCGCGATGAACTCGGCGCCCGCGAGCACCATCAGCCCCGCCGCGTTGAAGAAGGCGAGGATGAGCCAGAGCACGCTGTGCACCGGGTTGCGCGACAGGATCGTCATCGCCCCGGAGGCGATCACGACGAGCGCGAACAGATAGAAGGCGAGGATCTGGATCACGGAATCGGATGGCCCCTCAGAATTGCGGTGCGCTTAACGGTACGGTGCATCGGCGGCAAGGTTCGCGGCGATCGCGCGCTCCCAGCGGTCGCCGTTCGCGAGAAGCTTGTCCTTCTGGTAGATCAGCTCCTCGCGGGTTTCGGTGGCGAACTCGAAGTTCGGGCCCTCGACGATGGCATCGACCGGGCAGGCCTCCTGGCACAGGCCGCAATAGATGCACTTCACCATGTCGATGTCGTAGCGCACGGTGCGGCGGGTGCCGTCGTTGCGGCGCGGGCCGGCCTCGATGGTGATCGCCTGCGCCGGGCAGATCGCCTCGCACAGCTTGCAGGCGATGCAGCGTTCCTCGCCGTTCGGATAGCGGCGCAGCGCATGCT
>CBIFVW010000087.1:0-13341 GCA_966186155.1 uncultured Sphingomonas sp.
GCAGGCTCCTCAGCGCGCCCATGTCGCCGCTGCGCGACGCGGCGAAGAAGGCCGATGCGATCTCGAGCCCCTTCTCCTTGGGCATGTCGTAGCGCGGCCGCGCGGCGCGGACATGGGTACGCGCCCGGCTCGCGAGCTGGCGCGTGGCGGCGGGATCGCGGCCGATCGTCTCCGCCACTTCGTCGAAGCCGACGCCGAACACGTCGTGGAGCAGGAACGCCGCCCGCTCGAGCGGAGAGAGCCGCTCGAGCGCGAGCATCAGCGGCAGCGTCACGTCCTCGACATCGTCCTCCTCGACCACCGGCTCGGGCAGCCAAGGCCCGACATAGGTCTCGCGCCGCGCACGGGCGGATTTGAGCTGGTCGAGGCAGAGCCGCGTCACCACGCGGCGCAGATAGGCCTCGGGCTCGCGGATCTCGCTCCGGTCGGTGTCGAGCCAGCGCAGGAACGCATCCTGCACCACGTCCTCCGCGTCCGCGACCGAGCCGAGCATGCGATAGGCGATGCGGGTCAGCCGCGGACGCAGCGGATCGAAGCTCGCCGCTGCGTCCGCGCCGCTCATGCCGCGACCGCCGCCGCCTTGGCGTCGTTGAACAGCCTGAAGCCCACCGCGAGGCGGTTCCAGCCGTTGATCGCGTTGATCATGAGCGTGATCTGCACCTGCTCCTCCTCGCTGAACTCGAACGCGAACTCGGAATAGAGCTCGTCCGGCGCCCGAGCGGTAGGTAGCAGAGTGAGCGCGTCGGTCCATGCCAGCGCCGCCCGCTCGCGGGGGGTGTAGCAGGGCGCCTCGTGCCACGCGCTCAGCAGGTAGATGCGCTCCTCGCTCTCGCCCGCCTTGCGCGCGTCGGCGGTGTGCATCCGGATGCAATTGGCGCAGCCGTTGATCTGCGAGGCGCGGATCTCGATCAGCCTCAGCAACTCGTGCTCGATCGCCGGGGCGATCTTCTGCGACATGTCGAGCCACAGCTTCATCGGGGCGGGCGAAGCGGCGAAGGGGTTGAGTCGTGCAGTCATGATTCCATCCTTTCGATGTTGAACGACTGCATGACGAGATGGCCGCGGCGAATGTGACATGCGGCGCGAAATTATTTCGTATCGGCTCCGTTCCCTTGCGCGGGCGGGCCGAACCGCCATCTCTCGTCACGGACGCGTAAGGACATGGCGCGGCTGCGGCGGGCAGGATCGGGAGAGGCGCGTGCGCCCGCACGCGGGCATGCGTCGCGGCGCTTCCGCAACCATCATCCTGAGGAGCGCACGCCATGTCTTTCGTCACCACCAGCGACGGCACCGAGATCTTCTACAAGGATTGGGGCCCGCGCGACGCGCAGCCGATCGTCTTCCACCATGGCTGGCCGCTCAGCGCGGACGATTGGGACGCCCAGCTGATGTTCTTCCTCGCCCAGGGCTTCCGCGTGATCGCGCACGATCGCCGCGGCCATGGCCGCTCGACCCAGACCCCGGGCGGGCACGAGATGGACACCTATGCCGCCGACGTGTTCGCGCTCGTCGAGGCGCTCGACCTCAGGAACGCCGTGCATGTCGGCCATTCGACCGGCGGCGGCGAGGTCACCCGCTACGTCGCGCGCCACGGCGAGCCTTCGGGCCGCGTCGCCAAGGCGGTGCTGATCGGCGCGGTGCCGCCCGTCATGGTCAAGAAGGAGTCGAACCCCGGCGGCCTGCCGGTCGACGTGTTCGACGGCCTGCGCGAGCAGACCGCGGTCAACCGCGCCCAGTTCTTCGTCGATCTGCCGACGGGTCCCTTCTACGGCTACAACCGTCCCGGCGCCGAGGTGAAGCAGGGCGTGATCTACAATTGGTGGCGCCAGGGCATGATGGGCGCCGCCAATGCCCATTACGAATGCATCAAGGCCTTTTCGGAGACCGACTTCACCGAGGACTTGAAGGCGATCACCGTGCCCGTCTTCGTGATGCACGGCGACGACGACCAGATCGTCCCGATCGCCGATTCGGCGTTGCTATCGTCGAAGCTGCTGCCCAACGGCACGCTCAAGGTCTATCCGGGCCTGCCCCATGGCATGTGCACGACGCATCCCGAAGTGGTGAACCCGGACCTGCTGGCGTTCATCCGCGGGTGAGCTCGACTCCCTCTCCCCGCAAGCGGGGAGAGGGAGCTTGGTCCCTTGCAATGTAGGATTTCGTCTGCTGCCATCGCGCCGCGGCTTCGCGCCGCCGCTCTTTGACACGTCGAACCGCAATTTTATCCCGTACCTTCTGTGCGGGAACTTCCTGAACTTTGGTGAAGTTCAGCCCCGCCCGATCAGCCGCTGCGCGATGCGGTCGGCGACTTCGCTCTCGGGATCGCCGGTGCGGTCGCTCTCGTCCCATACCTCGATCAATCGCTCCGGGATCTTGTCGACGCGCGCCTGGACCTCGGCCATGTTGCCCTGGCCCAGATATTCGAGCCCGACATTGATGATCCCGCCCGCGTTGATCACATAGTCGGGCGCGTAGAGGATGCCGCGCTCGTGCAGGCGATGCCCGTCGCGCCGCGTCGCGAGCTGGTTGTTGGCGCCGCCGGCGACCACCTTGGCGCGCAGCTGGGGGATCGACGTCTCGGTCAGGATCGCGCCCAGCGCATTGGGGCTGAGGATGTCGGTCTCGAGCGTCAGGATCGCGTCGGCCGCCACTGCTTCGGCACCGAGCTCCTCGGCCAACGCCTTGGCGCGCGCCGCGTCGACATCGGCCAGCACCAGCCTGGCGCCGTCCCTGGCGAGCAGCCGCGCCACGCCGCCGCCGACCGAGCCGACGCCCTGGACCGCGACGCGCACGCCGGCCATCGAGTCCGCGCCGAGCCCGCGCTTCGCCGCCGCCTTGACGCCCAGATAGACGCCGCGCGCCGTCACCGGTCCCGGATCGCCGCCCGCGCCGCCGGCAGCGACCGGCAGGCCCGAGACGTGGCGGGTGCGCGTCGCGACGACCTTCATCCGTTCCTCGGACATGCCGACGTCCTCGGCGGTGACATAGCGGCCGCCGAGCGATTCGACGGCGCGGCCGAATGCCTCGAGCTGCGCCGTGGTGACGGTCGCGCCCGGCTCCGGCGCCAGGATCACGCCCTTGCCGCCGCCGAGCGGCAGGCTGGCCATCGCATTCTTGTAGCTCATGCCCCGTGAGAGGCGGAGCGCGTCGGTGATCGCCGCGCGATGATCGGCATAGTGCCAGAAGCGCACTCCGCCCGCCGCCGGGCCGAGCGCCGAGGAGTGGATCGCGATGATCGCGCTCAGCCCTGATTCGCGGTCGCTGAAGAGATGGACGCCCTCATGGTCGTCGAAATCGGGGAAGCCCCAGTCGGTGATCACGCTCAACATTCCTGCGGGCGTGCCGCACGTCGTAAGCGCGCGCGCGGTCACGGGAAATGGGGCGATCGACGGGACTTGAACCCGCGACCCTCGGTACCACAAACCGATGCTCTAACCAACTGAGCTACGATCGCCGTGAAGGATGCGCGCTTAGCGGGGGCTGCCGCGAAGCGCAAGATAATTACCCCCGCGAAATCCGCAGCGCCTCGTCCGGCGTGGTGACGCCCTCGCGCACCAGCGCGCGCGCCGCCGATCCGAGATTGGGCGCGCGCAGAAAGGCGTGCCGCGCGAGGATCGCCTCGTCTCCGCCGTCGTTGATCAACCTGCGGATCGCGCCGTCGGCGAGGATCGCCTCGAACACTCCCGTCTCGCCGGCATGACCGGTGCCGCCGCAGCTCTCGCAGCCGGTGGGCGCATAGACGATCGCGCCCGAATCGAAGCCGAGCAGCGCCGAGACCGAGCCCGGCGCCTGCACCGGCCGCCGGCACTCGGGGCAGAGGCGCCGCACCAGCCGCTGGGCGAGCACCGCGCCCAGCGTCGAGGCGAGCTTGAACGGCTCGACGCGCCATGCGCGCATCCGGCGGATCGCGCCGACCGCGTCGGGCGCATCGACTCCGGCGAGCACGAGGTTGCCGGCCTCCGCCGCCTCGACCGCCGCAGCGGCGCTCTCGCGATCCCTGAGCATGTCGATCGCGATCAGATCGGGATCCTGGTCGAGCGCGGCACGGATCGCCGCCGCGGGCACCGCGCCCGGATCGATCCAGGTCGCACCCTCGCACGGCGAACCGCCGAGCATGACGAGATGGCGCGGGCCGTTCGCGAAATGGCGGGCGAGCGTCGCGATCGTCGTCGAGCGGCCCGATCGCGCGGGACCGGCCACCAGCACCAGACCGCCGCGCCGAAGCGCCGGCAGCAGCGCGCTCGCCAGGCCGGGGCTCATGCCCAGCGCCTCGAACGAACGCTCGCGCCGCTCGCCGCCCTCGAGCCGCAGCACGATGCGTTCGCCCGGGGCGAGCGCGAGCGTGCTGGCCTCGGGCAGGTCGCGGATCTCGTCGAGGAGGGACGCGCCGTCCTCCAGGTGCCGGGGTTCGGAAAGCTGTCCGACGATCCGCATTCGCACGATCGTCCCCTTGGGGCCGCTTTCGACATGCAGGTGCGACGCGCCGCGGCGGCGGGCTTCGGCGATCAGCGCCTCGGCCGGCGTCCCTGCCGGCTGGCCCGCGAACAGCAGCGCTGGCGGCATCTCGGCCGCCGGCGCGAGCGCTTCGGCTTCGAAGTCCATGTCATCCCCTTTGCGGACGATCCGGGCTAGGCAGATTGCGTGACTCCTCGCTTGCGTTTTTGTGACACTATCGCGTCAAGCTGGCATCGGCGCGGCGCTTTTGGCAGAAAGCGCGCCATGCAGAGTGCAGCCGTCGCCCCGTCCGCCGCCGTTCCCAATTTCGGCTCCGGCCACCCTTCCGAGCCCGTGGTCGAGCACATCATGCGCTGGCCCGGCATCCAGCGCGTGCCGAGCCCGAAGGTGGCGATGTTCATCGCCAAGAACTTTCTCGAGCCCGAGCTCTGCCAGCTCCTGATGATCAAGATCGACGCCGAGCGGCGCCCGTCGACGATCGCCGACAGCAACGGCGACTATGCCTTCCGCACCAGCGAGACCTGCGATCTCGCCTCCACCGACCCGCTGGTGATCGAGCTCAAGCGGCGGATGATCGCCCTCACCGGGCTCGACCCCGCACATGGCGAGCCGATGCAGGGCCAGCGCTACGAAGTGGGCCAGGAGTTCAAGGCCCACACCGACTATTTCGAGCCCTCGGGCCGCGACTTCGCGCGCTTCTGCACCGTCTCGGGCCAGCGCACCTGGACGGTGATGCTCTACCTCAACGAAGTCGAGGCGGGCGGCGCGACGCGGTTCAAGGCGATCGACAAGATCATCCAGCCGGAAATGGGCAAGCTGCTCGCCTGGAACAATCTGCGCCCCGACGGATCGGTGAACCCTTCGACGCTGCATCACGCGATGAAGGTGCGCGCGGGGACCAAATACGTCATCACTCAGTGGTTCCGCGAGCGCCCCTGGGGCTGAGCGAGGGCGGCGATCCCTACGGAAAGGGGCTCCGGAACCTGCTCCGGAGCCCTTCCTTGATCGGCTCGGCAGCGCTCAGAAGGTCGCGCTGATGCCCAGGGTGAAGACCCGGCCCTGCTCGTAGCGGTTGATGTAGACCACGTTGCCGTTCGCGAAGGTCTGGCTCTCGTTGAACCGGGTCCGGGTCAGGTTGCGGCCCTCGAACTTCAGCTCGAACTTGCCGCCCCCGATCTCGAAGCCCTGGCGGGCGACGATGTCGAAGCGGAAGCCCGGATGCTCGACGATGTCGGGCTGGAAGCCCTGGCCCGACAGGTTCGACGGCCCGCGATTGGTCACGCGGTCGCTGGCATAGTTGAGCAGGAAGGTCAGCTGCGACAGGCGATCGGTGTCCTCGATCCCGAGCTGCAGGTTGACGAGATGGTCCGACTGGCCGGTCAGCGGCGCGCCGTCGCGGAACTGGAGGCTCGCCGGGCCGAAGCCCGCGGCGCAGCCGCCCAGCGTCTGGTTGAGGACGTTCGGCACGCAGCTGCCGTCGGCGGTGATCTTCGAATGCGTGTAGGTGTAGTTGGCGATCACCACCAGTCGCCGCGAAGCGAAGAAATCGCCGCCGATCCACTCGAGCGGGAAATATTTCTGCACTTCCACTTCGCCGCCGTAGAGATCGGCCTTGGGGAGGTTGGTGAAGCCGGTCTGCAGCCGGTCGTCGGCGCCGGTATAGAAGCCGACTTGCTCGATCGGATTCTCGATCCGCTTGTAGAAGCCGGCGATCGTGAAGCGCTGCTGACGCGCGAAGAACCACTCGTAGCGCGATTCGAAGTTGAGCAGTTCCGAGTCGCGGAGCAGCGGGTTGCCGAAGAACAGGCGATCCGAATCGGGATCACGGAACTGCTGCGGGGCGAGCTCGCGGAACTGCGGCCGCGAGATCGTCTTGGCGAAGGCGTTGCGCAGCTGCATGTCGGGCGCGAAGTTCCAGGTGAGCGTCGCGGCCGGGAGCCAATAGTCGCGCTTCAGGCGCGTCGACGTCGCGCCGACCGGCGTGACCGACTGGTCGCCCTTTTCGTAGCGCACGCCGCCGACGAAGCGCAGGCCGTCCAGCACTTCGGATTCGGCCTGCAGATAGCCGGCATGGATGCGCAGCTTGGCGTCATAGGCATAGGCGCCGAGCGGCGTGTTGAACTGGAGCTCGATGGTGCAGGCGCCCGTGCCGACCAGCGGGCAGGCATTGTTCACCACGTCCGGGCTCAGCAGATAATCGGGCCGGAGCAGATTATAGGGATAGCCCGGCGCCGTGCCGCCGCCCGCGCTGGTCTGGTAGTTGAATTGCAGGCGCTGCGAGAAGCGGCTGGTATCCGAATAATAATAGCCCGCCGACAGCGTCGCGATGCCCGGCAGCTTGTAGGAGAGGTCGGCCTGGCCGGTCCAGAGGTCCTCGTTCAGGTCCGAGAAGATGATCGAAGCGAACGGGGAGAAGCGCTGCGTGACATGATAGGCGCCGTTGCACTGGAAGCCGGTCGCGCCGTTGCCGCCGTCGTAATTGATCGGGTTGCCCGTGGTGGTCTGGCTCGAGCAGAGATAGTCGAACTGGCGCTCATAGGGCGCCTCGCGCTTCGAATTGGCATAGGCGCCGCGCACATCGAGATGGAGATCGCCGAAGCGGAACTCGCCCACCGCCTGGCTCTCGAACAGCTGGCGCTCGAACCAGTTGGTGTTCTGCTGGAAGCGCAGGCCGCTGGAATTGTTGTAGACTTCGGCCGCCGATCCGCGCGCCTGCTTGAGCACGTCGCGGATGTAGACGTTCGTCCAGCGGATCGTGTTGTCGCCGAACGAATAGCCGAGGCCGAGCAGCGCGTTGCCGATGATGCGGTTGTCGGTCAGCAGCGTGCGGAAGTCGTTGCGGACCGTTCCGGTCTCGGTGACGCTGTCCTGCTGGACGATTGAGCGGGTGCGGAAGGTGTTGCTGTAGCCGACCGAGGTGATCAGGCCGAGCCGGTCCTCGCCGATGTCGAACGCCATGCCCGTGCTGAGCTCGCCCGACCAGTTGGCGGGCAGCTGGTTATTGCGCTGGAGCAGGGTCGTCGAGGCGTTGGAGAGCTGGAGCACCTGCGCCGCCGGAATGAGGCCGGTGCCGTTCGGCGCGTTCCGGATGAAGTCGGGGACGCGGCGCGTGCCGTCGTCGAAGCCGAGCCAGTCGGTGTCGCCGCCATAATAAGTGTAGCCGAGCTCGCTGGTGGTCGCGTCGTCCGCGGAGATCGACCCGCCGATGGTCACGAAGTCCTTGTCGGGAATCGCCTTGGTCGTGAGGTTGATCACGCCACCGCCGAACTCTCCGGGATAGTTGACCGAATAGGTCTTCTGGACCAGCGCCGAGCCGACGATCGTCGTCGGGAAGATGTCGAGCGGCACCGAGCGGCGCAGCGGCTCGGGGCTCGGCAGGGGCGAGCCGTTGAGCAGCGACGAGGAATAGCGGTCGCCGAGGCCGCGGACATAGACGAAGCCGCCGCCGACGACGCTGAGGCCGGTGACGCGGGTCAGCGCACCGGCGATGTCGCCTTCGCCGGTCCGCGCGATGTCCTCGGTCGAGAGGACCGAGACGATCTGCGGCGTGCTGCGCACGACGTTCGGGATGTGCCGGCCGGTGACGACGATGTCCTCGCCCGCCGTGACGTCCATGCCCGGCGCCGAGACCTCGGGCGTGGTCTGGTCTTGCTGCGGATCCGCCTGCGGATCGGTCTGGGGCGAGACGGCCGGCGTCTGATCGGCGGTTCCCCCCGCGGTCTGGGCAAGCGCGGCCGGAGAGACGAGTTGAGACGTCAGGAGAAGAAGCGTGGCATAGGCAAGGCGTCGCTGCATGGCCGTGTCATCCAGTCATAAAGTATCGGCATGCCGGGGCGGCGGCTCGCACCGCCCCGGCAAGGTTGTGCATCTGCTCGGAAACCTCAGCGGCCCTGGCAGCTGAAATAGACCGAGTTGAACACCGGCGGGCCCTGATCCTGGAGCGCGGCGTTCGCCGGGCGGATCGTCGAGCGGTCCGCGGCGCTCGTCTCGCCGGCGACCATGTTGACGCAGGCCACGTTGGTCGGGGTCTTCACGATGCCGTTGACGAAGGTGAAGTCGGCGCCGCCGCGCAGGCGGATCGCCGCCGGCGCGTTCGCGGTCTGGATGAAGGTGAAGTTGGCGTAGCGGCCCCAGGTGCGCGGCAGCAGGTCCTCGGCATTGTTCGAGTCGATCTCGGTCGAGAAGGAGTCGGCCGTCGCGCCCGACACCTTCTGCGCCGCGATGATGAACTGCATGAAGCCGCGCCAGCCATTGTCGACGTCGAAGCCGTCGTCGTCGGCGCCGGTCGCCGCGAAATATTTGACGTTGCTGGTGCCGCCGAAGATCTCGATGCCGTCATCGGCCGAGTTGTGGCTTTGGATGTGGTCGAGGACCGTGCCCGAGCCGGTGGCGCCCAGGGTCAGGCCCTGGAGCTCGTTGCCGTCCGAGATCGCGATGCCGGTGTAGCGGATCTGGACGTACGACATCTGGCCGCTGCTGTCGGCTTCGTTGGTGCCGCCGTAGAAGCGGCCGGTGACGCCTTCGATCGCCTGCTGGCACGGCGTGCCGGTGTTGCCGCCGGTGCCGGCCGCGCAGACCGCGGTGGTCGAGCGGCCGAGCAGGATGATGCCGCCCCACTGGCCCTGGGTCACGTCGCTCACGCCATTGGCGGCGAGGTTCTGCTGCGACGTGAAGATGATCGGCGCGGTGACGGTGCCCACCGCCTGGATCTTCGAGCCGCGGTTGACGAGGAGCAGGTCGTTGGTCGGCTCGCTCGAATCGGCCGCGACGACGACGCCGGCCGCGATGGTGAGCGTCACGCCCGCGCCGCCCGTGGCGCCCTGGTCGGTCCCGACTTCGGTCTGGCCGCGCAGGCGATAGACGACGCCCGAGATCTTCGGCAGCGTCAGGTCGGTGGCGATGAGCTGGGGCAGGCGGCAGACGCGGAAGGTCTGCACCAGGCCGTCATCGGTGGTGCCGGCCGGGCAGGTCGCGCCCGAGCCGCCGGTGCCGACCGCGGGAACCGCCGTGCAGCTGGCGCTGGTGGTGCCGAAGTTCGCCGTGCTCGAGTTGCAGGTCCAGCCGTCGAACGACGTATCGGTCGGGCCGTTGAGCGCGCCGACATAATTGGTGCTGACGAAGAACGGATTGAGCGTCGCGGGGTTGGCGGCGGTGGTCAGCGAGGTCGCGCTGGCCGGGAAGATGCCGTTCAGCTGGTTTGTGCCGTTCACGTTGTTGTTCGTGCCGGCGTTGACGACGTCGAGCTGCTCCTGGGCCGTGATGCTGAGGCCGTTCACCGTGGTCACCGCGGCGAACTGCGCCGCCGTGATCGGCGCCGTCGGAGTCGGGGTCGCCGTCGGGGCGGGGGTCGGAGTCGGCTGGACGATGACCACGCTGCCGGCGCCCGGCGAGGCCACATTGTCCGCGCCGTTGCAGGCGGAGAGTGCCGCGGAGGCGGCTGTCGTCATGAGGATGAGGCCGTAGCGCTTGAAGCTCGCCATCGCGGAAAAACTCCCGGTCGTATCGTTGCTGATCCAGGCGCGCGGCGATCGATGCGAATTACCCCCTATCGCGCCCGATCCGGGCGGTAGGCGCGTTGCGTGACTCTAACGTTGGGTTCGGGAGACTTTTCAGAGACTCTAAAATGACAGTCTCGTGACGCTGTTGCAGGCGCGCAACGGTCGAGTGCGAACGCGCCTCTCAGGGCGCGCGGACGACGGTCCCCGCTTGCATGACCATCGCGACGCGGCCAAGCGCCGAGGTTTCCGTCAGCGGATCGCCCGTCACCGCGACGAGATCGGCGGCCCGCCCGGGCGCGATGCTCCCGATCGATTCTGCCATGCCCAGGATTCGCGCATTGCCGGCCGTGGCGGTCCAGAGCGCATCGGCGGGCGCCATGCCCCAGGCCGCCATCAGCTCGATCTCGCGCGCATTGGCGCCGTGCGCGAACACGCCGGTGTCGCCGCCGACGCACATCGTCACGCCCGATCCGAGCGCCGCCGCGTAGCTCGCCCGCTTGGCGCGGATCGCCTGGGGCTCGGGCCCGGAGCCGCTCCAGCCGCCATAGCGCGAGGTGGCGTCGGTCGCCGCCAGCGTCGGGCAGAAGGCGACGCCGCGCGCCTTCATCAGCGCGAACAGCGCCGCGGTCCCGTCATTGCCGTGCTCGATCGTGTCGGCGCCGGCCAGCACGGCGCGGCGCATCCCCTCGGGCGTGCTCGCATGCACCGCGACCTTGCGCCCGGCATCGTGCGCCGCCGCGATACCGGCCCTGAGCTCGTCCAGGCCGAAGGTCGCGCGGCTCGGCTCCCCCGGCCCCCAGCGATAATCGGCGTAGAATTTCACCCAGTCGGCGCCATGCGCGATCTGGCGGCGGACCGCGGCGACGACATTCTCGACGCCGCTCACTTCCTCGGCGCCCTGCGGCACGTCGAAGGCATAGCCTTTGGGACCATAGGCGCCGGTGGCGACCAGCGCGCGATCGGCGATCAGCAGCCGCGGTCCCGGCACGATCCCCTGGCGGATCGCCTCGCGCAGGCCCGCATCGGCGTCCCCCGCCCCTTCGGTGCCGAGGTCGCGCACCGTGGTGAAGCCGGCCATCAGAGTCGCGCGCGCATGGGCGACCGCGCGCGCGGTGCGGAGCGCCAGCGGCTCCTTCACGACCTGATCGTTCCAGCTCGCCTCGTCATAGGGGTGGAGGAACAGATGGACGTGGAGATCGATCAGCCCCGGCAGCAGCGTCGTGCCGGGCAGCGCCAGCGTCTCGGCACCCGCGGGCGCAGCTACGTCCGGGCCGACCGCGACGATCTTTCCGTCCGCGACCAGGACCTTCCAGCCCGGATGCTCGACTCGGTCGACGGCGGTGAAGACGCGATCCGGCACCAGCAGGATAGCCCGCGGCATTTCCTGCGCGGCGGCCGGCCGGGAGAGGAGCACGGTCAGCAAAAGGCAACAGAGGCAGCGCAGCGTCATCATGCCGTTCCCGCGGTTTCGCCCGACCGTGGCAGGCGAGGGTCCATATTTCCAGCAGCAAAAGCCGGGCAGCCATCAATCCCGCTCATGGGTCCTCCGAGAAATGCTGGTTTGCAGCCAGCACGCGGCTGCGGCCATCTCACGGCACCGACGAAGGGGAATGTCTTGAAACCAGCTCTTGCCTTGTTCGCCGCGCTCGCCGCCGTGATGCCCGCACAGGAGACCGACGACCCGCTGCTCCGCCCGATCGCGCCGGAGAGCGCGAAACGCTGGCTGGGGCCGCAGGAGCCGGCGCGCCTTTTCGGCAACACCTATCTGGTCGGGTTCCAAGGCCTCAATGTCGGGCTGATCGATACCGGCGCAGGGCTGATCCTGATCGATGGCTCGGTGCCGCAGGGCGTGCGCGCGGTCGAGGCGAACATCCGCAAGCTCGGCTTCCGGATCGAGGACGTGAAGTACATCCTCAGCACCGAGCCGCACTACGACCATGCCGGCGGGATCGCGGCGCTGGCGCGCGACAGCGGCGCGACGGTGGTGGCGGGCGCGGCGGCGGCGGCGGTGCTGCGCGGCGGGACCGATCCGTCCGACGCCCAGACGGTCTGGCTGCCACCCTTCCCGGCCGTCCAGCGGCTGCGCACCGTCCGCGACGGCGCGACGATCCGCCTCGGATCGGTGACCGTGACGGCCCGCGCCACGCCCGGACACACGCGCGGCAGCACGAGCTGGACCTGGCGGAGCTGCGAGGCACGCCGGTGCCGGACGATGGTCTTCGCGGCGAGCCTGAACCCCGTCGCGCCTGACAGCTATCGCTTCTCCGATCCCGGCCATGCCTGGCTGGTGGCGTCGTTCCGGCGGAGCTTCGCGGCGATGCGACGCCTGCCCTGCGACATGCTGATCACCTCGCATCCCAACCAGCCGGGCGACGGCGAGAAGCTCCGGCGCCTGGCCGAGCGGCGCGAGCCCAACCCGTTCGCCGATCCCGGCGCCTGTCGCGCCTATGCGGACAAGGCGGCCGCAGCTTTGGACAAGAGGATCGCCGACGAGCGCACGGGCAAGACCGGCTGAAGAAGGCCTAGCCGTCGAGCAGGTCGCGCAGATAGGCGGTATGCTCGCGGAATGCGGCCGCCCCCGCCTTGGTGATCGCCACGCGCGTACGGGGCTTCTTGCCCACGAACGCCTTTTCGAGCGCGACATAGCCTGCGGTCTCGAGCGTCGAGAGATGCGTCGAGAGGTTTCCGTCGGTCGCGCCGACCAGCGCCTTCAGCCGCGTGAACTCGAGCGGGTCCTCGTCCCGGGCGGCATTCAGCGCGGCCATGATCTTCAGCCGCAGCGATTGGTGAATCAACTCGTTGGGCTCGGCCATGCTCAGGCCTTTCGCAGCCACAGGCCGCCGAGGATGAGCCCGCCGCCGCCGGCTGCCGCGGTCCAGAAGGCGATCGAATCCCGGCCGACCAGCAATCCGACGATCATGAGCGCGAACATGCCCGCGCCGATCCATCGAAAGCGCGGCAGGCCAAGGCTTCCGGCCAGCACATAGACGAGCGCCATCAGCAACGCCGGGAAGGCGAGATAGGGCAGAGGCTCGCGCGGCTGGAAGAGCAGGAACGTCGCCGCCATGAACACCATCAGCGTCGCGGTCATCCAGAGGACGCCCGATGCGTGGACCACGCGCGCGGCGGGGCCGCCGGCCGCGGAGCGATGCGACATATAGGCGATTGCGAAGCTGGCGAGCACGCCCAGTAATGCGAGCGGGATCCAGATCAGCGCCCATTGCTCGGACCGCGTCAGGCCCGTCGCCACATAGCCGGCCGCCCAGATGATCCCCGCGCACAGCAGATGCGGGCTCGCCTTGGCATAGGCACCGCTCACGCTGGTTCGGCGATGGACACGCTCCGCCTCGCGCAACGCTTCGGCGGCTTCGGACTTGCTGATCATGAA